>JAIYDA010000066.1 GCA_027487735.1 Planctomycetaceae bacterium | reverse complement strand
TTGTAGCGGGCGATGCGGTTCGCCGCCACGCCCCCGGCGGCGGTGAATGAGCCACCCACGATCACGTCGCCGCCCGGCAGCACGGCCAGGGCGCGGACCTCGCCGTCCGTCCCCGACCCCAGCGCCGACCAGGTGTTGGTGGTCGGGTTGTAGCGGGCGATGCGGTTCGCCGCCACGCCCCCGGCGGCGGTGAATGAGCCACCCACGATCACGTCCCCGCCCGGCAGCACGGCCAGGGCGCGGACACCGTCGCTGTCCGTCCCCGACCCCAGCGCCGACCAGGTGTTGGTGGACGGGGTGTAGCGGGCGATGCGATTCGCCGCCACGCCCCCGGCGGTGGTGAAGAACCCGCCCACGATCATGTCCCCGCCCGGCAGCACGGCCAGGGCGAAGACTTCGCTGCTCACCCCCGACCCCAGCGCCGACCAGGTGTTGGTGGATGGGTTGTAGCGGGCGATGTTTCTCGCCGGCACACCCCCGGCGATGCTGAAGCTCCCGCCCGCGATCACGTCCCCGCCCGGCAGCACGGTCAGGGCGTTGACCAGTCCATCCGTTCCCGGCAAACCCTGCCCCGGCAGCCAGCCGGCCGGGCACTGCCCACGCGCGGCGTGAGCAGGGACGAAGATTGCCGCCAGAGCCGCGAGCAGCACCAGGAGGTAGGAACGAAACGTCGATTGCGCACAAATAACCACTTTGCTCATTCCTCCTTGGTATGAGGCCATGAGGCCCTCAGGTCAGCACCCGGCAAAGGAGCGGTTGAGAAGACGATGATGTCGTCTGCGAAACTCACCCTTTACCCCATATACGATCGAATCGTAGCCTCACCCCACCAACTCCCCCATCCTCGGCTGGCTCTTCATGTCGCCCCGGCGCGCGATGGAACAATGCCTTAGCACGCCCCGCCCGCGAGGACGGTGAGGAAGGCGATGAGGTCGGTGTCGTCGGGAAAGAGGCCGTCGTTGTTGAAGTCGATGTCGGAGCAGGTGTTGCCGGGTGAGCAATCGCCGCCGGAGAGGACGGTGAGGAAGTCGAGGAGGTCGGCGTCGTCGGGGAAGAGGGTGTCGGCGTTGAAGTCGATGCAGTCGCAGGTGCTGACGCCAATGGCGGCGGGCTGGCTGGGCGATTCGCCGCAGAAGTTGTTGACGATGGCTCGGAAGCGTGTGCCTGATACGCCCGGGCAGAGGTTTGTGAGTTCCAGAGTCTGCGACGGGAGGTAGACATACTCGCCGCAGGTTTCGCCGTTTGCGAGGACGAGCGGCAAGACGTCCATGTGTTCTTCAAGAGTGCGCCAGCCCGTGGGCACCGCAGGGTCTTCAATCTGCCAGAGCAGGTTATAGCTCACGAGTGGCGGACCGACAACCACTGAAAGGCGAACGCCGCTGGTGAGAGCTTGCGGACAGGTGAGGCCGTCGGCAGGGCTTTGAACAATGGTGGGGGGTGTCACAATGCTGAGGTCGGCAGTGTCTGATGTGGTTTGCCCGCACGCGTTGGATGCGACCAATCGCAGCTTGTGATTCCAGTCGAATCCTGAGCCCGAATCGACCAAGGTAATCGTGACAGTGGGGGTAGTCTGGCCTGAGACGGTGCTGACCCCTGGTGCGTCGTTGGAGGCGAGGTCGCGAAAGACCACGCCAGCGAGATCACTTGCGATCTGCCAGCGATAGGTGACGTTGGTGTATCCGGTTGCGACGGCCGAGGTGAACTGGACGGTGTTGCCCACGCAGGAGAAGACGTCTTGCGGTTGGCGCGCGATCCAAGGAATGTTGGTTTCGGTGAAGCGAGCGAAGTTGCCCGAGCCGGTGCCGCCGGTGAATGTTCCCGCATCGATTGCGGGGAAGATACCGCCGATGAGGACCTCACCTTTGTAGGAGGCGAGGGCGGTGACGGTGTCGCGGTTGCCGGGGTTGAAGCCGAGACCTTGGGTGCCAACGGTTTGCCACGCGGTGCCGGTGTAGCGGGCGATCCCAATGCTCGTGCTGCCGCCAGCACTTGTAAAGGCACCACCAACGTAGAGTCTGCCGTTGTGCACGCACATCGAGCGGCCGCCTCCGAAGCCCAAACCGGGACTAATTCCCGTCCAAGTCAAACCGTTCCATCTACCGATTTCTTGGTTGGAACCAAACAACGCGTTTCCCGTAGCGTAAAGCTGGCCCTGGAATTCCTGAAGCGAACCCACGAAGGCAAACGGGTTGTACCCGTTCAGCGTTCCCGCTCGATTCCAGGTCGAGCCGTTCCACCGCGCGATATGATTGACGTTGGTGACGCTACCTGCGTTGACGAACGCGCCGCCGACGTAGAGTTCGTTCTGGAAAACGGCCAGAGCCGATGCAAACACGGAGCTTTGGGAACCAAAGATTCCAGTCAGTCCTTGCTGCAAGGGGTTCCAGGCTAGTCCATCCCAACGAGCGATGCAGTTTGCCGGAACACCGCCTGCGACACTGAACTGACCAGACGCGTAGAGATCACCGTTGTAGACGATGAGATCGTTTGCAGGGCCGACAA
Organism: Planctomycetaceae bacterium; assembly: GCA_027487735.1. Lineage (GTDB taxonomy): Bacteria > Planctomycetota > Phycisphaerae > Phycisphaerales > UBA1924 > BJHL01. The sequence continues at coordinate 77,701 of JAIYDA010000066.1, read as the reverse complement.
ACGTGCTGCTTGCTTCGTCGGTGAGGGGGAGCCATGTTGTGCCGTCAAACCGCATGACACGTTGATTGAACGTGCCATCCTGATTGGGGTTGCTTCCTGCTGCGACCAGTTGCCCGTTGTACTCAACCAACGCGTGAGTGAAGCGCAACGCATTGGTTCCAACGGGCCGCCACGCGAGGCCGTCCCACTTCGCAACGCTACCGGCCGCATCGCCACCTGCGCGAGTAAACGACCCGAAGGCATACATACTGCCTTGAAACTCCAGAAAACCATTCACATTTGCGTCAAACGACGATGAAACCGCTTGCCAGCGGTTTTCAGTTGCGTTCCAGATTGCGATGCCCGACATTGGGATCGTTGAAGCCGCGTGGGTGAAGTTGCCAACAACGTTGATGCGGCCGCGCACCACAGCCATGTCAACCGGCGAGCCTTCGTTCACAAGTCCGCTCGACGTGGCGGTCCACGAGGTTCCGTTCCACTTTGCGACGTTGCTGACAGCGACGCCGCCCGCGTTGCTGAAGTTGCCGCAGGCGAAGACTTCGTTGCCGAGGACGGCGAGGGCGTTGACGCGGGCATTGATGCCCGAGCCAAGCGCAGACCATGACGTGCCGTTCCAGCGGGCGATGTTGCTGACGGGAGAGCCGCCTGCCGTCGTGAAAAAGCCAGCGGCGATGAGATCGTTGTTTAGGACAGCAAGTGACTCGACCGCGCCATTGACGCCTGAACCCAAGGCGACCCAGGCTGAACCATTCCATGCGGCGATCCGACCAGCAGGCGTCGTTGAAGTGCTTGCGGCAACGAGTTGACTGTTATAGGTTGCGAAGGCACCGATTTGTCCGCCAAAGGCGCCGAGTGTGGTCCAGGCTGCTCCATTCCAAACTCGCGCGTTGCCGTTGCCCCCCGACATTGCTTGACTGACGACAATTTGGTTGTTCCACACGTGCATGGTGTTGACGCTGCCGCCCGGTCCTGTGCCGAGTGCTTGCCAGCTTGTTCCGTCCCATCGAGCCACCCGGCTGACTGACGTCGCGCCCGACGCGGTAAAGTCGCCCGCCGCGTAGAGCTCGCCGTTCAGCACCGCCAGTTGCCGCACCCGCTGATTGAATCCCGCGCCCAGTGCTCGCCACTGGGTGCCGTCAAAGGCGGCGATGTTTGCAACGGGCGTGTTGCCGGCCTTGTCGATGAGGCCGCCCACGATGGTCCACTCTTGCTGGGGGCCTTGGCCGTCGGGGTCCCACCCGATGACGCAGTCAGGCGTGCGATTGTTAAACAGATCGATGCCCGGGCGCTGTTGATCGGGGGCGTGATACAGCCAGCTGCCCGTGCATGACTGAGCCTGCGCCGCGTGTGGCAGGCTGATGATCCACACCATGCAGACGGCAAACACAGCAGACGCACGCGCACCTGCGACGATGTTGGCGCGCAGCATCGAGGCACACTCGGCCAAAGCGACTGGTAATGTGAACATGATCCGCACCTCTTTGTGTCAAGTCACTTCTTGATCTGAAGCCGTTCGCTTGAAAAACGCTCCGTCTGATGCCGTTCCGCTCGGAAGCGTGAAGATTCTGCGAATGTTTGATTCCACTCGGTGGCGAGCGGCTGCCTTCCATCCACTCCAGGGACACAGTCGGGGAGAAAGTACTCCGCCGCCTGCGCCGGGCAATACAGCTTTTCAGGTGTACAGTTCTTCTCATGGCTCAAGCGGACGTTCATTCGAGTGAAAGGTGAATGGTGGCACCCAAGCGAGAACAGCTGAGCACCGAACGCCGCGTCCTCCTCGCCGTTGGCGAGGTGGGCGAGGTGTTTGTCGCCAAAGGTGATTGGCGGTCGCTGCTCTGTGATCATGCAAGATCGCTGACGAATGCGTCGATGGGCGTAGTGTGCGAAGTGCAGGGGTGGAACTCTGAAGATCACGCCAGGCCGACTCGCGTCACGGATACGGGCCTCGACAGCAACGCCCGCAAGGTCTTCGTGAGCTATCTTGCTGACCGAGCGTGCGCCGACCCGCTGTTGGAAAAAATTGTGTCCAGCCCGCGCATGCCGCGCACGTGGCTTCGCGCTCGGCATGTTGAGGATGCAAACTGGTATGCCACGCCCTACGTGCAGGAGTATCGCCGCAAAGCGCATGTCGATGACATGATGCTGAGCGTGCTTGCGCCGCGTGGGGAGACGTGTGCCATGTGTATCGCTGTCCACAGGGCTTGGAGCGATGGGCAGTACACTCCGAGCGATGTCCGCGCGATGCAACTGTTGCAGCAAGCACTGCAAGGGTGGTCGCAAGTGCTGATGGGTGAGCACTCGACAAAAGAGCACAATCTCACGCCGCGACTTGCGCAGGTGCTCGAACTTCTCGCCAAGGGCAAGAGCGAAAAGCAGGTGGCGCGCGAGCTTGGGATCAGCGCGCACACCGTGCACATGCATGTGGGCCGGCTCCACAAGTTGCTGGGCGTGTCAAACCGGGCTGAGTTGGTGGCGGCGGCGCTGAAGTAGTCGGCGTGCGAGGGCAACTCTGGCGTGTCAAGTGTTGCCTGGGTTTGGTCATGTGCGCCCTTTGCTCATGTTCCCTACCCCACCAACTCCCCCATCCTCGGCTGGCTCTTCATGCCGCCGCGGCGCGCGATGGAACAATGCCTTAGCACGCCCCGCCCGCGAGGACGGTGAGGAAGGCGATGAGGTCGGTGTCGTCGGGGAAGAGGCCGTCGTTGTTGAAGTCGATGTCGGAGCAGGTGTTGCCAGGGGAGCAGTCGCCGCCGGCGAGGACGGAGAGGAAGTCGACGAGGTCTTGGTCTTCGGGGAAGAGGGAGTTTTGGTTGAAGTCGATGGGGTCGCAACAGGCTTCGAGCACAGTCAAAGTGGCGGTGTTGCTGGTGACGCTGCCGCAGGCGTTGGAGACGATGCAGCGGATGGGCAGCGTTCCGGAACGCCCGCTCACGCTAATGTACGCGAGCCGTTGATCCGCTTGCGTGGCAGAGACCTGCCCGCCACCGGGTAGGGCTACTGGTGCCGAGTTGAGCGAGATCCAATTGCCGGGTGGATCAGCGAGCTGCCACTGGTAGTCGATGGACGAGGCCGCGATTCCATTGCCAGTTGCCCGAACGGAGAATGCGATCGCATTGCTCGTGCACACTGAGACACCAGCCGGCTGGTCCGTTACTACGGGCGAGGTTGCGCGGAAGCCTGTTACAGGAGGAGTGGAGGAATAGTCGCCAGGGCCGCAATTGTCGACGGCACGAACAAAGTAATAGTAGACCCGGCCAGGGATTCCCGTGTTGTCATTAAAGCTAGTTGAGATGCTGGACCCGATGACTGTCGCGAAGGACGGCTGGTTGAATTCGTACCTTGCAACATCGTACCTTGTTGCACCCAGAACAAAGTTCCACTGAACTGTTGTAAAGTCGCAACTAGTACCTTCTCGAGCAGAGACGAAGGCGGGAACGCCAAGGGCAGGACGTACGATCCCTGAGCTTGAAGAACCGAAGTCACCCGCCCCGCATGAGTTTCGCGACCGAACAAAGTAGTAGTAAGTTGTGCCGCGAATTGCGGTCGTATCGGTGAAGCTTCCGCCCGACGGACTACCAACGACCGTCGGGTTGCTACCCGAGAAGGACGTGCTCCGTCCGACATCGTACCCGCTGGCCCCTAGAACCGCAGACCAAGACACCGTTATTGACGCGCACGTGCTCTGAACATTTGGCCCACCGATTGGCGGCGGTGGCGGTGCGAGCCTTACCCCCTGTGCCGAGCCAGAGCTGAAATTGCCCGCGCCGCAGTTGTTCAGTGCACGCACTGAATAGAAGTAAACCTGTCCGGGCACGGCCGTCGTGTCGGTGAAACTCACGCCGGAGGTTGAGCCGATCACCGAAGGGCTGCCCCCCTGAGACGTGGCTCGGCCAACTTCATGGCCGGTTGCACCGACGACAGACGACCAAGAGACGGAAACGCCGGAGCAAGATGAGCCGTTTGAAGCCTGCACATTACTGGGCACCGCAGGCGGACCTGCGCGGAAGCCTGAGTCCGGACCGCCAAACGGGGCATTACTGCCGCAGATGTTGCCTGTTGCCCTGACCGAGTACCAATATGTCACCCCGGGGGTACCGGTGGTGTCGGTGAAAGAGGTTGACGAGCCGTTGGTGCCGATCTGAGTCCCGCCAGTGCCGCCGAACGGATTCCGAAAGATCTGATACCCGGTGGCAAACTGGACCGACGACCATGTAATGGTCACGCTGTTGCAACTGGTTCCGTCGGAGGCCTGCACGAATCCTGGGGACGCGCACTGTGCGTACGAAGCGTTGATAGGGATGAAAATCACTCCAATCGCGCCGATCAGCAAATGGAGCACAGACTTCAGCAACGGCGTACGAACTGGCTGCATTCATTTCTCCTCGTTCGCGGCATCAGCCCACGAGCTCATGCCAAAGTGATGGATGGTCATTCTTGTGCACGGAACGGACATCCCTTGAAGGCGCCCGGTCATGCATGGCCGGGATGCGGTCATCTTGTCGCGGCGTCGGCAGCCAGCCGGCCGGGCACTGCCCGCGTGCGGCGTGGGCGGGGACGAACGGGGCGATCAGCGTCGCGAGCAGCACCAGGAGGTAGGAACGAAACGTCGCTTGCGCACAAATGAACACTTTGCTCTTTCCTTCTTGGCATGAGGCCATGAGGCCCTCAGGTCAGCACCCGACAACGGGGCGGTTGAGCAGACGATGATGTCGTCTGCTCAACTCACCCGTTACCCCATACACGATCGAATTTTTTTACCCCAGATACGAACGAATACTAGCCTCACCCCACCAACTCAGCCATCCTCGGCTGGCTCTTCATGTACTTTTCATGCACTGCCGTGTAGTGCTTGAAGTACATCGCGTCGCACTGTTCAGACGTTGGGAACTTCTTGCTAAAGCCGGGCACAACGCTATCGAGTGTGCTCTCTGCCGCCTTGATGAGGTGGGCCATCAAGGTTCGCGGGTCTTCGGCACCCACAGCCACGCGGACGGTGGTGGGGCTGATGCCGGCGTCCTTCAAGGCTTGCTCGCTCATCTCGCTGTGGCTGGTGATGGCGGGGCAGAGGACGACGGTGTTGGGCTGGCCCAGCGAGACTTGGTGGCCGAAGATGGGGTCGAGGCAGTCGAAGAAGCGTTCGAAGGTGTAGCGGTCGATGTTGGGGCGCGTGGCTTTCGCGCCGCCTGTGCTTGAGCCTTTGCCTTCAAAGTCGAACGTGAAGAGTGGGGCGGGGAAGCCCTGGTGCATAACGCGCTCGCGCACGGCGGAGTTTTCGTTGCCTGGTGCGGCGTTGCTCTTCACGTTGATGTCGGGGTGGCTTTGCAGGAACTCGGTGAATGCCAAGGTGTTCACGACCTTTTGCAGCAGTCGCAGCTCGAGGGTGTGCATGCCGTTGAGCACTTCGTAGGCTTTGTCGCTATCGAGGAACGCGCCTTTCACGTAGTAGACGTTCCAGAAAACCGTTTCGTCCCAGTTGAAGGTGCGGGGCTTGCCGTCGACGTCGGTGCCGGGCATGCTCTCGTGCTTGCCCATGAACATGCGTTCGTTGCGACCGATGAGGCAGCCCGCGGTGGTGCTGCCGTGGCCGCTCAGGTCCTTCGTATAGCTGTGGATGATGAAGTCGGGGCGTTCCATGGCGTCGGGCTTTTGGAGAGGGCGGTGCAGGAAGGGCGTGCCCACGGTGCTATCGCAGATGACCGTGAGGCCGCGCTTGTGCGCCTCTTTGCAGATCGCGGGCACATCGAGCACGTAGCCGTGCGGGTTGCAGGGGCTCTCGATGTAGACATAGATGTGGCGACCCTGCTTGATGCGATCGGCATTCGCGGCGGAGACCTTCTCGAACGCGGTGATGAAGTCCTTGACCTCGTAGCCATCGAAGAAGTTCACGCTCACGTCGAGGTTGCCCTTCTTGGCGAACCAGTCGTGCATGAGCTGATAGGTGCCGCCGTAGACGTTGCGGCTTGCGAGGATGATGTCCTGGTAGCCCACGAGGTGGCTGAGGATGGCGTCGACGGCTGCCATGCCGCTGTTAAAGTTCCACGCGAAGTATTCGTGGGCGTATGGGCCAGCTTCGATGTCGACGATGTGGTTGGCGAGGCTGACGTTCGTGGGGTTCAGCAAGCGCGAGTAGACCTCGAGCATGAGCTCCTTGCCCTCGAAGGCGTCGGTCACCCACTCGGCGCAGGCGTAGATGTATGTCGCGGTGCGCGTGATGACGGGCTTGGCGCTGAAGAGTGCCGTCACGTTGTCGAAGATCGGGTAGGGGCCCTTGGGCAGGCGCTGGGCGGTGGTGGGGACGAGGCTTTGGTAGGTCTTGCGGAAGGGGTGCTGCAGCGTGTCGAGCATCTTTGCGAGCTGGTAGCAGAGGAACTTTTGGGCCGCGAATCGCTCGATGCGGTCCTTGCGGGGCAGCGTCGCGAGCTCCTTCACGGTGGTGTCCCACAGCAGCCGCATGTCGGCGTGGCCGCTGTAGAGGTGCTTGGTGAGGTCGGCCATCCGACTGCCAAAGTCGCTCGTGGGGTCGATGCCGAAGTGGGCGAGCTGCTCGGCGGCAAGCTCGGAGATTGTCGTGGCCTGCGAGCTCTTGCGGCGCGGCGAAATCTGCGAGGCAAGCTCGACGTCGTGCGGGCGAGCGGGCGAGGAAGCGTGGGGGGCGTTTGGGGCGTGGGGCATAGAAGACAAGGATAGGAAGAACAAACGCTGGGAGAGAACAAAGCACGCCGCGAGCGTGCTCGCGGCGTGCAGAAAGGGCAGGGAGTGTGGCAAGTCAGCCCCGGCGTGGTCCTCGCCAGAGGCACCTTATCTATCGCACAACTTATCGCACAAGCTACCTCACAAAGTCCACGACCACAGGCTTGTGATCGCTCGCGTCTGCGGTGTCGCTGCGCTGCAGGCCCAGGCTCGCGAGGGTCGCGTCGCTCAGGCGGCTGGTGTCGAGCACGAAGCTGTTTGTGGTGCGCACCGAGCCGCTGTCGCTGTAGACGATGTAGTCGAGGCGCCCGGGCCCAAAGTTGTTGCCCGCTTCGCTCCACGTGGTGTAGGTGCGGTCGCCCAGCGTGCGCGCGTTCGCGATGGCGAGGGCCGAGCCGTCGGCGTCGAGCCCGTTCACCAGCGTGTCCAGCGGTGCACGCCCGCCCACCAGGTTCATGTCGCCCGCGATGATGACCGTCGCATCGGGCGATGCAACGCCCCGCATCGCGGCGTTGATGGCGAGGGCCTCGTTCATGCGCTGCTGGTCTTCGCGGCTGCCCAGCGTGCCGCAGCACTTGAGGTGCGTGCTCGCGACGTGCAGCGTACCCAAGGGGCTGTCGATGGATGCAGCGACGAAGCGCATCGGGCGGCCCTCGACGAGAACGGGGCCCGAGAGCAGCGGGCCCGTGATGGGCAGCCTGCTGACGACCGCGATGCCCCCGCCCTGGCCCACCTCGCCCGCGACTGTCCGCGCCTGCCAGTTGCCCAGCGTGCTCGCATTCGCGCCAAACCATTGCTGCATGTCGGCAGGGCCCGAAGATTCCCACTCTTGCAGCAGCAGCACGTCGGCGTCGATCGCCTTGAGGATGCGTGCGTAAACCTCGGGCTTCTGCTTCGGGCTTGAGCGCAGCACGTTGTAGCTCAGCACGCGCACGCCGCCCGCGGGCTTCTTCGGGATCGTCATGTTGCTCGCGCGGGCGCTCGTTTGGCATCGCTCGGGCATCGTCGCTGCAAAGGGCGGCGACCAAGCAAGCAGCGCGCCTTGCCCGTTCGTGAGCCCAAAGGCACCGCGCACGCTCGTGCTTGTGCCAAGCAAGCCCGAGGCGGCCTCGGGCACGCTGCCCACGGGCGTTCGGCTGAGACGAGCCTCATACCACTCGCTCGCGAACGTGGGGGCGCATGCAAAGTCCCAGTCGTAGACGCTTAGCGTGCTCCGCACACCATCGGTGCTCACGCTGCGCAGTGCAACGCCCCGCCCCAGCGTGCCATCCGCCCGTGGAGGTGAGAACACGACCTCGAGGTCGATGCCAAGCTCGCTGAGTTCGCTGGGCGCGAGCCGCTCGCCCGTGCTTGCGTTGCCATCGGTGTCGAGCAGCAGCACCGTGCTCTCGTTTGCCGCTTGCAGCGTGAACTGCTGGCTCCCCTCGAAGCTGAATCGCAAGTAAAGATGGTGCTCATCAGCGAGCGCGACGACGCCCTCGGGCCATTCGGAGGTATCGCCATCGAGCGTAATGACGGGCTTGGCTGGTGCGGTGTCCTTCGCTGCTGCGCCGCTCGACTTGTGGTCGTGCCCGGTGCCCGCCACAGTGTCGGGCTTGCCGTGCCAACCGGCGCCACTGTACGAGGCGCACCCGGAGCAGCCCAGCAACAAAGCGACCAGGCCCGTGGAGGCGACGAGAGAGATTGCGCGGAAGTGAGTGTTCATAGGTATGAGGAGAAAAGGGCCAGCGGGCTATCCATCACGAGCGATCTATCACGAGCTGTCCGTCACGAGCTCTCTATCACAGGGAGAACCAAGCACTCAAAGAGTCCAGTCGTGCAAAGTGCGAGCGTCAGCCGAGTCAGGGCGTGCTCGGCGCAGGCGTCGATGCCGCCTTCGCCGCTTCTTCGGCCGTCATGGGCTTCCACTCGGGCTCGGCAAAGTTAAACTGCGTGCGATTGCCGCGGAGCACAAAGAACGCCACCCGCGCGGGCTGCTGCTTCGCGATCGCGTCCATCGCCTTGCGATAGCTCGCGAGGTCCGTCACCGCAAACTCGTTGATGCGCTGGATGACGTCGCCCTCGATGAGCCCCGCGAGCCCCGCCCACCCCGCACGCTCCACGCTTTGCACCATCACGCCCTGCACGTTCTCGTCCCAGCGCATGTCGTCGCGATCGAAGAACGTCAGCTCGCGCACCGTCAGCTCAAAGTCGCGGTTGCTGTCGCGCAGGGCCTCCTCGGGCGTCAGGCGGCTGCGCTCCAGCGGCACGTCGAGCGTTACGGTCTGCCCCTCGCGCAGCAGCTCCAGCTTTGCCGCGCCCGAGATGGGCAACTTGCGGATGTTCCGCACGAGCATGCCCGCATCCTGCAGCGTGCGAGGAGACACCGCCTCGCCATTGAGCTTTGTGATGATGTCGCCCACGCGCAGCCCCGCCTGCTGCGCAAGCGTGCGCGGATACACCCGCGTGATGCGGAAGCCCTGTGCGTTGTTGGGCAGGCTGAGCTGCCGTGCGAGGTCGCGCAGCACGGGCTGGGTTGCGATGCCGATCCACGCCTTGGGCAGCTCGCGGGGCGGGTCGTCGGGGCGTTCGTTGCGAGGCTTCAGCAGCGTGAGCTGGTTCTTGCCGTTGCGATCAAACTCCACGCGCACAAACTCGGGCAGTGGGTCTTGGCTCGCAATCGCCTGATAGGCGTCCAGCATGTCCTGCAACGTGCGGATGGGCTTGCCATCGATGCTCTTGATGATGTCGCCCCACCCCAGGCTGGGCTCAGCGATCTCCGCCGGGCCGCCGCCGCGAATGCCGATCACGAGCACGCCCTCGGTGTTGTCCAGCCTGCGGTTGCGGGCCATGCGAGCCGTGATCTGACTCACCGACACGCCAAACACGCGGAGCGCGTTGCGATCGCCCTGCTCGCGCATCAGCTTTTCCGTCGTCACCGTGCTCGTGCCCTGCGTGTCGCCTCGCTTGTAGGTAATCTGCATCGCGGTGCCCACGGGCTTCTCCGCAATCGCCCGCAGCACCAGCGGAATCTCCTCTGGAAAGCGCGCCGACACGGGCGTGCCATCGAGCGCGACGATCACATCCCCCGCCTTCAGCCCCGCACGGTCGGCTGGCCCATCCTCATTCACCGAGTTGATGAGCACGCCCTCCGAGAAGCCCGCACGCTTCACGCTCTTGAAGTTCGCGCCGATGCTGCTGCGAATCACCTCGCCGTTCGCAATGAGCGAGTCGACGATCTTGCGTGCGAAGTTGCTGGGGTTGGCAAAGCCCAGGCCGCTGCCCCCACGCGTGTTCACGCCCACGATCTCGCCCTGCAAGTTCACGAGGGGCCCGCCCGAGTTGCCCGGGAGGATCAGCGCATCGTGCTGGAGCCAGCGCGTAAAGATGTCGCTGCTGGTGTCGAAGTCAAACTCCTGATCCGCGATGTCGTCCCCGCTCATGCCCGTAAACACGCGCTCGGTGTTGCTCACGATCCCAAGGCTGATCGAGCGATTGAGCCCAAACGGCGCACCCATCGCCATCACATAATCGCCAGGCCGCAGCGCATCGCTGTCGCCAAAGCTCGCGGTGGGCAAGGGAGACTCGCCCAGGTCCTGCATGTTCAGCCGCAGCACGGCAAGGTCGGTCATGGGGTCTTCGCCGACGAGCGTTGCGCGGGCCTCGCGCTTGTCTGCAAGCGTCACGCGAAAGGACCTGCCATCCTCGACCACGTGATGGTTTGTGACCACCAGCCCGTCGGGCGTGATGATCGTGCCGCTTCCGGTGCTGCCGCCCTTGGTCTCTTTGCCACCCCAAAAACTCACGCTGATGACCTGGATGTTCACGAGCGCGGGAAACACCGTGTCACGCGACCGCTCAATCGCCGCCGTCACGTCCTTGGGCAGGGCCTTGGGCGAGGCTTTAGAGCTTTGCGCCGCGACCGACGCGGGGGTCTTTGCCGTTCCAGCTTTGGCAGCCCCATCGGCACCGCTTGCGTCATCTTTGGGCTGCGAGCATGCGCCAAGGGCAAGGCCCGCCATGCTGGCAAGCACAAAGACGCGGGACGAGCGGCGTGAACCTGCGGGCATGCACCAGACTCCTTTGTTCCAACACGTCGCGCCGCGCCCAAGACCATCCTGTGGGCCAGCGTTCCGAAAGCAGCCGACGGATATCGGCTCTTCACACGCCGCCAGCGTACGCATCGTGCTGGCAATCGTGGGCGAACACCTGCCCGCGTTGCACGACCGCAGCCCCAGGGAGTGCCCCTGCCCAACGCTCATACCCTGTCCGCAGCACCTCCATGCACCAATCCCCTTCATCTTCCGCTGCCAGCCCCGCGCCCGCCCCAGCGCCTCGCGACACCGCCCCGCGTGCCCTGCCGCACCGCACCCTTGCCATCTTGTCGATTGGCGATGAACTGACCCTGGGCCAGACCCTCGACACCAACGGCAAGTGGCTCAGCGCCCGCTTTGCCGAGGCGGGCGTCATCACCGTCGAACGCTGCACCGTGCCCGACGACCTCGACGCGCAAGTGCAGGCCCTCCAACGCCTCGCGACCAAGGCCGACGTCATCGTCTGCTCGGGCGGCCTGGGCCCCACGAAAGACGACCTCACGCGCGAGGCCCTCGCCCGCGCGATGGACGACACGCTGGTTGAAGACCCAATCGCTCTTGCCCAGATCGAAGCGTGGTACATGGCTCGCGGGCGCACGATGGGCCCGCTCAACAGGCTGCAGGCCCTGCGCCCTTCCCGCGCCGTCGCCCTCGCCAACCCCCACGGCACCGCCCCGGGCATCGCAGGCCGGGTGCAGCACGCCGACGTCTTCTGCGTCCCGGGCCCTCCCAAAGAGATGATGCCCATGATCGAGTCCCAAGTGCTACCCCGCCTGATGTACGATCAATCCCGCAGCGTCCGCACTCGCACGCTGCACTGCTTTGGCCTCGCGGAGAGCGACCTCGCCCAAAGGCTGGGCTCGCTCATGGATCGCAGCCGCAACCCGCTCGTGGGCACCACCGCCAGTGGCGGCATCATCTCGTGCAGGCTGCGTTACGAAGGCCCGGGCCCCGCTGCGCATGCCGATGCACTGCTCGACGAGACGGCGCGAGAGATCCGCGGCATCGCGGGTGAGTACGTGTTTAGCGAGGGTGCCGCGACCCTGCCGGGCGTGCTGCTCGAGGCCCTCCGCACCCGGGGACACACGCTCGCAACCTGCGAGAGCTGCACTGCCGGCATGCTCGCTGCGATGCTGACCGACGTGCCAGGCAGCAGCGCCGCCTACGCGGGCGGCCTCGTGACCTACAGCAACTCCCTGAAGGTGCAGCTCGCGGGCGTGGATGCCAAGCTGCTCGCTGAGGGCGGGCCCGGAGCCGTGAGCAGCGAAGTTGCTCGCGAGCTCGCCCTGGGCACGCTCCGGCGTCTCGCCAGCACCCACGCCCTGAGCATCACGGGCATTGCAGGCCCGGGCGGAGCTGTGCCCGCCGCTGCGGGCCGTCCCGCCAAGCCCGTGGGCCTGGTGTGCATAGGCCTCGCAAGCATCGATGGCGAGGCCAGCGCGGGGGCCCCAGCGTGCGAGGTCCGCACCTTCGCCTTTGGGGGCGATCGTGCCACCATCCGCGAGTGGGCGAGCAAAAGCGCGATGGCGATGCTCTGGCAGCGCCTCATTGGCAGGCGGGCACCCCTGCTGCGCGAAGTGGTGGCGGAAGTGGCGGGCTGAATCGTGGGTTGGGTGGCGGGCTCATCCCCGCCCGCACATTGTGCAGCCCCGCGCCAGCCGTGCCCGATACTCCCAAGCCATGGCCGCAGCAAAGCCCGAGACCGTCGTTTCTCCCGAGCCTCGCACGCTGGTGACCTATGAGCACGCGCCCACCTATGGCGATGCCTATCAGCGTCGCCAAGCCCAAAAATATCGCGAGCGCGAGCACAACCACTGGAAGCTTCGCGTCGACCTCGCCTTCACGCTCGCGCGCCGCTTTGCCTTGCCCCTCAGCGCGAAGCCCTGGCACGAGATGAGCGTGCTCGACGTGGGTTGCTCGATCGGCACCTTCGCCATCGAGTTCGCCAAGGTTGGGGCCCGCACCACAGGCGTCGATGCCGACGCGACGGGGCTTGAAGTTGCCCGCGAGCTTGCCCTCGAGCAGGGCGTGCGCCCGACCTTCTTGCACGCCGATGTGACGGAGCTGACGCCCGAACAGCTCTCAGCCTGCGGCGCGGGCGAGGGCTTTGACATGATCGTCGCCTTCGACCTCTTTGAGCACTTGCACGACGATGAGATGGGCGTGGTGCTTGGCGCGATGCGCAGGCTGCTCGCGCCGCGAGGCGTGCTCATCTACCACACCTTTCCCACAGAGTTCGACTACATCTTCGCTGAGCGCGAGGGGGTGCTCGCCAAGCCCCTGCTCGCCTATGCCCACTTGCCCCCCGAGCAGTTTGAGCGCGTGACCCGCAGCTACGCCGCGTGGCTCGACGCGGAGTGGATCGCCCAGGGCGGTCGCGCCCACGCCGACCACATCGAGCGCGAGCAGCACTGCAACCCCACCACGCCCGAGCGCCTCGCCAAGCTGCTGCAGCGCTGCAAGCTCCACAACCTGAGCCTCGAACGCAGCCAGATGTACCCCTGCGAGCCGCCGTTTGGAGCTTCGATGCTGCGGGAGTTCGTGCACCAGCCCATCACGCATCGAAACATCTATGGGGCGGCGTGCAGGGCGTAGGGAACGCAGGCGAGCGAGCGACCTGGGCATCGCAAGCCACGCTGCGACGCGTTTGTCGCTCCGTCTATCCCGTCTCCGTCCATCCAAACGGCCACGAAATAAAATGCCCGCCGTGCGTCCTGCACGGCGGGCATCTGCGTCCATCATCAGTTCTTGCATCACTTCTGTCATCTCAGGGGCTGCCCACGCAGCCCTGCCGAGATCACTCCTCGCAGGTGTTGCCGCTCAGCACGCGGAGGAACGCGATGAGGTCGCTGTCATCCGGGAAGAGCCCGTCGTTGTTGAAGTCGATGTCGGCGCAGCCGGGGGTTGGGTCGGTGCTGCATGCGCTGCCTGCGAGCACGCTGAGGAAGTCGACCAGGTCGGCATCATCGGGGAAGAGCCCATCGCGGTTGAAGTCGATGGAATCGCACCCGGTGGGCACCACGGTGTAGTACACGCGAAGCTGCGGGGGCTGCGTGCTCTCGCTCGAGCGAATGTCCCAGCCGTTGTTGCCCAGGGGCAGCAGGGCCCAGCCAAAGTTGCTCGCGGGGTCGTTCACCCAGGCCTGGAGCGAAGCCGTCACGTTGATCTCCACGCGACCGGTCGCACCAGCCACCACCGCATCCTGCTGCGACGCAGCCTCGATGCCCGTGTTCTGCACGCCGTTGCCACCAAAGCTGTTGGCCCACGTCGCGTTCTCATCCCACGCCTGTAGCACGCGGTGCACGCTTGCGCCGTCGCCCGGGTCAAAGCCCTCGACCACGAGCTGCGCGAGGTTGATCACCACGTTGCTGCCCGCGGGCACCTGCCCGGGCAGCTCGCCGATGATGTCCTGGAACTGGATGAGAATGTGGTTGTCGCTCCCCGTGCCGTTGGGGTCGTCGGAGTCGATCGAGAAGTCCAGCGCGTCGCCGCGGCTGGTCGTCGGGGTCGACTGCATGAGCTCGGTGTCCAGCGTGCCAGCATACCCGTTCGTGCCGTTCACGAAGGTCGCACGCTGCACGCCAGGGTTCAGCACGCGCACCGTCAACTGCGGGCGCTGCGTCGTGGTCGTTGCCTCGCTGCTGCTGAAGTCCCACCCGTCGCTGCCCGTGGGCAGCAGGGCCCAGCCCTGGTTCGCTGCGCCGTTCGTCCACGCCGTCACGGCGGGGGTCACGTCAATCACGCGCACGCCGCTCGCGACGCTGGGTAGCACCACATCGGTCGCCACCGCAGCTTCCACGCCATCGGCCTGCACGCCCGCCACCAGGCTGTTCCACGTCGAGGCCTCATCCCACGCGCCCACCATGCGGTGGATGTTCACCGCGTTCGCGGTCGCGTTCGTGGTGTTCAGCGTCAGCGTTGCGAGGTCGATCGTGCTGCCCGCAGGAATCTGCCCCGCGCCGCTGCCCACGATGTTCTCAAACCGCAGCAGACCGTGCACGGGCCCGTTGCTCGCGCCGTCCACCGTGTCCACCTTCACGATCGTCGAGGCCCCGAAGTTCGTCGTGGGCGTCGAGATCGCCACATAGTTGTCCTGCGTGCCGGCGTAGCTGTTCACGCCGTTGCGGAAGCTGAACGTGGTGAAGGGCGGCGGCGGCGGGGGCGGGGGCGGGGCGATGGGCGAAAACCGCGCCGCATAGTCCAGCGCGATGTCAAACCGGCTGTTGGCATCCACCTGCACGGTGCCGCTCGTGAGCGCGGGCAGCCCCGCGGGCATGGCGTAAGGGTTCACGGGCGAGGCCGCGAAGAAGCGCGATGCGCCAGCACCCGCCGCATTCGTCGCGCCGGTCTTGGGCGAGTAGCTCACGACGTGGAACTGGTTCGCGGGCTCGTTGAAGACGTACAGCCGCAGGTAGGCATCGCCACCGTTGGGGTAGGCCTGATAGTCGCTCAGGAACTGGAGCACGGGGCGACCGAAGTTGTTCGTCGCGACCTCGAAGCGCTCGCCGTCGTCGCCATCCACGCCGCGGTGGAAGTGCCCGTTGAGGCAGAGGAAGATCTGGTTGTTGTTCCGCACCAGGCTGTTCCAGATGGCTTCGCCGCCGCCGCTCCGCCCGCTCGCGACCGTGAAGTCGTCGATGATGTACTCGTGCGTGCTGAGGATCGTGGGCATGTTGAAGTTCGCGTCAATGACGCTCTGCGCCCAGGCAATCGCGTCGTCCTGACCGGCCGTCGCCGAAGCGGGCAGCCACTCCAAGGCAAGGTGCAGATACTGCCGCCCGCCGATCGTGATGATCTGGTAGTGGTTCCAGCCGTTGCTCGTGCTGCCGCCATACCAGGGCTGACCGGCATAACGCTGGGGCCCGAAGTTGTTCACATAGTTCGCCGCGAGCGTGCCCTTGCTGCCCGTGGTGGCATAGTCGTGGTTGCCCGGCACAGCCGCGTAGGGCAGCGAGGGCACGATGGTGTCCAGCACGTCCATCGCCTGGTCCGCACGCTGCCACTCGGTCAGCACGCTGCCGTTCTGCACGATGTCGCCCAGGTGCGACACAAACTGAATGCCCATCGCGTTGCGGTTGTCCTTGATCCAGTTCGTCTGCTGGAGGAACTGCGGGAAGCGCGTCGCGCTATCGCTGTAGAACTGCGTGTCGGGCAGTGCCACCAGCGTGCCCACCTGCGGCCCAGGCTGAGCCTGCGCAGTGCCAGCCGCGGCTGCAAGCAGCGCAACGACCGGAGCGACCATCGGACGATTCAGAACACGATGCTTGTCAGAACGGAACAGATGCAAAGGGACCTCCTTGAAGTGAGGAGGACAATACTGCAAATGTTCACGCTTTGAGTCAAACCCGCGTGAATGCGGCGCAAAGATTGACACATCAAGAATGTGTGTGCTGTGCAAAGAACGTGTCAAGCTCTCGCGCTACCGCGTCGCACCCTCGCTCACCACGCCCAGATGCACCCCACCGTGAGCATCACGCCGTCGCTCCCCACGTTGTCGTCGTTCCCAAAGATGTCCGCGTTGCTCACGTGGCTCCAACGCAGGCTCGCGAGCAGACGCGTCGTGTCGTTGAGCGCATATGTCACGCCCGCGCCCGCGCGGGGCGTGAAGTTGATGCTCGTCGCAGCGGGCGGCACATCGTCCGTGCTCACCATCACGCCAATCCCCACCTCAAGAAATGCCGTCCAGGTGTTAGCACCTTCTGCGCTGCTTCCAAACAGCGTCGCACCCTTCCAGAAGTGCCACCGAAACGCCACCTGCGGGTTCAGTGCGAGCGCATCGTTCCCATCTTGCACCACATATCGCAGCAGCAGATCGCCCCCGACCTCCACATCCTCCGCCGCGAAGTAGCTGATGCCAACCGAAGCGTTCGCATCGTCGATGTCGTCAAAGTCGCTCGCGACGCCCACCGTCGCGTTCCACCACCAGGTCTTCGCCTCGCCAAACGCGCTCTGGGGCGAGGTGCTCTCCGCCGCAAGCGTCGCTTCGCTCAGTCCTGCTGGCGCGAGCAGCGGATCGGCCTGCCCATCCGCTGCGAGTGCGTTGCTCCACCCGCCACCGAGCACCGCGCAGCACGCAACGCCAACCCAGCGAAGCCTGACCAGCGAGCGCGAAGACGAAGAAGGAGCTGCAAGCATGCCGCTACCATATCGCTCCAAACGCCGCATGTCGCAACCCAGCAACAACCAAGACCCATCGCTGCGCTCCCAGCTCGCCGACCTCGCCGCAGGCGTGCGAGCCCTGCAAGAGGCGCACATGCAAACTTCGTACGATGCTGACCAGCTGGGTAAACAGCTCACGCACGTGCAGCAGCAGGTGCTCGCCCTCTCCCGCCGTCTCACCACCATCGAGGCCCGCCTCATTCAGCGCATGCAATCCGCGCCGAGCGCGGAGCCCGCTTCCGACGCCGACGACGCACGCGACGACAACGCCCGCGAGCAAGGTGCGTGAATGCGGGGGCAGGGGTGATTCGTTTTCAGCACAGAGACACAGAGACGCAGAGGAAGAGGAGAAGAAGAAGAGATTGAGGGATGGAGGGAAGAAGGGATGGAGCGAATCAAGGCAATGCGCTGACCGCGCTGACGAGCGCAACCGAACGCTGATCGCCTGCTTCGCCCCGCTCACTTTTTCCCTTCTTCCCTCCATCCCTCTCTCATCTCCTCTTCCTCTGCGTCTCTGTGTCTCTGTGTTGAATACGGCGCTTCCGCCGCACCACCAGCCCCACGCTGCGAACGATACTATTTCCCGCAATGCCCCTTTCTCCCCGCCGCTCCGTCTTTGCTCACGCCCTCGCCTGCCTCGCCGCCGCGCTTGCTGTCTTGCCGGTCGCCAGTGCCCAGCCCGACCAAGCCGCGAGCGAGCCAGCCGAGGCCGACCCCTCTCTTCTCCTGCCAGGCGACCTCGCCCCCAGCATCGCAGGCCTCAGCTGGATCAAGGGCTCGCCCCAAGCCGCCCTCGAGCCAGGCGTTGTCCACGTCGTCGACGCATGGGCCACCTGGTGCCTCCCCTGCGAGCGAACGCTCCCGCACCTCTCTCGCGTCGCCCGCGCCTATGGCGATCGCATCCGCGTGCTGGGCGTCGCAACGTGGGAGCAGCGATTCCCGCTGCGCGAAGGCCAAGCATCCTTCGAATCCCGCGTCCGCGACTACGTCCGCACGCGTGAAGACCGCATCGCCTACGACATCGCCTGGGACGAAACCGGAGTCTTCGAGCGTGCCTGGATGCGTGCCGCGCGTCAAGTCAGCATTCCCACCGTGTTCCTTGTCGACGACGCGGGCAAGGTCGCGTGGGTCGGGCACCCCATGATGGGCATGGACGAAGCACTCGCCCAGCTTCTCGCGGGCACCTTCGACAAAGACGCCGCGTTCGATCGCCTCCAGCGCACCCGCGAGGCCCACGCCGGAGGCATGAAGGACGCAACCCGCCTGCAAATCGCCACCCGCGAAGAACACTGGGACGACGCCATCGCCATCGCAGGCAACATCTTCGATCGCGACCCACAAATGTTTGCAAGCAGCGGCGTCACAAAGGCCCGCCTCATGCTCACGCGCGGCAAGGCAAGCGAGGCCCTCACGTTCATCGAGGGCACCCTCAACGAAGCAACCACGCTCACAGGCTTCGCCCGCGCCCAACGCCTCGAACTGCTCGCAGGCTTTGCCGAGGCCCTGCTCGACACCCCCGTGCAAGATTCCGCAGCTGGCAGCGAGACCATCGCGCAGCGCACCGACCTCGCCTCGCGCCTCGCTGCCCTGGGCGAGTCCATCATCGCCGACGCGACCCGCCCCGAACGCAGCACTCAAGAGCGCGACGCCGCCATCAAGCTGGGCGAGCCCCTCGTCGTCGTCGCGAGCGCTCGCGACGCACTCACGCTCGCAGGCGTCCGCATGCGGCTCAAGCAGCTCGACGCCGCAAGCCAGCTCATCACCGCTGCCCTCGCGCTCGACCCCGATCCTTCGCAGGAGATGCAGGCCCAAGCGATGCAGCGACAGCTCGCAGGCTTGCAAGCCGCACCAGAACAAGCTCATCCAGACCTCGCCAAGCCAAAGCAGGCCAATCCGCCCGCACCGCAGGCAGGCACCCCGTGAGCCCACGCTCCGAGCTTCTGCTGCCCGTTCGCGGCGTCCAAGCCTTCGACAACGCCTGCACCCGCACCCTGGGCCTGCCCATCGAGCTCCTCATGGAGCACGCGGGCATCCTCGTCGCCCAGCAAGCCCGCGCGATGCTGCGAGCGCGCCGCACGCAGCGCACCGCAGCCTCCGCATACTCCGTCATCGTCCTCGCAGGCCCAGGCAACAACGGCGGCGATGGTGCCGTCGCCGCACGCCTGCTCAGCGTCGCGGGCGAGCGTGTACTGCTCTGCCGCATCGCCCCCGCGAGCGCGTGCTCGCCCCTCTGCCGCCAGCAGCTTCGTCGTGCAAAGCTCGCGGGCGTCGCGGTGCAACCCTGGTCACGCTGCAAGCAGGAGCTGCTCGCCGTGCCACTGGTCATCGATGCCATGTTTGGTGCAGGCCTGCATCGTCCGCTTCAAGGCAACGCCCTCGCCGCTTGCAAGCTCCTCGCGCAATCGCGCAAGCATCAGCCAAAGGCGGCACGAGGCAACTCATCGCCGCGCGTGCTCGCCGTCGACGTCCCGAGCGGCATGCAAGGCGATACAGGCGAGGCCCTCGGAGGCATCTGCATCCACGCCGACGTCACCCTTTGCCTCACTGCCCGCAAGCCCTGCACGCTCGTGCCGCACGCCAAGCCCTTCTGCGGGCGCGTTGTTGTCGCGCCGCTGCCCGTCGCGCCGCAAGAGCGATACGACTCCATGCTGCAAGCAGCGGGGGCCCTCACGGTGCCGGCTTGGGAGAAGCTGGCTGGGGAGAAGCCGGCTGGGGCGAGGCAGCAGGCGTCTCCGCTTGCGGAGACTTCTCGGCGTAGTCGATCGAAAGCCCGTTGATGCAGTAACGCTGCCCAGTGTCCGTGGGCCCATCGTCAAACACGTGCCCAAGGTGCCCATCGCACGCCGTGCACCGCACCTCGGTCCGCACCATGCCATACGTGCGATCTTCGACATACTTGATCGTGCCCGGCACCGCCTTGTCAAACGCGGGCCAACCGCACTCGCTCACAAACTTTGAAGTGCCCTCAAACAGCTTCGTGCCGCACCCCGCGCACCGATAGCTCCCATCGCTGGGTTCCTTTTTCCAGAACTCGTGCGAGAACGCCCGCTCCGTCCCCGCCTCGCGCAGAATGCGGTACTTCGCGGGCCCAAGCTGCTTCAGCCACTCGTCCTTGGTCTTGTTCATCGCAACGGGCGTTGTCTTGGGTGCATCAGGCGTGTTCATGGCGGGTTTCTCGCTGGTGGTCGTACTCGCGGTGGCAGATGCCGCAACAGGCGTTGCGTTGCTCGCCGCGGCTGCTGCGGGCGCGGTCGCGTTCGTCGCATCAGCGTGCATCGCGGTCGTGTTCGCAGCTGCCGACTTTTCCTCAGCAGGATTCGACCCAGGCGAGCACGCGCCGAGCCCAAAAGCAGCCCCAAACAAACCCACAGCGCACGCCAACGCCAGCCCGCGCCCAGCACCGATAGTCATTTGCATGTTCATGAGATAAACACCATACGTCCGGCCCCACCCCCAAGTTCGCTCCCACCATGCAGCAGGATGCGACGCGCGAACACAACCTCCCCGCGACGCACCCACCCCTTCACGTGCCCCGTTTCGCCCTTTCCCCCGCCTTCTTTTTCAGCAGCGCAGCCGTAAACAGCTTCCCCGTCGTCTCCTTCGCCCACAAGTGCGCCGGCCCATGCACCGACTCATAAAACTCCCGCAGCTCAAACCAGTAGCTGCGAAATGCGTGCTCGCCAAAGGGCCCAAAGTGCGCCTTGACGCGCCGCATCACCTGCGCGCTGCTCCCGCGCATCCCCAGCACCATCCGCCCATGCCGCACGCTCTCACTATCCAGGGGCAACCGGTGATATCGCCCCAGCAACTGCATGATGTTCGCCGCCGCATAAGGCCCAATGCCGGGTAGCTCCAGCAGCATCTCCATCACCACGTCGTCGGGCGTTGCGGGGTCTTCCAGCTTCGCCGCGTCCAGCCCGCCCTTCGCCACAGGCAGCACAAACCGCTTCGCGATGGCGATCATCCGCGCATCGCGATACCCCGTGCGGCATCGCGCCCGCAGCGTGCTCGCCCGCGCCGCCGCCACCTGCCTCGCACTCGGAAAGCCGTGCGCCTCGACCCCCTCGGGCAGTCGCTCGCCCCGCCCAAGCCGCACCACGGGTCCCAGCACCTCGCAAAGCTTGCGATTCATGCTCATCGTGCCAGGCCACTGCATGTTGCAGCTCGTCACCGTCTTGATGATGTCCTCAAACAGCGTTGGGCTGCGCATGAGCCGACCATGTCCGCCCGCCGCAAACCGCGCGTCCTTGCGATGAAACGCCGCGATCGTCTCCGCGCTCTCATCCAAGCGCAGCATCCGCACCAGCTGCGCCCGCACCTCTTCCGCCTCGCTCGCGCTGACCGCAGGCCTGCACACCACCACCAGCGGAGCTGCCTTCCTCGCTAAAGCCCTCGCCGATGACCTTCCCGAGGCCCTCCGCACCGCCTGCGAGATGTGCACCAGCACCGCCTTGGGCTTGGCACGCTCCGCTCCCAGCGTCAGCACGCGCCACAGCGAACCAGTGCCCGGGTCCCACGCGTTGGGCGAGAGCAAAAAGTACCCATAGCTGCACGCATCACGATGGAGCACGTAATCGCTGGGCGTCGCCAAACGCAGGAGCGTGGCGCTCACCGCGCTTCCAGCGCGCAAGCTCGTGCGTGCCCGCACGCTCATGCGCTGAGCTTCCTCGTCACCGGAAAGCAGTACGTCGCGATGTTCACGCACAGCCGATCCGCAAGCCGCGCGTAGCTCGCGTAGTGCTGGTCCGTCTGCACCTTCAGTTCGCCCTCGGTCACGCCCGCCTGCCCCATCTCCGCCTTGCTGTGCGCGCTAATCGCCTCCATCAGGGGCTGGTCGCACTCAAAGTGATATTGGAAGGCAAACGTCCGCACGCCGACCTTGAAGGCCGCGTGCTTTGCGTGCTTGCTTGTCTGCAGCAGCGTCGCCCCCGCAGGCAGCGTCTTCACCTCCTGCCCGCAAGAGAAGTACGTCTGGTTGTTCCACGTGATGCCCGCGAGGATCGTCTCTGTCTGCCCGGGCGTGGTCGCGCTGATGGGATAGAACCCCACCGCGGGCTTCTCGCGCGGGGCCACCTCGCCCCCCAGGGCATGACCAATGAGCTGGCACCCAAGGCAGATGCCCACCACAGGCAGCTCCTTCGCGTGCGCCGCCTTAATGAGCTCCGCCTCGTGCTGCATCCACGCGTGCTTCGCGATGTCCGTCACGTTCTGCGGGCCCCCGAGCACCACCAGCCCGTGCACATTGTCCAGGTCCTTCGGCACGCCCAGCGCGCCGGGCTTGCCGCCCACCCCATGCAAGTCGGGCCGGCATGTCGTCACGTCAAACCCGTGATCGCGAAGCGTGGCCCCCAGGCGCCCCGCGTGTCCGTGCGTGCTGTGCTGCAGAATGATGATGCTCATAGGGCCACAGGATAGCAACTTCGCAGGCCCGCAAACGCCCAGCTGGCAAGCGCCCAGCCCGCCCGCATCGCCGCGCATGCGTGCGACCACGTGCGCCCAAACCAACAAGACCAGACAAACAAGACCAGACGCACAAGACCAAACAACACCAGACAAACAAAGAAAAACACCCGCCAGCATCGCAGCCAGCGGGTGTCAAGATTCCGAAAAACGACGGCCGGTTTCGTTGCCAGCCAGTCCCAACTCAGCCGGCCCCAACTCAGCCAGTCACGACACAACCAATCACACTTTAGTTCACACTTTAGTTGAACGTGATCTGATTGAGAGGCGTCGTCAGCCCAACCGGCACGCCCACCGCGCCCCAGCCGCCACCCAGCACCAGGTCGTAGTGCGTCATCGTCACCGTGAAGGGCTGCGCCGCCACAGTCTCGATGCCGAACCAGATGTCCGGGCTGTTGCCCGCGCCGCGATTGTTGATGACCTCCGCCGCCTCATGCAGCTTCAGCTCGCCAAAGCCGCGTGCCGGCAGGTTGATGGTGATCGTCCGCCGCGCGGGGTTGGCGTTCCCCAGCTCAGGCCGATTCTCGCGGTTGAAGAAGAACAGGTTGACCGACACGCTGTTGGTCACGTTCGTGGGGTTGTAGAAGCTCAGCGTCTCAAAGAAGTTGCGACCCGCGGTGTTCGCGTTGATGTACGCATCGCCAAACAAGAACCGCGTGCCCGCCGCCGTGATCTGCGTCGACGCATCCGCATCGCCCAGCGTGATCGTCTGCGACACCACCGCAACGTTGTTCGTCGAGGTGTAGCGCAGGCCCACGGGCTGGTTGCTCAGCAGGCCCAGTTGTGCCCCAGTGAGCCGAACCGTGCGGCCCGGGCCCACGTCCAGCGTCCGGCTGAACTCAGGCAGGATCGCACGCTGATACGCGCCCGTCAGCGTCACCGTCGCGTTCGTGCCCGTGGGGTTAAAGAACGTGATCTCGCTGCTGATGCCCGAGCCCTGCTGGAAGCGGTTCACCGCACCAGCACGCGCCCCGCCAGCCGCATCGCCCAGCACCGCGAACGCATTCGTGTTCGTGCTCGAGATGCTGTAGTGCGTCAGGCTCGCCACGATGCC
Organism: Planctomycetaceae bacterium; assembly: GCA_027487735.1. Classification (GTDB taxonomy): domain Bacteria; phylum Planctomycetota; class Phycisphaerae; order Phycisphaerales; family UBA1924; genus BJHL01. The sequence goes on along the minus strand of JAIYDA010000066.1, from coordinate 54,265 downwards.
CTCGAACGGCTCGGCGAAGAGCAGCGAGGCCGCCACCGTTGGTTGTGGCACCGCCGTCAGCGTCACGCCAAACACGCCGCGACCAAGCTGCTGCAGGTCGTTGATGCTGAACCCGCCGCGCCGCCCGCCCTCGACGACGCGAGGCTCGAGCGTGATGCTCGTCCCATCGCCGAAGAACGCACGCAGCGTCGTCTCCACGGGGTAGCTCTGCGGGTTGTAGTACAGCAAGAAGTCCAGCACCGCGCCCGGATCGCGCTCGACGCGGGCAAACGTCCACGTCGGGCTCACCGTGCTCGTAAACGCATCGCCCGTGCTGCTGCCAAAGTCATAGTGGCTCAGCGTCGCGCCCAGCGGCTGCACGCTCGCAGGGTCAATCGCCAGCCCGGTGATCGGGTTCGTCTCGGGCACCGTCCAGTCGATCAGGATCGAATACCCAACGCCCGCCACCACGCCAGCCTCGCGCTGCGTGCCCTGGTTGATCGCCACGCCATCGCGTGCGTTCGCCGCGATCGTCCGCTCGGCGAACACCGTCTCAAAGACGCCCGCCTCATACCGCAGGCGCACCGTGTACGCAATCGGGAAGGGGTTGGGGTTCACGATGGGCACATACTCAAACACCGAGTCGCTCGTGAAGCCCTCGGGGTACACAAGGCGATTGATCTGCGTCGCCGACTGCACCTCGACGACGTACGACCCAGTCGCGTCGCCCAGGCCATCCACGAGCACGAGGTACGTCTCGCCCGCCCGTGCGCCAAACGTCGCATACGCCGTGCTGCCCGAGATGCCATCGGCATCAAACGCAACCTGCGTCCGCGTTCCGTTCTCATTGCGACGGAACACCGTGATCGCCGCATCGAGCAGCGAACCCTGGGGCAGCCACACACGCACGAACGCACGCCCGGTGCCGCCCGCGACGAAGCTGTAGAGGTCGCGGTCGTTCGCGGGGTTGATCTCGCTGGTCTGACCATTCAGCACGTTGCCCACGCTGCTGCCCTGGCCCGTGCGCTCACCCAGCAGAATCCGCGTGGGGTTGTTAAAGTCCACTTCCGACGGGTCGGTCGGGTCCACCGGGTCCGCAGGCCGCGGGCCCACCACGCTGATGGCATACTCGCCGCGGGCCGTGCCGCCCGTCACCCCGGTGAGTGGCGACAGCAGGATGAAGTACGTCGTGCCCACCGGCGCGCCATTCACCGTAAACGTCAGCGGCGTGTTGATGCTCGTCGCATCCACCGTGCCGATGGGCGTCGTGAGGTCCGTCGAGATGAAGATCTGCATCCGCAGCGCGACATCGCCCAGCAGCGACGACACGGGCGTGACCGTGATCGTTTGATTGCCCGCAAGAATCGTCGAGAAGCTGAACAGATCGGTGTCTGCATCGGGCGAGATACGGGGGTTGCCCACCGCGCCCACCGTCGCTTCGCCAATGCCGCCGCTGCCCGTCGAGGGGCTCAGCGTGATGGGCGTTGCGATGTTCCACTCCGTTGCGTTCGGGTGGTCGTCTCCCACCGGCGCGACAAACGACAGGGTGTAGGCACCCGTCCGCGTCGTGTTCGCGTTCGGCGCGATCGAATCCACAACCAGGAACAGCTCCTGACCACGCGTCACGTTGAAGTTCAGCGTCAGCGTCGTCACGCCGTTGTCGGCCATGCTCGATGTTGCGAGCACCGCCGCGTTCTGGTCCAGCACGCTCAGCCGCGCACGCACGTTGCTTGCGTTGCGATTCAGCGTGATCGTCGCCTGCCCAGTGCCCGAAGCCGTGAACTTGAAGAGGTCCGAGTCGCCCACGCGCTCCAGCGTGCCGCCCTGCACCGCCGTGCCCTCGAAGGCATCAAGCTCGATTTCCGTCGCGTCGGCATACTCGCCCGTGTCAAACACGTTGTCGTTGTTCGTGTCGCCATCCGGGTGGTCGTCGGTCGCCACATACGCGACCTCAAGCTCATACGAGCCAAAGTCCTGCCGCTGGTTCGCACCCTCAACCACCACGTAGTAGAAGGGATACGAGCGGTTATCAGCAGGGTTGGGTTGCTCCACGATGCGCTCGGGCTGGAGCGATGCCAGCGCGACCGCAGGCTGCACCAGCCCCTGCGCGTTGCGGCTGCCAACGCCCGTGCCGATACGGAGCAGAATCACCTCGCCCGTCGACGTCTCGGACATCTCATAGACCGTGACACGCGGAACGAGCGTGGGCGAGAGCGACCGCACCGTCACCGTCGCACGCTGGAAGGCCTCGAAGTCGAACTTGAACACGTCGGTGTCGTAGAGCGACTCGATCGAGCCTGCGCCCTCGATGCGCCCGCGGAAGTCCGCCGGGATGAGCGTCGTCGCGTTGACCCACTTGTTCAGGTTCGCGTGATCGTCGGTCACAGGCACGCCCGTAATGCTCACGCTGTACGAGCCCTCGGTCGTTCCAAGGCCGCCGATCACCAGCTGCAGCAGATCACCCGCGGCCGCGTTGAACGTGGCGCGATAGACACCCGAGCCCGCCGCGGTGATGTTGGCAAAGTTCTGACCGTTGAGCTCGAACAACGCAGCACCAACCACGAGGTCGCCGCTCGTCACGCGAATCGTGATGTCGTACTGACCGCTTGTGGGCAGCAGCAACTGCGTGATGTCCACATCGCTCGGCTTGGTGGGCGTGTCGTCGACAACGCCACTAAAGCTTGCGCGAGCCTGCGCATCGAACGGCACGACAGTGCCTTGGCCAGGCACATCCGGGTAGTCGTCCTTCTTGAAGACGCCATTCTCGAAGTCGCTCGCGAGCTGACCGACCTGATTGACATAGATGCGGTAGCCGCCCGTCGCGTCGCGCCAGTCGACCTCTCGCTCGGGCGCCGCCACGCGACGCTGCGGGTTGTTCGGGTCGGTCGCATCCGGGGGCAGAGGCAGCGTGCCATCCACCCAGCGCTGCCCGCTCTCCACCTGGAAGAAGTACACCTGACCAGCGACCACAGGCACCACCACGCGCGGGTCCTCGCGTCGGAACTCTGCGAAAGCTGCCGCGCCGTTCAGCACGCCCACGTACTGCGTCGGCACACCGCCGACCGTCGTCACATCGTCGACGAACGCGATCTGCTCCAAGTCGTTGTTGAAGACGCGCATCGCGGCGTTCAAGCGGCTCGAAACCTGCTTGGTCGCCTCCACCGTCGGCGCGCCGCCGTAGATCTCGGCGTACTGGTCGATGAACCCAACAGTCTGCACGCGAAGCTCGACAAAGCCCGTCTCCTCCGCGCGGAAGAAGTACAGGTCGGTGTCGTCGATCGTGTCGATCAACCCCTCGTCGCCGCGCTTGCTGTACGACAGCCCGGTGCTGGGGTTGATGCGCATCGCCTGCACGTCGTTGCCGGGCCAGGGGAAGCCCGCCGCCGTGTTGCGCGTCGCGACGGCATCGCCCGTGGCGAGCGTGGTCACAACCTGCTGGGCCTGAATGGGCCGGCCCTCGTTGGCGATCTCGCTCGAGCTCGTCTGATTCACGTCCTCACGCGAGCCGTTGCCGTCGATGTCCTTCGGGCCAGCGTCCACGATCACCGAGATGGTGTACCGACCCGTCGCGCCGCTGGGCTGTGCACCCGCGTCCTGGTTTCCGACAAGGTTCGAAACCTCGACGTAGTACGTCTCGCCACCCCACACCTCAAAGCCCTCGAACTGCTGATCGATCTGCGTGCCGCCAGGCGAGAGCGAGTAGTCAATCGAGCCTGCCGGGTCGGGGTTGGGGAGTGCGATCGTGTCCGACCCCGTGCGTTGCAGGCTGTACACGATGTTGAAGTTCGAGTCATACACGCGGACACGCGCGTTGATGAACGATCCGAACGCGGGGTTGATGGTCATCGCGACGCGCGTGCGCGGGCGGTCGTGCCTGTCCCAGCGGAAGGCGTTGCCATCGTCGTACGCGCCCAGCGCGAACACGCCCACCGCCGCGTTGTTGCCCGCGCGGTTCGACACGCCCCCATCGGGCTGCGTGAACGCAAAGAAGTCGGCACCACCCGTGTTGAATGCCGAAAGCTGCACCACGCCCAGCGCATCAATCGTCACGGGGCCAAACGCCCCCTGGAACGTCATCTCCGTGAACTCGCCGCCGATGTACAGCACTTCCTGGGGCGAGCCGCTGATGAGCTGCTCATCGTGCACGCCAGGCTCCTGCGCATCGACCAAGGTCGTCAGCGACCGCACCGGCGCATCGCTGCCCAGCCACGACACGGGAGCGAAGAAATCGCTCTCGCTCGTCTCGTCGAGATCGCCGAAGATCAGGTTCTCGACGCCGTTGCTCGTAAAGTCGCCACCGATCACGATCTTGGGCGTGAACCCAGCGTCGGTATCGGGAATGTTGTTGATGTTGGGCAGATCCCACACCGTCAGTGCGCTCACCGGGCCATTGAGGCCCTGCCCCGCGAACTCTTCGGCGAGTTCGAGCGAGTTCCAGAACACGCCCAGATTGTCGATCGGAATGCCGTCCATCGCCGTGAACGCACCACCCACGATGAGGCGCGCGTCGATCGCTGCGGTCGCTGCGGCGGGCGTGTGCCGCTGCAGCGCAAAGACTGTGCCGTTGACGGCAGGCACGTTCGTCGGCCCGTTGCCAGTGCGCTCAAACGTGAAGTTTGGCAGCATGGAAACCAGGCCCGTGAACTGGCCCTGCGCGGGTGTGCCACGCGGGCCAAGGTTCGTGAAGCTGCCGCCGATGAACAGCCGCTCTTCCTGCGTCTGCGGCTGCGGCGCACCGCCGCCGGGCGGCACGACCAGGGCCACGGGCTCATACACCTCGAGCGCCCGAACCGCACCGTTCACGCCGTTGCCCACGGCGCTGAACCCGCCGTCTTCATCGATGAGCGCGAGGCTGTTGGCAGCGACGCCGCCACCCGCACCCACAGTAAAGATGTTCTGATAGTCGCCGCCAATGTAGAGCTCGTTCACGGGCTGTCCGCCGCCAGCGACTTCAGGTTCCCACTGCTGGAACGCAAACACCGGGCCATCGGCTCCGCCGAACTGCTGCCACTCATACCGGCGAGCGTTCGCGGCGGGGTTGAATGCCCAGACCGCGAAGTTGTCCATCACGACGGGCTGTCCGTTTCCTGCGGGCAGCGTGAGGCGGAAGTCGCCACCCACGAAGAGATAGCTGCGCAGCCCATCGCCCAGGTTCATGCTGAAGGCCTCGAGGGCGTGCACCCGCACGCCGTTAAGGCCGGGCGTCAGCGGGTTGTCGGCAAAGCCCCAGTCGACCTGCTGGGTCGCGAATTGCGGGCCCACAGGCCAGTAGTCGCCCGCGTCGAAGGTCACGAGTCCGGGCGAGAAGACGTCGAACGTGCTGTTGGGGTTGCCAACGTCAAACGAGCCGCCGACGAAGAGCGCGGTCCCCGCGTCGTCGTTATTGCCCGTGTGCACGTTCAGCATGTCCGCAGGAGCGGTGAACGTGAACAGGTCGTTGTCCGCACCTGCCTCGATGCGGCCTTCGCCCGTGGCGATGTACCGCAAGCCGCGGTCACGCTCGATGCGGAAGCCAGCCTGGAGCGCGTCGAGTGCGGGCACCAGCGTGCCCGTGCCGGCAAGGGCGGCGTCCCGCGCTTCGATCGTCGCGTACGCCGGGCCGTCCCAGGGCAGGGCTGTCGCGAGATTTGCCTGGCGGCGCAGGTCGGCGTTCACGACGCCGCTGGGGGTGTTGATGTGGTCATCCAGCACGCCCGTCTGGAAGGTGTGGTTGGCCTCGATGAACAGGCTGTACAGCGTCTGGTTCTGCGACGCAAAGCCGTCGACAATCACGAAGTACCGCTTGCCACCCTCGAGGTTCACGCTCAACTGCGGGGCAAGGCCCACCGAGTTGTCGCGGAAGTCGATCAGAGCACCAGCCTCGTCGTACAGACGCAGCGCGGGGTCGCTGACGGGGGCGTTGCCACGAGGCCGCGCCACGATGATCGCAAGGCCCGAGCCCTGCGACACAAAGCTGTAAGCGTTGGTCTGGAAGACAGGGTTCGGCGCGGGGGGGTTGGGCGCAACCGATGGAGCAGCAAAGCCCAGGAAGGAGCCAGCGTCGGTGCCGCGGCGGGTCATGTCGTCGATCGGCAGGTTCTGGGCGCTGGCATCGACCACGAGGAAGAACGTGCCCGTTGCGAGCTCGACGTTGTTGTTCAGTATCTCGTCCGAACGCACGCGGATGAAGTACTGCTGGCCCGGGCGGGTGCGCAGCGCAACGAACGCGTCGTTGATGCGGCCCGTGTCGCTGTCGCTCGCGACGAGCTGGCCCTGCGCGTTGTAGATGTCCAGACGCGTGTCGAGGCGACGCTGCACGTTGGTGACCGTCGACTGCGCGTTGATGGTCGTGAGGCTGTCGTACGCGCTGCCCGCGGGCACGGTCCAGCGATACAGAATCTCGTCCTGCCGCTCGCGGTTGGCGATCACGCCCGTGCCGCCCAGCTGCCCGAGGATTGCCTGCGGCAGCACGGGTGGGAACGCACCCAAGTCGGGCGCGGGCGAGCCGATCTCGCGACCCACGCCCAGCTCGTCGGGCTGCTCGCCCCCCATGGAGAAGGTCTGGTTGGCGGTGCGGACGCGCAGGCTGTAGCTGCCTGGCGCGAGGCCCTCGCTGCTCACGACGAGGAAGTACTGCTCGCCTGCGGTGGCGACAAAGCCCGCCCAGCCGTCGCGCGTTGCGCCGCTGGTCAGCACGCCGTTGGTCGTGCCGCTCGCGATGAGCTGGCGGGCGTTGTTGAAGACCTGCACCTGGGTGTTCAGGTTGCTCACGGGGTTCTGGTTCGCCGTGTCGGCGAGCACCGAGATGAAGCCCGTGGTGGGCGACGTGAAGCGGTATGTGTCGTTGTTGGTCGTGGGCGTGGCGGGCGTGATGTCGCCCGCTTGCACGATGACGCCCTGCCCGTTCGGAGCGGGGAGCAGGAGCGGGTTGTCGAAGCTGCCGTCGAGCAGCTTGCGCTCTTCCAGGCGCTCAAGCTCGGTGCCGAAGCGCGAGACACCCAAGGCACGACCGACTCGCGATGCGAGTTGCAGCGAGCGCGATTGGCGGGGGCTCGTGCTCCGCACGAAGGATGCACCACGCGAAAGGATCGAACGCAAGTCCTTGCTCTGCATACTGGTCTCCACAACCTGCACTGACTTCCAAAGCGCCTCGGTCTTGTGCCTGCTCGCTGCTGGCTGCGATTGAGGGTGTCACACAACACCCGGCACGCTGCCCGCACGCTCCATGTGTCCGTCCCTCACTGCGCCCGGCTTCGTCATCCTGACGCATGCCGCACGAGCGCTCCTCATCCCCGACACCTTTCCACCGACCGTCACTCGCTCTCCGTCGCCCCCGCTCCTCGGGCACTCATGGCTTTGCGAGACCGCAGCGCGCGCACAGTTGGACGCACGCCGTGGCAAGCGAAGCCTGCCCAGCCTCGCAGGGTACCGGACCCAAGGGGCAAATGTCCACTGGCATTTGCGATTCGGCAAGGGGTTTGTTGGGTGGCATAAGGGTTGGGGCTTGGGTGCTCTTGCCAGCGTGTGCGCTCGGTTGTGCGGGTGTGGTTTCGCGCCGCCGTGCGCGCGCGCCGTGTGGCTTTGGGGCCGGTTTGCTCCCTGGGCGGAGCGTTGCGGCGGCTGGGTCGCCCGCTCTGTGCCTTGTGGCAACGTCGCCACCCGTGCAATAGCTTGCGCACGTGCCTTTCGATTCGGCGGAAACCGTCCGGAGGTTCCCGGGCTCAGGTGCCAACTTTCTGGGTTTGCGTTTCGGTTTGCGTGTGGGATTGAGGCCCAGGCGGCCCGAACCAGGGCGATTGCCCTATCCGAGGGCGAGTTAGCCAAGGGCAGTCTGGGCCAGCACATCCACCGAGTCGTACACGGGCAGGGGGCTGGGCACGTCCTCCAGCACCAGGGGCAGCTCGCTGCTGGCGAGGATGACCGCTTCGCACCCCGCATCCGCCATGGACCGCAGGATGTCGTGCACCTTCGCGACCGACTCGGGCCTGGGCGATCCGAAGATGAGCTCGCCAAAGATGATCTCGTCCAGCGTGTTGGCCTGGGCCTCGGTGGGGGGCGAGACGCGGATGCCGCGCAGGCCCAGCTGGGTTTGGTACGTACTGCTAAAGCAGACGAGCTTGGTGCCGATGATGCCGACGCGCTTGCGACTGTCGCGCGCCACCGCCTCGCCCACTAGGGCTGGCATGGTGAGCCACGGCACTGCGCTGCCCACCTCAGCAAGCTGCACGCCGTGCTGCACGGCGTTGTCGGGGGTCATAACACACTGGGCTCCGCATGCAGCGAGCAGCTCGGCACTGCGGCGCAGCAGCCGCCCGATGGTGTGCCAGTCGTCGTGGCGCAGGGCGGCGAGATACTCCACGAGCGGCTCGTTGTGGACGCTGATCTTGGGCTGCAGCTCGGGCGTGCGAGACTTGCTCGCGCGTCGCGCGAGCATGCGATAAAACAGGGCGGCACCCTCTGGGCTGACGCCGACGATCCCGAGGTGCGTCCGCATGGCGAAAAGATAGGCAGGGCGTGGGTGCAATCGTCTTGGCGCGCACGCCGGAATGCGGTATGGTGGGGAGATGGACAGAGCAAGCAAACTGCGGACGTACTGCTGGATGGTGGGCGTGATGGCGTGCGCGGCGGCTGCGACGAGCCCGGCAGTCGCGCAGTCGTTCGTCTATCAAGGTGAGTTGCGTGTTGCGGGGCAGCCCGTGACGACGGCTCACGACTTGACGTTTCGGGTGTGGACGGCGGCGAGTGGCGGACTGCCTGTTGGGGTGCAAACCACCGTGTCAGGCGTGGTGCCCGTGGACGGGGTGCTGACGGCGACAGTGGCTCCGGGCGACGGGGTGTTTACTGGCGCGGAGCGATGGCTCGAAGTTTCGGTGCGCGCGGTTGGTCAGCCTTCGTTCACGACGCTTTCGCCCCGGCAGCGCATCGCTGCCACGCCCTACGCGTCGCGGTCGCTCAGTGAGCGCTGGACGGACCTGGGCAACGGCTCGCTGACCAACGTGGACGGGGTCGTGCAGCGGGTGCTCATTAATCGCGACACGCCCGTGACGGGCGCGGACTACTTCGCGGTGTATACGCCCACGCTGCAGCAGCAGTTTGGCGGCATGTACATCGACACGGCGGCGGGAGACGGGCTGCCGTTTTACGGCTACGCGACGGGCGGCAGCGTGCGGGCATATCACTATGTCGACGGCACAAACGGGGTCTGGTGGCTGTACAACAGCGGCAATCGGGTGGGGGTCTCGACGGCGGGGAATGTGGGCATTGGCACTGCCCCCCTCAGCACGCGGCGCGTGCAGGTGGCGGGCACCGTGGGTGTGGATGGGATCGTGACGACGACATCGGATGTCGTGAGCTTTGGGACGCTTCGCGGCGCGGGCGTGGAGTACAACGTGCCCCAGCAACGCTACCTCGCGCTGGGCGCGGAGGCGTTTCACGCGGCGGACACGGCGACGCCCGGGGTCTTTGGCGAAGGGCCGGACTTTTTGGCACGCCTCGATCCATCGGTGGGCTTTGGTGAGATGGTGGCTCCGGTGCTTCTGCCCGATGGGGCGATTGTGAACAGCATGACATGCTACGTCGGTGGGCCGACAGCGGGCAATCCGCTGCGCGTGGAGCTGCAGGCGCGCCCGCATACGGTGGTTCAGATTGAAGTACTTGCCGATGCGACCACAACTGGACAGACGGGTGCGTCGGTTGCGGGCACAGTTGGTTCTCAGAACAGCCCAATCAGCAACCAGACGCGCAGCTACTGCTTGCGCGTCCGGGCGACCGACTGGACAACCTCGCACTTCGTGCGCGCGATTGTGATCGGCTACACAGTCGGCAAGCCCGACTGAGCGAGTGATGGCGTGCGGCATGGAGCGACGCCCGGGCGGGCGGCGTCGCTGGGTCTTCAGCGTTCGTTCTGCGGAATGCCCATGCCGCTGCGGTCGGGGCTCTTTGGGCGGGCTGGACGCGTGACGGGCTTGGTGCGAATCTCTTCGAGCAGATGGTCGATCGCGGCGTTGAGCTGCGGGTCGTTGCCGCCTTGCATGAGGGCCGGGTCGTCGATGACTTCGACGTCGGGATCGACGCCGTGGCCTTCGATGCCCCAGTTGCCGTTGGGGTTGTAGAAGCCGAAGGTGGGGACGCTGATAGAGCCTCCATCGATGAGGCCCGGATTGCCCGAGATGCCCACGAGCCCGCCCCAGGTGCGCGTGCCAAAGAGCTTACCGAGACCTTCTTGACGGAAGTAGTGGGGGAAGGCGTCGCCGCCGCTGCCTGCGAGGCCGTTGATGAGCATGGCTTTGTGTCCGAAGTGGGCATCGGGTGGCCAGGGCCAGTCGTTGCCGTTGCGGCGAGCCCAGTAGTTGACGGTGGGGCGATTGAGGAGCTCGATGAAGCGCGTGGGAATCTGCCCGCCGCCATTCCAGCGGTCGTCGATGAGCAGAGCGGGGAGGTGGCGCTGACCGAAGAACTGGCGGAAGAGCTCGTTTTGACCATCGACGCCCGTGTTGGGCACGTAGATGTATCCGACCTGACCCTTGCTGCGCTCGTCGACAATTCTGCGGTTGTTCTCGACCCAGGCGCGGTAGCGGAGGGAGGCCTCGCTGGCGATGGGCTTGACGACGATGTCCCAGGCGTCGCTGTCGATGGCGGGGTTCTTGCCCAGCGTGATGAGCGTGGTGCGGTTGGCGGTGTCGATGAAGCTGGCGTAGATGTCCTTGGAGGTGTCGATGGGCACGCCATCGACCGCGACGATGTAGTCGCCCGCTGCTGCACGCACGCCCGGCTGGCTGAGCGGGCCCCGCGCGTCGACGTCCCACGGTGCTCCGGTGAGGATGCGCGCGATGCGGTAGGCGGAGGAGCCATCGACGGTGGCGAGCTCGAAGTCGGCACCGAGGAGGCCCACGCCGATGCTCGGGGCCTGCTGCACGTCGCCCGGGGCGTTGATGTAGGCGTGCCCCACGTTCAGCTCGCTGATCATCTCGGCCTGCACGTAGGCAACGTCCTCGCGGCTGATGCAGTCGTCGATCATCGTCATGTAGCGTTCTTTGGTCGCTTTCCAGTCGATGTTGTGCATCGTGGGCTCGTAGAAGTAGTCGCGGAAGATGCGGTAGGTATCGGTGAGGATCTGTCGCCATTCATTGCGCGGGTCGATGGTGGTCATCATGCCCGCAGTGGGGACGGAGGTGCCCTTGGCGCCCGCGCTTGCGTCGGCGATTTGCAGGCCTGCGCCCGAGCCCACCAGCAGCTTCTTGCCATCGGCAGAGAGCTCAAAGCCATTGCCCGCCATGACGGCCTTCTCTTCGGGCTCGTCGGCGGCGATGTCGAAGATGCGGATGCCCTGGCTCTCCTGGCCTCGCGAGCCGAAGCGCACGAAGAGGAGCTTGTTGCCGTCGCTCACGGCAAGATTGCCAAAGCTGCCGCGCGAGATCGGAAGGCGCATGGCGCGGGCCTCGAAGCCATCGAGGTCGATGATGAGCTCTTTCTTCTCGTCGTCGGCTTTGTCGCCCTCGCCCTTGTCTGCCGAGCCGCCTCCGCCTGCTTGCTTGGTGGCGCTGATTGAGCCGCTCATGCCGCCGAAGTTCCAAGTGCCTTCGATGGATCCGCCCGTGACGGTGCCGTCGATAGTGCCTGCGCCGTTGGGGGTGGTGAGGGTGAGGGAGAGCTTGCCCGTGGCTGCGTCGAAGGTGCCCGAGACGTCGCCCCCGCCCATGGGGCTGGTGACGCGCCCGGTGACGGCGTTGCCTTCGAGCTTGATGTTCAGGACCATCTCAATCGAGCCGCCCGGGACGCCCTCTCCCTTAGCTTGGCCGACCCAGCGGCCCGTGATGGCGTCGGCGGCGGCGGCGTCCTGCTTGCTCTCGTCGTTCTTGCCTTCGTCACCTTCGGCTTCGCCTTTCTTCGCCTCGTCCTTCTTGGGCTCATCTTTCTTGTCTTTGTCCTTGTTGGCCTTCTTGTCCTCCTTCAGTGTTTCCTCGTCGCTCTTAGGGAGGAGGGGGTTCTTGACGTCGCTGCGGAGGGGCACGGCGAAGATGCCCTCGCTCCCCGTGTAGATGAACGTCGTGTCGAGGTCGCTGTACATCGGGTCGCTGAAGTCGCGGGCGCTGACGAAGTAGAGGAAGTCGCCCTTGCGGTCGAAGGTGGGCTGCGTGCTGGCGAACATGCGGCTCGTGACGGGCGTTGCCTTGCGCGAGGCGATGCTGTAGAGATAGATCACGCCGTTGTTGTTGTCGCTGTCGGGCAGGCTGTAGGCGAGGAACTTGCTGTCGTGGCTCCAGCTGTAGCCCACGGGCTCGCCCCAGGGGTTGGTGGCGATGGTCTCGGTTTCGTTCTTCTCGATGTCGGTGAGGAAGATGTGGCCCGCTTCGTCGGTGGTCAGAATCCACTTGCTGTCAGGGCTCCAGACGGGCGAGCGGCGATAGCCCTTGCCCAGGCTGGTGAGCTTGAGGGGGGCTGCGCTGGCGGCGCGGCTGAGGATGGGCTGGGCTTGCTCAGCTTTGGCTTCATCCGGCTTGGTGTCCGGCTTGGCTTCTTCGGGCTTGGCTTCTTCGGGCTTGGCTTCTTCGGCTTTGCCTTCGTCAGACTTGTTGTCCTTGGCTTTGGCTTCGTCGGCCTTCGCGGCCTTGGCCTTGTCGTCCTTCACAGGTGGGCGTGCATCGCTGGGGCGGATGTAGAGCTCAAACTCGCCGCTCTCGTCGGAGAAGTAGGCGAGGAACTTGCCGTCGGGGCTCCAGGCTGGGTCGCGCTCGAAGGCTCCATCGGTGCGAGTGAGGTTGCGGGGCGAGCCCTCCTTCGCGGGCGCGCTCCAGAGGTCGCCTCGCGCGCCGACGATGACGCGCTTGCCCGAGGGGCTGAGGGCGCTGCCCTGCACGTTTCGCGCAGCGTCGATCATGCGAGGGCGCAGCGCGCCACGATCGCCCGGGATGGTGACCTTGACGGTGGTCTCGGCGAGTGAGGCGAGGCTGAGCAAACGGAGCTCGGCGCCGAGCTGGAAGACGATCTCGCCCTTGCCATCGCTGCCCGGGCCCATGCTGGGCCATTTGACGTCGAAGTCGGTGTGCTTGGTGATCTGCTTGGTCTCGCCTGTGGCGAGGGCGAAGCTCCAGATGTTCAGGCGGTGCTCTGGGCCTGCATCGCTGAGGTAGTAGAGCACGTCGCTGTTGCCCGGCGCCCACATCGGGATGCTGTCGGTGCCTTCCCAGCGCGTGGCGCGCTGGCTGGTCTTCTTCTTCAGGTCCATCAGCCAGATGTCGGTCGCCATGCCGCCGCGGTAGCGCTTCCAGGTGCGGAAGTCGGTGGTGTGGGGGATGTATGCGAGGGTGTTGCCATCGGGGCTGACGGCGGCGAAGGCTCCGTAGGGCACGGGTGCTTGGGTGGGCATGCCGCCCGCAGCGGGCACCGTCCAGACCTGCTGCTGGCGTTGCAGGCCGCTGAGGCCATTGAAGTAGAAGAGCAGTTGGTTGTCGGGCGTCCAGTCGCTCAGCACTTCTGCCGCCGGGTGGTGCGTCACGCGCGTGGGGGCACCAGCGCCAGGGGCGACGGGCATGGTGTAGAGGTCTTGGTTGCCCTCGTAGTTGCCCACGAACGCGAGCGTGCTGCCATCGGGGCTGAAGCGCGGGAACATCTCCATGCCCACGGGCGAGGAGAGGGGACGGGCGAGGCCCCCTTCGCGCGGGGCGATCCAGACGTCGTTCGCGTAGACGAACGCGATGCTGTCCTTCGAGACGTCGGGGAATCGCAGCATGCCGGCGTGGGGCGATTGCTCATTCGCGGCTGGCGCGTTCTGTGCGAGCGCGGGGAGGGCGACGGCAAGACCACTGACGAGCGAGAGCAGGCAGACGCGGGAAGGGTTCAGCATGGAGATCGATCCTGAGGGTTGGTTCCGCTGCGAGTGTTGGCGGCGGTGGGGGTTCTTCGAGCGTGCGGGTGCGGGCGTTTCGTGCTGAGAGGTTGGTCTGGGGGGCATCGGTCAGGCGGGGCGTGCCGCTGCACAGACGGTTCGGTCGGGCAGGTGGGGCGGGGTAAGCGTGCGGCGCGGGCGATTGTGCCAGGGGGCGAAAATCACAAGAGGGCGCGGCAGGGAGCAGCCCCACTCAAAAAACAACGCAGGGGCGTGCAAGCACACCCCTGCGGAACGGACTGATGGAATGATCTGCCGAAGCTGTGGCAGCACGGGGCTTGCTTCGCGCGTGTAGGCAAGAGGAGCCTGAGCGTTCGAAGCATGCGCAAAGCTGCTTACTTCTTGCCCTTCTTGTCGGCACCCTTGCCCGCAGCGGGCTGCACGAGGGGCTCGTAGGCGGGGGTCGGCGCGACGCCCGTCATGGGGTCTTGCTTCATGCCGCGACGGCGGTCACGCAGGCGGCGGCTCTTGCCCGAGCGATCGCGCAGGTAGTAGAGCTTGGCGCGGCGAGCATCGGAGCGACGGACCATCTCGTACTGGGCGACGAGGGGGCTGTGCACGGGGAAGATGCGCTCGACGCCGATCTCATCGACGATCTTGCGGACCACGGCGTACTCGTTGATGCCGCTGCCCGTGCGGCTGATGACGATGCCCTGGAACATCTGGGTGCGCTCTTTGTCGCCCTCCACGATGCGGAAGTGAACGTTGATGATGTCGCCCGGGCCGAAGTGGGGGACGTCCTTCTTGAGGGCGGACTGGTTGATTTCGTCGAGGATGCGGTTCATCGTACCAAGCCTTTGCAAAGCCACTCGCGAGCCGGGGGCACCCTGGAGGGAGCACGCGGGCGAGCGCAGACCAAACGGAAGCAGCAGCCCATCTTGGGCCGGGCCCAGATGTTAGGCAGGCGGCGGGAGGAAGGGAAGCGACGGGGAGGAGAGGGGCGGGGCGGAAAACAAACGCCGCACGCGGGTGGCGTTCGGCTGGGCCTGTCTCAAATAGCTGGGGCCGAGGTGGATGGGTGCACGAATCGCACCCCAACTCAAGGTCCAACTCGCAGCCCGCCCTCGCAGGCAAACTGACGATCGAACTCAATACGAGCAATCAAGTGGGTGAGGAGGGATTCGAACCCCCGAAGACGTAAGTCAGCAGATTTACAGTCTGCCCCGATTGGCCACTCCGGCACTCACCCAGCGGTTTCGTCCGAGCCCAGGGGCGGGTGCCGCCGGGCAGGGTGGGGATGTTAGCCTGTTGCGGGCGTGGTGTCGAGTGTGTGTGGTGTGGTGGGGCTTCCGGACGTTCGCGCTCGCTCCAGGAGGGTTGTCAGTTTGCGTGGTTGCTGTGCGATGCGTCGCTCGCGGCGAGGCGGGCTTTCGTCCCTATCCTGCCCACCCATGCTCAAGATTGACTTTGCCAACTGCCTCGAAGATCGCGTCGGTGAACACGGGCTCGACCCTGCGTTGCTGCAGGCTGGGTCTGGGGCGGAGGCCGCGATCGCGCACGCAACGGCGCGGCTGGCGCAGTCGCGCGGCACGGGGTGGGAGCGCTGGCGCAACTTGGCACAGGGCGAGGCGCGGAGCACGCACGTGCGCGAGGTGAAGCGCATCGCGGGCAACTGCCATGGCAAGTTTGACAACCTGGTGGTGCTGGGCATTGGCGGCAGCGCGCTGGGCAACATTGCGCTGCAAGCCGCGCTGAACCCGCCCACGTACAACATGCTGCCCTATGGGCAGGGTGCGGGGAAGCGCAACGGGCCGCGGATGTTTGTTGTGGACAATGTCGATCCGGCGTACTTCGCGAGCGTGATGCAGGTGTGCGAGGCGAACGGGGGCTTGCAGCGCACGCTGTTTAACGTCGTGAGCAAGAGCGGCGAGACGGCGGAGACTGCGGCGCAGTTCATGGTCGTGCGCGACATGCTGAAGAAGGCGCTGGGCCCGACGTACGCCAGCAACATCGTCGCGATCACCGACCCTTCCAAGGGCACGATGCGGCAGATCTGCGATGCCGAGAAGTTTGTCACGCTCCCTGTGCCCGATGGCGTGGGCGGGCGGTTTAGCGTGCTGTCGCCCGTGGGGCTGTTCAGTGCCGCGATGTGCGGCATCGACATCGAGGCTCTGCTGGATGGTGCGCACGCGATGGATGGTCGATGCAGCGATGGGCGGCTGCTCAAAAACCCGGCGGCGATGCTCGCGCTGTTGCTGGTGGAGCTTGGTCAGAGCAAGGGCAAGACCAACCACGTGATGATGCCTTACAGCAACGCGCTGTATCTGCTCGCGGATTGGTATCGCCAGCTATGGGCCGAGAGCCTGGGCAAGGAACGCAACACGCAGGGCGAGCAGGTGTTTGCGGGTTTTACGCCCATCAAGGCGCTGGGCGCGACGGACCAGCACAGCCAGATTCAGCTCTATCGCGAAGGGCCCCACGACAAGGTCATTGGGCTCGTGGGCGTGGAGGACTTTGGGGCGGATGTTGCGATCCCCTCTGGGCTTGGGGTCGAGGCGATTGCGTATCTCGAGGGCAAGAGCATGGCGGGGCTGCTCAACGCCGAGCGCCGCGCGACGGAGTATGCGCTCGTCGAGAGCATGCGTCCGAACTACACGATCACGTTCCCGCGCATCGACGCGTATCACGTGGGCGAGTTCATCATGCTGTGGCAGGTGGCAACGGCGTATGCGGGCCTGCTGCTGGGCGTGGATGCGTATGACCAGCCCGCGGTGGAGCTGGGCAAGCAGGCGACCTTCGGGCTGATGGGTCGCAAGGGCTTTGGCGAGCACCTGACGAATGTGGAGCAGGCGCTCGTGCCGACGGAGTGGGTGATTGGGGAGTGAAGGGATGAGCTGGTGGCTCAGCTTTGAATCAGCTGGTGGCTCAGCCGTCTCGGCTGAGCGATCGGCGCAGGCGGCGAACGAGAGGGTGGGCGTGTTCGCGGCGCGCCAACAGCGTTGCGGGTGGGTGAAGGACGAAAGCGGGCTGCGCAGAAGTCACAGGCGGGACGCCTGTGCCACCAGGGGTGGTGAAGGCCTGTGCTCCCCACACAGCACGCTTCTACAGTCCGGGCATGTCCAGTGCTGTGTCCAACGTATCTGCGGGCGGCAAAGCTTCTCGGGGCGTTTCCAAGGGCGTCGCGTCGCGTGCTGCGAGCGCGATTGAGTATGCCGCTGCGCCAGAGAGCGTGAAGGTCGAGATCGCGCGGGGGTATGGGCACTACGTGAACGGTGCGTGGACGAAGGCGGGCGGGGCGGGCAGCTTTGCGAGCATCAACCCCGCCACGGGCGACACGCTGGCGATGGTCTCGCAAGCGACCGCAAAGGACGTGGACGCGGCGGTGCGGGCGGCGCGGGCTGCGCTGCCTGCGTGGCAAGCGTTGCCAGCGAGCGAGCGCGGCAAGCTGCTGTTTCGCGTGGCGCGGCGGATGCAGGAGCGGGCCCGCGAGCTTGCGGTGCTCGAGACGATGGACAATGGCAAGCCCATCCGCGAGAGCCGCGATGTGGATGTGCCGCTGGCGGCTGCGCACTTTTTCTATCACGCGGGGTGGGCGGACAAGCTCGAGTATCTCGCGGTGGGCGGTCGCGGCGTGCCGCGAGCTGTGGGCGTGTGCGGGCAGATCATTCCGTGGAACTTTCCGCTGCTGATGTGCGCGTGGAAGCTCGCGCCCGCGCTGGCGTGCGGCAATACGGTGGTGCTCAAGCCCGCGGAGACAACCTCGCTGACCGCGCTGCGGATGGCGGAGATCTTTGATGAGGTGGGGCTGCCCCCCGGGGTCGTCAACATCGTGACGGGCGACGGGCGCGTGGGCGCGGCGATCGTGGAGCACGCGGGCGTGGACAAGGTCGCGTTCACGGGCAGCACGGCGGTGGGCAAGCAGATTGCGCGGAGCGTGGCGAAGGCGAGTGCGGGCGGGCCCGCGAAGCGGCTGACGCTGGAGCTTGGGGGCAAGAGCCCACACCTCATCTTCGAGGACGCGAGCATCGATCAGGCGGTGGAGGGGATCATCCAGGGCATCTACTTCAATCAGGGCGAGGTCTGCTGTGCAGGCTCGCGGCTGCTGGTGCAGGAGAGCGTGCTGGAAGAGGTGCAGGCGAAGCTCGCCCTGCGGCTTTCGACGCTGCGCGTGGGCGACCCGCTGGACAAGAACACCGATGTCGGCGCGATCAACAGCGCCGCGCAGCGCGACAAGATCGAGCAGTATCTCAAGGTTGGGCAGGCAGAGGGCGCAATGCTACACACGCCCGGGTTGCAGGTGCTGCCCAGCAAGGGTTTTTGGTGCAGGCCCAGCTTTTTTACGGGTGTGCAGCCCTCGCACACGGTGGCACGCGAAGAGATCTTTGGCCCCGTGCTCTGCGTCATGAGCTTCCGCACGCTGGACGAGGCTGTCAGCCGGGCGAACAACACGCCCTACGGGCTCGCGGCGGGGGTGTGGACGGACAAGGGCAGCCGGGTGTATGAGGTGGCGAGCAAGCTGAAGGCGGGGGTGGTGTGGTGCAACACGTATAACAAGTTCGACCCGGCAAGCCCGTTTGGTGGTTGCAAGGAGAGCGGATTCGGACGCGAGGGCGGGCGACACGGGCTGGAGGCGTACCTCGCGGATGGGCTGCGGTAGGGGGCACTTACGGATGGTGCGAAACCGCGAGCGATTCGTTGCAGGGGTGCTCGGTGGGCGGACGATAGTTGTTGTTCGCGGATGGGTTTCGCGAGTGCGCGTCGCAAGCGATTTTCGTGATTCATGCTCGCGGGCAAGGCGCACACGCCAAGCTCCGCGGGCCTTGGGTTCTATTCGACACGCCCGCCGCGCTGCGAGCAGCGGCGGGCGAGCCAGGAGTGAGGCATGTTGCAGCTGTTGTCGCCCGTTGTGTCCGCGAGCAAGTCTGGAACGCGGGCGGTGGTGCTTGCCGCGGGGCTTGCTTGCGCTGCGGCGCAGGTGGTGTGCGCGCAAGGGGCATTGCAGGATGATCTTCGCCGGCTGGTGAACGCCAAGAGCGTGTCGCCCGGCGTGATTGGCGTGTGCATTCTGGATGGTCGCACGGGCAGCGTGCTGGCCACCAACAACGCGGATGATGGGTTCATCCCCGCGTCGAACATGAAGATGCTGACGAGCGCGGCTGCGCTCTGGACGCTGGGGCCCACGTTTCAGTTTCGCACCGAGCTTGTGCTGCTGGGGGACAAGCTCATCGTGCGGGGCGGGGGCGACCCAGCGCTTGCGGACCCCGAGATTCTTGGTCGCAGCGAGCCCAGGCTCACGGTGGATGATCTGCTGGGCAAGCTCGCGAGCGCCGCGACCAAGGCGGGCGTGACCCGCGTGAGCGAGGTGGTGGTGGATGATCGCGTGTTTGATCGCACGTATGTGCACGAGAGCTGGAACAAGGACAACCTGCATCTTGCCTACAGCGCGCAGGTTGCGGGCCTGAACTTTCATACCAACGTGCTGAGCGTGTTCGCTCGCCCCAGCCCGCGCGGCGCGGGCACCGCACCGCTGTTTGAGCTGCAGCCCACGGCTGGCTTCCTGCGGGTGGATGCCTCGCGGGCCCGCACGAGCACGAAGGGCAACAACAGCATCTGGCTCGCGCGCGGAGACTCGGCGAACAGCTTTGTGATGCGGGGGGAGGTGCGCACCCCAAGCCGCGTGCCAGCGCAGGTGACGATCGATGCGCCGAACCTCTGGACCGGGCAGTTGATTGCCGATCGCCTGGAAGATGCGGGCGTGGTGATTCCTGGCGGGCCCGAGGCGGGCGTGCGGCTGGCAATGCCCGAGGAGGACCTGACGCAGGGGCGCGTGCTCGCGGTCATTAGCACACCCATCGCGGAGGTGTTGCAGCGGTGCAACAGCGACTCGGAGAATCTCTACGCCGAGGCACTCTTCAAGCGCATGGGGCACGAGGTGACGAAGGAGCCCGGCAGTTGGACCAACGGCGCGACCGTGCTGCGGATGATGCTGAGTGAGCACGTGGGGCCTGAGGCAGCCGCGACCACTGCGGTTGCCGATGGAAGCGGGCTGAGCAGGCTGAACAGCGTGACGCCTCGCACGCTGGCGCGGTGGCTGGTGGCGGCGGGCAAGGAGCCCTGGG
The DNA here is from genome assembly GCA_027487735.1 of Planctomycetaceae bacterium. Classification (GTDB taxonomy): domain Bacteria; phylum Planctomycetota; class Phycisphaerae; order Phycisphaerales; family UBA1924; genus BJHL01. Next base: position 34,363 of record JAIYDA010000066.1, on the reverse strand, counting down.
CCGAGACGTACATCAACAGCATGGCAACGCCCGGCACGGGCACGCTGGAGAAGCGATTTGCCGGCAAGAAGCTGACCAATCAGGTGCATGCCAAGAGCGGGTTCATCAACGAGGTGCGCTCGCTCAGCGGCTATGTGGTGCACCCCGAGACCAACGACTCGCTGGTGTTCACGATCCTTATCAACAAGCTGCCCATGAACAGCAGCCAGCCCCACGCGAACGCGCGCGAGCTGCACGAGGACATCGTCATGATGCTCGACAAGGAGCTGTCTCGCCGAGGCCGCGTGGCTGGCGCACCGACGGGGGAGAAGGTGGGCGGGTAGGCGTTGTCTGTGCGAGCGCTTGGGCTGAAGTGGCTCGCTGATCTGGCTCGCTGAAGTGTCTCTTTGAACAGTTGAACGCACGACAGGGCAAGGTGGGCCCGCAAATGCGCCCGCAGGGAGCCCCGCAGGGAGCCCCGCAGAGAGCCCCGCAGAGAGCTCGGCTCGCTCTTGACACCTACCTTGGCAGTGCTGCGTGCCGACCCTTCATGAAATGGCAACAATGCTGCTGCCGGGCGGAGTTGCCCGGCGTACGGAGAGCCATGTACGGCCCGCAGGATGCTCGGGCTTGTTCGGAGGCCTCAACTGCTCAAGCAACGCCATCAAACCTTCGTCCTTTTGCTTGCCTGCTGCGACGCGGTGGTCGTTGCGGTGGCGTGCTTTGCGGCGGCGTGGTGGCGGGTGCACGCGGGGCTTGGGCCCACGCCCCCGCAGGCGTGGACGGGGTGGCTCGTGCTGTCGCTCGCGCTCTTCGCGGTGCCCATGGGCTTGCTCGCGATGCGCTTGCTGGGGTTGTACAAGCCCATGCGCGATCGCCGGATGCTCGCGGAAGCTAAGCGGGCGGCGCAGGCGGCGCTTGTCACGGTCATTGCGCTCATCGTTGTGCTGTGGGCTGTTGGCGCCGCGCCAAGCACGCAGGCGGGGAGCGCGACATTCGCGTTGCACGGGCTGACGCTCGACGGCCCGCGCTTTCAGCTCGCGGCCCTCGCGTTGCTGCTGCCCGCGATGCTCATCGTCGAGCGATCCGCGTTTCGCATTGTGCTGCGTGAGCTGCGCAAGCGCGGCAAGAACCTGCGGCACGTGGTGGTCATTGGCACGGGCAGGCTGGGGCGCATCGCCTGCCGCACGCTGGATCGCAACGGGTGGACGGGCATTCACGTGGCATACTTCATCGACCATGCCGAGCAGCGTGCGAGCACGAGCACGCCCACGATCCTCGGTCGCAGCGTGAAGGGTGGCCTTGCCGACCTGGAGTTGCTGCTGGAGCACGAGCCTGTGGATGCGGTGTACCTCGCGCTGCCCAACGGGCGGGCAGCCCGCATGCCCGATCTGCTGCGCAGGCTGGAGCGTTTTCCGGTGGACGTGCGCATCATCCCAGATGTCAGCCCGTGGCACACTCCCTTGGCGATGAGCGTGAGCGAGCTGGAAGGCATGCCCATTCTGTCAGTGCGAGAGAGCCCGATCAATGGCCCCGCAGCGGTGGTGAAGCGAGCGGTGGATATTGCGGGGGCGCTGCTCGGGCTCGCGATCTTCGGCGTGCCCATGCTGGCGATTGCGAGCGTGATCAAGGCGACGAGCCCGGGCCCCGTGGTGTTTCGCCAGCGCCGCGTGAGCCTGGGGGGCGAAGAGTTTCAGATTCTCAAGTTCCGCACCATGCGCCCGCGCAGCTCGACGAGCGCGTGGACCCAGCCCAACGACCCGCGCGTGACGCCCTTTGGCAAGTGGCTGCGCAAGACGAGTCTCGACGAGCTGCCCCAGCTCTTCAATGTGCTCATGGGCGACATGAGCCTTGTGGGCCCCAGGCCCGAACGCCCCGAGCTGATTGATACTTTCCGCGAGGACTGGCGCGGGTACATCCTGCGTCAGCACGTGAAGGCGGGCATGACGGGCTGGGCCCAGGTGAATGGACACCGCGGCAACACCAGCCTGCGCAAGCGCCTCCAGCACGACCTGTTCTACATCAAGCACTGGAGCCTGGGCTTTGACCTGAAGATCCTGTGGCTCACGCTCTTCCGCGGGTTCTTCCATCGCAACGCGTATTGAGGCGTGCTAGCTCGCACCTGTTTCCAGCACCCACTACCAGTTTCCAGCGCCCACTACACGTTGAACAAGAAGTGGCAGATGTCGCCGTCTTTCATGACATACTCCTTGCCCTCGACGCGCAGCTTGCCCGCTTCCTTGATTGCCTTCTCGTTCTTGAACTTTTCCAGGTCGCCCAGCGTGTAGATCTCGGCGCGGATAAATCCCTTCTCAAAGTCGGTGTGGATGACGCCCGCGGCCTGCGGCGCGGTGGCACCGATGGGGATGGGCCACGCCCGCACTTCCTTCTCGCCCGCCGTGAAGTAGCTCTGCAAGCCCAGCAGCTTGTACGTCGCGCGCGCAACCGCCGCGAGCGCGGGCTCCTTCAGGCCCATCGCCTCCAGCATCTCCTGCTGCTCCGCGCCGTCCATCTGCGAGAGCTCGCTCTCGATCTTGGCGCACACCGCGACCACCTCGGCCCCCTCCTGCTTCGCACGCTCGCGCACGCGCATCGCCATCGGGCCCTTGCCCTCCAGGTCGTCCTCGTCCACGTTCATCACATACAGCACGGGCTTGGTGGTGATGAGCCCGAGCATCTTCAGTTGCTTCTGCTGGTCGGGCTCGTCGATGCGTGCGGTGCGGGCGGGCTTGCCCTCCTCCAGCACGGGCTTGAGTTTCTTTAGCACCTCAAACCGCGCCACGTCCTCGGGCTTGCCGCTCTTTGCCGCACGCTCGCTCTTGCCAAAGGTGCCGTCCACGGTCTGCAAGTCCGCGAGCACGAGCTCGATGGCGATGGTCTCCATGTCGCGCACGGGGTCGACGCTGCCCGCGACGTGCAGAATCTCTTCGCCGCCCGGCGCCTTTGTGAAGCACCGCACGACCTGTAGGATCGCGTCCACCTCGCGGATGTGGCTGAGGAACTTGTTGCCCAGCCCCTCGCCCTCGCTCGCGCCCTTCACGATGCCCGCGATGTCGACCAGGCGCAGGCTCGCCGGCACGCGCTTCTGCGGCGGGATGTACTTGCAGATCGTGTCGAGACGCGCATCAGGAATTGGCACCACGCCCACGTTGGGCTCGATGGTCGCGAACGGGTAGTTCGCCGCCAGGATGTTGCTCTTGGTCAGTGCGTTAAACAGCGTGCTCTTGCCCACATTGGGCAGGCCCACAATGCCGGCTTCCATGGTGCGACTCTCCGGGTCCTTTTCGGGTGCCGCTCGCAAACGCGGAGCGAAGCACCTGGTGAAGGGCCCCGAGGATAGCGCGTGCGGGTGGCGTGTGTGTCAGGCGGCTTTGCGAGCGATCGGTGCTGCGGTCCAGCGCTGCAGCGCAGCATAGAACCCCTTCTTGTCGATGGGCTTGCTCACAAACGCATCGCACCCCGCCTCGATGCAGCGTGCCCGCTCGCTCGCCATCGCGTGCGCGGTGAGAGCGAGGATCGGGCCGCTAAACCCACCAGCGCGAAGGCTGCGCGTCGCCTCAAAGCCATCGAGCACGGGCATCTGCATGTCCGTCAGCACGAGGTCAAAGGGTTGCGACTTCGCGTTCGCCTCCGCCACCGCTTCGAGCAATGCCTGCCCGTCGCCCACCATCGTCACGCTCGCGCCGGTCTTCTTCAGCAGGTGCAAGATGAGCCGCTGGTTGTCCGTGCTGTCCTCCCCCACGACGATCCGTATTGAGAGTTGCGGAACCGCGTCGGCCTCCGCGGCGCTGGTCGACGCCTGCGTGAGCTCGCTCCGCAGCGCCACGCCCTTCAGGTCGCCGACATCGATTTTCAGCGTGAAGGTGCTGCCCTTGCCCGGTTCGCTCTGTGCAGTGACGTCCCCACCCATCATCCGGGCAAGGTTGCGTGAGATCGCGAGCCCAAGGCCCGTGCCGCCAAACTTGCGAGTCGTCGAGGCGTCGGCCTGCGAGAAAGCCTGGAAGAGCTTGGCGGTCTGCTCGGGCGTCATCCCGATGCCGGTGTCGTGGATCGCGACCGTGAGCACTGCGCCTTGCAGCGAGGTGTGCAGCGTGACGCTGCCGCCCTCGGGCGTGAACTTGATGGCGTTGCCCACGAGGTTGATGATGATCTGACGCAGGCGCGTCGGGTCGGTTGTCACGCTCGCGGGCAGGGGCCAGTCGTAACTGGTGCTCAGCTGCACACGTTTGTAGCCAGCGCGCACTTGCAACAACTTCGTCGCATCCTCAATCACCTCGCACGGATCGCACGCGATGCGTTCGACGGACATCTTGCCCGCCTCGATCTTGCTGATGTCCAGCAGGTCGTTGATGATCTGCAAGAGGTGCTCGCCCTGCCGCTTGATGGTCCGCACATGCTCTGCGCGGTCTGCGTCGCTCTGCCCGGGCTCGAGCAGCAGGTCGGCGTAGCCCAGCACTGCTGGCATGGGCGTGCGGATCTCGTGGCTCATGTTGCTCAAGAACTCGCTCTTCACGCGGCTGGCTTCGTTGGCAGCCGCCTCGCGGGCGAGGGCGGCTTCGCGCGCTGTGCGAGCAAGCTCCAGCGAGCGACGCGTGAGCGTCGACATCACCGATGCCGCAAGTGCGATGACGCAGAGCAGGCTCATCCGGAGCATCGCACTACGGCGAGCCTCCGCTTTGTTCGCGAGCCAGGTCGCGGCAGGAAAGTCGATTCCCAGAACTCCGAGCTGGCGACCGTCGGAGGCGATGATCGGGTAGTGTGCGCTCACCCAGAAACCCCAGTCGTCCTCGTAGGGCTCGCCATCGAAGTTCGCCTCACCCTCGAACGCCCGCGCCAGCAACTCGCCCACTTCGTCGTAAGGCTTGCCGATCGGTGTGCGAGCTTCACGCTCGCCCTCAAACTTGCCGTTCCGGTCGTAATCTGTCTCGCTGTCCACTCCGAGCACCACACCGCCATCTTCGAGCAAATGGAAGGTGTAGACATCTGCGACCACGGGGTTCGCGGCGAGCCACTGCTTCTGCTCCTCGATCAGAGCGAGATAGATCGGATCGTCGGGCGACATCTCAAGCGAGAACTGCTCAAAGTCATGCTCCAGCAACTCCGCCACGTATGTGGGCCCCATGCCACTGACCGAACGCTCCATCTCGATGCGAGACTGCTGGGCGGCAAAGTCCGCAGACCGCACGCCAAACGCCGCGAGTGCGATCACCATGGGCAGCGTCCACCACGACAGCCACCGCTTCACGGCGGTGTAGACCAGTCCGTAGCAGATCAGCACGAGCAGCGCGATCGCGGAGATGAACACGACGTAATCGAGCAACAGTTTCTCCAGAGACAGCACGCGTACAAGAATGCGTGGTGAGTCTGGATATCGACCTGAGACGCTCGTCAATCAACTCGCCACGAGAAGGGGATGCAGTTTGGCCTGCAAAGTGGGTGTTCTTTTGAAGAAATTGCCAGCACAGACGGAATAAACCAACTTCCACGGACTTGTGTGGGTGTCAGTCATCCGCCTTGTCCGCATCCTTAATCACAAACCGCGCCCGCAGTCGTGCCACCTCGCTCGCCAGCCCCGCTCCCTTCACGCTGTCGAGCACGGCTTCAAAGTCCTTGTACGCGGCGGGAGCTTCGTCTTTCGGATACGTCCGGCAGTTGCTCAGGATGTCCTTCTCCGCAAGCCCCGCATCCACGTCTTGCTGGTCCAGGCCTTTGATCGCAGCCGTGCGGCTCATGCGGCGTCCGGCACCGTGATTCACGCTGTAGATGCTCTGGGCTGCGCCCGCATCCGCCACCATGACGACCGATCCATCGCGAGGGTTGCCTGGCAGCAGAATCGGGTGTCCGGTGTTGGCAAATGCGGTGCCTCGCAGCGCATGGTGCCCCGCAGGAAAAGCCCGCGTCGCGCCCTTGCGGTGCACCCACGCGAGCTTGTTCTCCACGACCTCCTGCCTTGCGATGTTGTGGCTGATGGTGTAGACAAGGTCGCCCGTCGCGCCGGGCAGCACCTCCTGAAAGGCCTCGAGCACGAGCGCGTTGATGAGCAGGTGGTTCACGGTCGCAAAGTTTGCGCCCAGCGCCATGTCGTTGAGGTAGGCGTTCGCTTCGGGCGTGCCCAGCGGCGCGTGCACCATGTGGCGATCGCCCCCGGGCAGCGGGATGCCCCAGGCGTCAAACTTGTTCTGCAAGCTGCGAAACTGCCCATCCGCTAGCATGCTGCCCAGCCCGCGCGAGCCGCAGTGGCTGAGGAACGCCACGTGCCCATCGCGCAGTCCGAACACGCGTGCGGCTTCCTGAGCGCGGGCGTTGCGCTCGATGTGCACGACCTCGCACTCGCCAAAGTGGTTGCCCCCGCCATAGGACCCAAGCTGGCGGGCCTTCTCCGCAAACTTCTCGCGCTTTGCCGCAAACAGCACCTCCCAGCGGGCGTGCAGTGCGTCGGTGGTGTTGTCGTGCCCCACGTGCGCGAAATCTTCGCACTTGCTTGCCCAGTGTAAAGGAATGCCCAGTTCGCTCAGCACGCTCGCGCTCGCGCCTTCCGCCACCAGGCGCTTGCCCAGCTCCAGCGACACGGGCCTTGCCTTGGGCGCGTTGCGCTGCCCTTGCCCAGCACCGGTGGGCGTGCGCGCAAGGATCGCATCAATCAGCGCGCGGCGCGTCCGCCGATCGGCGATTGCCTCCTCGGGCACATCAAGCTGCAGCAGGCTCATGCTGCACTTGATGTCGACGCCCACAGGCCCGGGATAGATGTGCGTGGGCGACACCATGACGCACCCGATGGGCGCGCCATACCCCGCGTGCGCGTCGGGGTTTAGCACCACGTGCGACACGCCCGGGGCGGTGCGGGCGTTGAGGGCTTGCCGCAGGCAGATGTCGTCGAAGCCCTGCCGAATCGCCTCGTTCGCGATCACCGTCACGGGCGACATCTTGCCTTCTGCGGTGGGCAGCAGAGCGGTGTGGGGTGCTACTTGAACAAAGGGCGAAGTGGTGCGAGCCATGCGGGGCCATCGTACGGCTGGGTTCTGATAACCCGTGAAGGCCCGGATTCCGTCCGCTTTTTCGTGCGCTCGCCAAGACTCGCGGCGTGCGTGCCGCAACCATAGAGGCATGCCCCAGGATGCCACCCCGTCGCGCGCGCACGAAGCTCTTCGTGCATTGGAGCACCGTTTTATGCGTCAGGCCTCGCAGGCCTCGATGCGGGGCGGGGCGGGTGTCGCGGTGCTTGCGCCTGAAGATTTGCAGGGCGATGGGCTCATCGTGGGAGCAGCAACCACGACCGACCTGCGGGGTGCGCTCAGCGGCCTTACGCCCCTGCCCGGGGAGAACTCGCTGCTCGTGCTGTTGAGCGAAGACCTGGGCGAGGAGCACCTGAGGCGTGCGCTGTTTGACCAGGTGGGTGTGGTGGCGGCGAACGACGACACGTTTGTGATCCAGTCGCAGGTCGTGGGCGCGATCGATGCTTATGCGCAGCGGTTGCAGCAGAGGCCCGCAGGGGGCGGGCTGAGCATCAGCCATCTGAGCGCGGGCGTGGGCACGATGGCATGCCTCGTGCGCGGCACGGGGGCGCGAAGCAATCGCCTGATGGCCCTGGGCACGAATCACGCGCTTGCGGGCGCGAACTTTGGGCGCACGGGCGAGGCGGTGGTGCAGCCTGCGATGCTGGACGGCGGGCGCGACCCGGGGGACCGCGTGGGCGTGCTGGAGCGCGTCGTGACGATCGACTTTGGCGGCAACCTGAACTTTGCGGACGCCGCGACGGTGTGGGTCTATCCCGAACGCGTCCGCGCCGAGCAAGCCCTGCTGCGGCGGGGCAAGCAGCGGACGTATGACGTGAGCGAGCGCGTGGAAGAAGCCCGCGTGGGCATGAGCGTGGGGAAAGTGGGGCGATCAACGGGCTTGACGCACGGGCGGGTCGTGGCGACGGATGCGGTCGTGCGCGTGACCTATGGCTCGCGCGTCGCGGTGTTTGCGGATCAGTTGCTGGTCGAGGGGCTGGGCGGGCGCCCAATGGCAGCCCCGGGAGACTCGGGCTCGCTCCTGACAACCTGGGACACGCACCGGGCTGGGGTCGGGATGGTGTTTGCAGGGTGCGACGCGGGGAGGCTGTGCGTCGCGAACAAGCTGCAACGCGTGCTCGACGCGGTCGAGGCGACGGTGTATGTGGGGTGAGGGCTCGCTGGGGCACACCACCAGAACTTGCCAACAGCTTGCTGACGCCTTGAGGGTGGGGGGCTATACTCCATCCCCACGGGCGGGCGCGATGAGCGTCGCCCCGGGGTGTCCGATTTGTGCGTGCGTAGCGAGGCCAACCGGCCCAAGGGCCAAAGCCTGCTGTGCATGACGTCGGGCTTGTAGCTCAGTTGGCTAGAGCGCACCCCTGATAAGGGTGAGGTCCGCGGTTCGAATCCGCGCAGGCCCATTACGATTGCAGCCGGTCCTCGGGCGAGGGCCGGCGTTTTCGTTGATGGACTGACTATTGTTGGCGTTCGTGTTGGCGTTGGGCGTTTGGGTGGGAGTGGAAGTTTGTCGCAGGGAAGCGGCGAGCGAGTTTTTCCGGACGCGTGTGTGTGCTCCGGAAGCCCGAGTGAGGCGGTCTCGATCAGGGAGGCACGATGCGTATCGACGTTGTTGGCAAGCACCTGGAAGTGACGCAACCCATGCGCGAGTATGCGGAAGCGAAGGCTGGCAAGCTGAGCAAGTACTACGACGGGTTGCAGGCGGTGACGGTGACGCTCAAGCACGTGCGCGATCAGCACAGCAGCCAGTATGAGGCGGAGCTGGTGCTGGATGTCGAGAAGCACAAGGACTTTGTGAGCCATGCCTTGGGGGCCGACACCTACGCGGCGATTGACCTGGTGGTGGAGAAGGGCGAGCGGCAGCTGCGAGACTTTAAGGAGCGGCTGAAAGAGGGTCGGTGAGAGGCGCGGGGCGGAAGGGTGTTTGGAGACGCGTCGGCAGTGATGAAGCTCTCGGACATCTTGAGCAAGGACAGCGTGGTGATGAGCCTGCGTGGTCGCACTCGCGACGAGGTGATTGGCGAGCTTGTGGACGCGTCGATCGCGGGCGGGGCGGCACCGGCTGCGCTGCGGGATGCGCTGTATAAGGCGGTGCTGGCGCGCGAGAAGCTGAACACCACGGGCTTTGGCAAGGGCGTTGCCGTGCCGCACGTGAAGCTGCCCGACGTGGGCAAGCTGAGCGTCGCGCTCGGACTCACTGCGCGGGGCATCGACTTCACGTCGGTGGACCATCAGCCCGCGTACATCGTGATGCTGCTGGTGAGTCCCAAGCAAGCCCCCGAGGAGCATCTGAAGGCGATGGAGGTCATCTTCAAGTACCTGGGGAAGGAGAGCTTCCGGCGTGCGCTGCGCGAGTGCCAAACGGCGGAGCAGGTGATGGAGATGATCGTGGAAGCCGACCACCAGCACCTGACGGCGTAGGTTGGTGGCGGGTGGGGTCGATGCGTTGATCAGTGAGATCGTCAAACCGGAGTGTTGAGCAGAATCTGTGCCCCAAGCAACCGCCAAAGCCACCGTCGTGAATCGCCTGGGCCTGCACGCCCGGCCTGCGATGGTGTTTGTCGATCTGGCGAGCACGTTTGCCTCCAGCGTGCAGGTGCGCAAGGGCGACACCGAGGTGGATGGCAAGTCGATCATGCAGGTGATGATGCTCGCGGCGGGGCAGGGGAGCGAGCTGGAGATCGTGGCGGATGGCGCGGACGCGGAGCGGGCAGCGACGGAGCTGAAGGCCCTGGTCGATGGCGGGTTTGACGAGGAGTGAGCGCCAGCGCGCGGCCTCGTCGCGCGGCGCAACGTGGCAGCTTTGCTCATGCTCATCTGCGTGCCCATCGTCGTCGAGAGCGCGGAGCAGGCCTTGCGGGCTGCGATGCTTGCGGGCGAGCACGGGGCAGGAATCGTCGAGTATCGCGTCGACGGATTTTTTAGCGGCGACGACGCGGAGTTTGCGTTGCAGGCTGCTGAGCTGGAGCGACTGGTTGCCAGCAGCCCGCTCGCGTGCATCGTGACGTGCCGGCACGCGAGCGAGGGCGGAGCCTATGACGGCCCCGAAGATGCCCGCGTGAGCTTGTATGAGCGGCTTTGCACGAGTGGCAAGGGGCCGGCGTACATCGACATCGAGCTCAAGGCGTTCGCACGCTCGGCGAACATCCGGCAGAAGCTGCGGCTCTGCGTGCAGCACCCTGGGCAGCTTCGCGAGGTGCCCACGCGGCTGATTCTCAGCGTGCACGACTTTGCGGGCTTGCCTCAGGACTTGGCGCGCAGCATCGCGGCGATGCACGATGAGCCCGCGTGCAGCGTGATGAAGGTGGCAGCCCGGGCCCGCAACCTGCACGATGCGCTCGAACTGCTCGACACGCCCGCGCGATGCGCAAAGCCCGCGATCATGCTGGGCATGGGCGAGTTTGGGGTGTGCACGCGGGTGCTGGGGGGCAAGTTTGGATCGATGCTCACCTTCGCGCCGCTGCACGCGAAGGACGCAACCGCGCCGGGGCAGCTGAGCCTGCGCAGCTTGCTGGGCACGTTTCGCGCCCAGCGCGTGCGCAGCGGCACGCGGGTGTTTGGCATTGTGGGGTGGCCCGTGCAGGCGTCGCTCTCGCCCGCGGTGCACAACGCGGCGTTTGCTGAGGCGGGGGAGGAGGGCGTGTATGTGCATCTGCCCATCGCGGCCCATGGGGCAGGGGTCGGGGTCGGCGCAGCCGACGGGGCCGAAGATGCCGCGGCGTCGCGCGCGGGGTTTGTTGCGACGATGCGCGAGCTGCTGGCGCACCCGGTGCTGCACCTGTGCGGGTGCAGCGTGACGATGCCGCACAAGCGGGCGCTGGCGGAGCTCGCGCAGCGCGAGGGATGGGAAGCTGATGCCGCCACGCGCGCGGTGGGGGCTGCGAACACGCTGGTGGTGGATCGCGAGTGGGATGCGGCGGGGCACTCGCGCGTGCGCGGGGCGCGGGTGATGAACACCGATGTGATCGCGCTGCGAGGCATGCTGCAAGAGGGGCTGCATGAGGGGCTGGGGGCGAATGCGGCCGGCAAGCTCGTGGGCAAGCGCGTGGGAATCGTGGGCGCTGGGGGCGTGGGGGCAGCGGCGGCGTGGGCAGCGGCGAGCCTTGGGGCCCACGTGGTGATCTATAACCGCACGCGCGAGCGAGGCGAAGAGCTTGCTGCGCGGCTGCGCGAGGCGATACCCGAGGCTACTGGCAACATCGTGGCGATGGGGCTGGATGCGCTGGAGCGAAGCTGCTGCGATGCGTTTGTGCAGGCGACGAGCGTGGGCATGGGCACGGAGAGCGCTGGCGAACTCGCGATGCCCATCCCGGCGATGCGCGCGTGCGAGAGCGCGAGCGTGCGGCCTTTGCTCATCGAGACGATCTATCACCCGCTCGAGACGCCCGTGCTGCGCGAGGCGCGGCGGGCAGGGTGGCGCACGGTGGATGGGCTGGAGCTATTTGTGCGGCAAGCAGAGCTGCAGAGCGAGGCGTTTTGCCTGGGGAAAGCGCCTCGCGCGGGGATGATGCGGGAGGTCGTGCTCGCCGCGCTCGCGGAGCGAGCGGGGTGAACGGGGTGAGCATGCGCGTTGTGCGAGACGGCGAGCGCGTACGCTCCTCGCGTGCCAGAGACTGCGGACGCACCAACCGAGCGGACATTTGGGCCCACATCTGGGCGAACACCGCTGCCAGCAGCGGGCCCTGACGGCGCTGGCACCGGCACGAAGCGCGGCGTGCGTTTTCCTGACCATTACTGCTGGTATGTGCTGACGTCGACGCTGGATGTGCTGGTGACGTTCATCATCATCGAGGTGTATCGGGGGGGCGAAGCGAACCGGGTGGCGTCGCACATCTTCGATCGCTTTGGCTGGCCCGGAATGATCGCGCTCAAGTATGCGACGGTGCTGGTGGTGATTGGCGTGTGCGAGGTGGTGGCGCGGAAGAACGAGTCGCTGGCGAGAAACCTCGCGGTGCTCGCGGTGGCGGTGGGGGCGTTTCCGGTGCTGTATGGGTTTATGTTGGTGCGGGTGTGGATGGGGTAGGGGGAAAGGCATTCGGCATTCGGGATTAGGCATTCGTGCATTGGTGCTCGTTGTCGGCGCGCATGTGCGACGGGCGATGAGGGGGCGCTGCTCGGCGCGGCTTCGAATGGCGAATGCCGAATGCCCAATGCCTCGGACCCGTTTGGTCGCGATTCGCGCGCGGCTCCTCCCCCAACCGCTCGCTCGCTCTCAACCCCCCGGGCTCGAAACCGGCGCGGGCTATGCTGAGGGATGGCCTTTGATGCAGCGGAAGATCGTGATGCGGGCGGTGATGCGGGGCAGAAGGTGAGGCTGCAGCGGTATCTTGCCGATGCGGGGGTTGCGGCGCGGCGCGTGTGCGAGGCGATGATCGAGCAGGGGCGGGTGCAGGTGAATGGCACCACGCAGATGCGTCTGCCTGTGTTTGTCGATCCGCTGAAGGATCGCGTGACGGTGGATGGCAGGCTGGTGGCAAAGCCCGCGGCGGCGCTCACGCTGGTGGTGCACAAGCCGCAGCGCGTGCTCGTGACAGCATCGGACGAGCCCGGGATGGAGCGGGCGACGATTCTGGACATTGTGGACCATCCGGCGAGGGCGCGGCTGTTTCCGGTGGGCAGGCTGGGGTGGGATGACTCGGGGCTTGTGGTGCTGACCAACGACGGCGAGCTTGCGAATGCGCTGACGCATCCGCGGTATGGCGTGCCCAAGCGGTATGAGGTGCTGGTGGCGGGCGAGGTTGGTGAGGATGAACTCGCGAAGATTCGGCGGAGTGCGAAGCTTGTTGCGAAGGCGAGCGCGTTTGCGAAGCGACGCGAGCAGCAGGCTGAGCAGGGGGAGGGACCGCTGGCGCGGCGCTCGAAAGCGCGGGGTGAGATTGAGGTGGTGGTGCTCGATCGCGAGGCGGGGAAGACGGTGCTGGGGATCGCGATGAGCGACGCGAAGGGCAAGCCCTTGCGCGACATTCTGCATGGTGCGGGGTTGCCTGTGCGGAAGATCACGCGGGTGGCGATCGGGCCCTTGACGCTGCGTGGGCTGAAGGTGGCGGCGTGGCGCGAGGTGAGCCGCGAGGAGCTGCGCGTGCTGCGGGCGATTGTGGAGGATGGGCGGTATGACGAGCAGCGTGCGATGAAGCTCATGACGCGGGGCGAGGGGCATGGTGGAGGTCAGGGTGGAGGTCAGGGGTGGGGGCAGCCCAAGGCGTTCTGGCCAGCGCCCGTGCTGCGTCAGGAGGCGATGAAACAGCAGCGCCTGGGGCAGCAGCGGGCGGCGCGAAAGCCTCGGACGATTCCTGATGCGCTGCTGGCAGAGCGGCAAGAGGGCGAGCGGGCGCGGGCGAAGGCGGAGCGAGATGGTGGGCAGCGCGGTGGCGGGCCGGGCAGTGGGCGTGAGCGTTCGGGCGGGGCACGAGGGGATGGGGCGAGACCTGTTGGGCCCAACTCGGACAGGCCAAGGTCAGACAGGCCAAGGCAATTTGGAGCAAGACCAGAACAGCCACCGCGGGAGAGGCCAGCTTTCGGCGGGCCAGTTCAGGGTGGCGGCAAGCCAACGGGGAAGCCAACCGGCAAACCAACCGGCAAGCCAGCCCCCCAGCCAGTCAGGGGGCCCAAGAAGCCCCGGCCCGGGGAGGGCGGGGCGTACTCCAAGGGTGCGAGTGCGAAGCGGGCTGGGATGAATGCTCGCGGCAAGGCGGAGGTGAAGGGTGGGGCGACACCGAAGCAAACGCCGATGGAAGAGGGCGGGTTGATTCGGCGGAGGCCGAAGCCGCCGACAGAGTGACTCGTGAAAGACGTCACGGAGGACGTGCAAGAGCGATATGGGCGCGCGAGGTGAAAAAGCCAAGGGTGGGTCGCGAGGGGGCAAGCAGGTCTTGCCCGGGGCGGAGCCTTCGACGCTGCGGGCGCGGGCGGAAGCGTGGTGGGCGGGGCTGCTGGTGGGGCGGCCTTTGGTGCTGTGGCGGATTGCGGCGCAGAACTATCGGCGCAGCCAGCTCACGCGGATGGCGGCTGCACTGAGCTTTCGCACGATCTTCGGGCTCATTCCCACGCTGGTGGTGGGGCTGGTCGTGCTGCACGCGTTTGTGAGCGAGGCGCAGGTAAAGAGCCTGGTGGGCGAGGTGCTCCGGTTTACGGGGGTGGATCAGATCGCGGTGGACGAGGCGAAGGTGCTCGAGGCGCAGCGGGTGAAGCAGCTGGAGACGATGACGGGGATCAACGTGTTTGGCTTTGGGATTGGGGGGCACGAGCGAAGCCTGAATCCGGAGCTGATGGCGGACATCGTGCAGGAGGACGCGACGACCGCAAAGCCAGCGGCCGATGCGACTCCGAAGATGAGCGCGCGGGTGGATGAGTGGATCACGGGGATGATGGCGCGGATCGATGGCATCAACTTTGGGGCGGTGGGGCTGGTGGGCGCGATGATGCTGATCTATGCCGCGCTGAGCATGGTGGTGGAGACGGAGAAATGCTTTAATCAGATCTGCGGCGCGACGCTGGGGAAGAGTTGGCTGCGGCGCGTGAAGGACTACTGGGCGCTGCTGACGCTGGGGCCTTTGCTGCTGGTGGCGAGCTTTGGCGTGCGCGCGGGTGTGGAGCGGATTGCGATGCGGGCGCTGGGAGAGGACGCGCCAATCACGATGAGCGAGCGCGTGTTGCAGGGGGGCGAGGCGGGGCAGGGCGCGGCTCAGGGTGTGGCGCAGGGTTTAGTGCAGGGCGAGCCACAGCAAGACACGGCGGGCACGCAGCAGGGCTGGCTGAGCAAAGCCGCGGTGGGGAGCACGAAGTTTGTGCTCAGCGTCGCGATCAGCACGGGCATGCTGGTGGTGGTGTTTGCGGCGGTGCCCAACGTGCGCGTGCGGGTGGGGCCGGCGCTGGCGGGGGCTGCGATCGCGGCGGTGCTGTGGGAGGTGAGCAAGACGTTGCTTGGGGCGTACATCGCCAACAGCATGAAGTCGGGCTACGCCGCGCTGTATGGGGCGGTGGCGATCGTGCCGCTGTTCATGCTGTGGGTGTATGTCACGTGGATCATCGTGCTGCTGGGCTTTCAGATCACGAGCACGCTCCAGCAGTATCAGACGGTGTCGCGCGAGGGCTTTCGGCAGGGCGTGCTCGTGGCGCTGGGGCTGGCGACGGACGGGCAGCGGGCGGAGGGGCTGCGGCTGGTTGATCCGGCGGCGGCGGTGCTGGTGCTGGGGTGCGTCTCGCAGCGGTTTGTGGGTGGCGCGACGACGACGGCCCACGACGTGCGCGATGCGACGGGGCTCGAGCAGCCTGTCGCGGCGATGCTCTTGGGCCTGCTGACTCGCGGCGGCTGGGTGCATCGCGTGCTGGCGACGGGCGAGAGTGCGAGCGAGGCGAAGCAGGGTGTGCCCGAGGACGAGCGGTTTGCGCTCGCCAAGGCACCGGAAGAGATCCTTGCAACGGACGTGCTGCGATTTGCGGAGCGGGAAGGACGGGGTGGGGCGGAGCAAGCTGGCTCGACGCTGCCCGCGCGCGAGGGCACGGTGCTGGATGTGCTGTCGCGGGCGAAGCATCGCGCGCTGGAGGGGCGGAGCATGGCGGATGTGCGGAAGCCCAGGATCATGGACTGATGAGCGCAGCAACGCAACAAGCCCGGCGAGATGCCGGGCTTGCTGGACTGCGATTTTGCAACCGCAATGACCTGATGGAGATGAGGCTCAGCGACGGAGGCCTCGCGTTTGCTTGATGCCACCGACAGACTTACTTGCGGCGGCGGCGGAGGGCGACGACGCCACCGAGGCCCAGCAGCGCGGCGGCGCCGGGGCTGGGGATGGTGTAGACGCGGAGCATGGCACCGGAGTTGGGACCGATGTTGCGGGCCGACGAGCCAAGGAAGTTGCCGTTGTTCTCTGCGGATGCGCTGCGGTAGTAGCCGAGGTTGACGCCGCCGAAGTTGTTGGTGCCGACAACCGGTGCGACTGCTGTGCCACCCAGGCCTCCAACAACGATCGAGCTCAGGCCGCCCAGCGGCACGAAGCCCGCGCCATCGTTGCGGTTGATCTGCCAGTGCAGGGTGATGCCGATGGGGCCGCTCGATGCGACCGTGACAGGCGTGATCGCAATGCCAGGAAGGGTGCTAGCTGCGGGAACCTGACCGGGCCCGGCTGCGGCGTTCTGCGTGAAGAAGAGGAAGTTGTTGGCGGGAAGGCTGAGGCCGCCCACGTTGAAGCCGACGTTGCCACTGCCCGCGAGGTTGCTGAAAGCAGGATCGGTGCCAACGGACGGGGTCCAGTTGTTCCAGATCCAGTAGTTCAGGCGGACTTGTTGCCCAGCCGTAAACGTGAGGGCGGCGCCGGTGTTGTTCACCATGGTGGCGTCGAAGCCCGTGATTGTGGTTGCGCCGCCAGCGAGCGTGATAACGCTGCCGAGGAAGCGGCTGCCCGTGCTCGCGGGGCTCCCGCCACCAGAGAGCAGGTTCCAAGCCGTAGCGGGCTGGTTGGTCATGTGGTCGTACGAAACGATGTCGGCCTTGGCACCAGAGGTGACGCTGAGCACGAGCGCGGACACCCCGAAGAAGCAAACAACTGAGCGCATTTCTCTCTCCTGTGCGGTGGCACCACGGGCAGGGACGCTGCCTATGGCGAGTGGATGACGGGCCAAACGAGCCCGTAATCCAGTGAACACAAGTTTAATGCAAAGATGAAACTTTACAAGGTGAGTTGGAAAATGCGCAAGGATTTTGTGAGTTCTCAGTCGTCACAGATGGCTGGGGAGTGGGGTTTCGCGACGGGCGTGGCGCGATAACTGCTCGACTTCTCGGGAGCGGAGAGTCCTCTGGTTGGAGGGCGCGTTCAAGCCTGTCAGTTGCTTGCGCGGGTGATTGGCGGGTGCACGCAACCGCGACCGGGCGCTGGGAACGGCGGGCACTATCATGCGAGATGATGAGTTTTCCGCAGTCGTGCATCGTGTTGTGTCCGGGGCAGGGGGCGCAGGTGGTGGGGATGGGGAAGGCGTGGTTTGAAGCATCAGCGGCGGCGCGGGCGGTGTTTGCTCGGGCGGATAGCGTGCTGGGCACAAGCCTGGGCATGACGCTTAGCGAGCTGTGCTTTGCGGGTCCTCTGGAGCGGCTGAACCGCACCGATGCGAGCCAGCCCGCGATCTTCACGACGAGCATGGCCTGCTATGCCGCGATGCTGGAGAGCGCGGGGCTGAGCATGGAGGCGTCGGCGAAGCAGCTTGTCGCGGCGGCTGGGCTGAGCCTGGGTGAGTACACGGCGCTGTGCGTGGCGGGGGCGTTTGGGTTTGAGGAGGGGCTGCGGCTGGTGTCGCTGCGGGGTGCGGCGATGCAGGAGGCGGCAGACCAAAGCGGGGGCGGGATGCTTGCGCTCATCGGCGCGACCGACGAGCAGGCGCAGCAGGTTGCGGATGCGGCGCGCGGGGGCGAGGTGCTGGTGTGCGCAAACTTCAATGCTCCTGGGCAGGTGGTGCTGAGCGGCACAAAGGCTGCGTGCGAGCGCGGCGTGGAAGAGGCGACCAAGCTGGGCGTGCGCAGTCAGGTGCTGGCGGTGGCTGGGGCGTTTCACTCGCCCTTGATGGCACCGGCGGCGGAGAGGCTGGCGGCGGCGCTTGAAAAGACGAGCATTGCGCCGCTGGCGTGCCGGGTGGTGTCGAACGTGACGGCCCGGCCTTATGGCGGGCAGAGCGCGGCGGAGATTCGCGCCGGGCTGGTGCAGCAGCTGACCAGCAGCGTGCGATGGAGCCAGAGCTGCGCTTGGATGAGCAGCGAGTTTGAGGCGAGCAAGGAGCAGTTTCATGAGCTTGCGCCCGGGAAGACGCTGGCGGGGCTGATGCGGCGCATCGACAAGGCGGCGAAGGTGACGGCGCATGATGGGCCTGGGGCGTAGGGTTTGCGGGCAAGCGCGGGGCGCTCGGGCTGCATCGCGCGGGGCGGGGGCGGCGAAGAGAACCGCTGCGAGCGGCAGGGGCGGTCGGGTTTGTATCTGCCGCCAAGCTTTGCTTTGCTGCGCTTTGCACGGAATGCTCTTGCCATGACGCCAACCACGCTTGATGCCGCACCTTCGACTCGCTCCGCTTCTTCGGTGGGTGGTGGTGGGCAACCGAGCGTTGCGATCGTGGGGGCGGGGCCTGGGGGGCTGGCGTGCGCGATGATTCTGGCGGCGAGCGGGGCGCGGGTGACGGTGTATGAGGCTGGCGAAATGGTGGGTGGGCGGACGGCGCACGTGGTGGCGCAGGGCGCGAGCGGCGAGTATCGCTTCGACAAGGGCCCGACCTTTTTCATGATGCCGTACGTGCTGGATGAGGTGTTTGCGGCGTGTGGCGAGCGGCTGCGCGATCATGTGAAGCTGACGCGGCTGGACCCGATGTATCGCCTTCTGCTGGGCAGGCCTGGGCAGAAGCCCTTGCAGCTTGATGCGACGCAGGACGTGCGGGCGATGTGCGAGCGGATTGGTGCGGTGAACGAGCGCGACGGCAGGATGTTCGCGAAGTTTCTGGATGACAACCGCGCGAAGCTGCGGCACAGCGAGAGCATTCTGCGGAACGCGATGCGCACGCCTTTGGATCTGTTTGGGCCCAACGTGTGGCGTGACACGCTGAAGGTGGGACCGATGCTGAGCCCGCATCTGTCGGTGCACCAGCTGCTGGAGAAGTATTTCGAGGATCCGTTGGTGCGGCTGGCGGTGTGCTTTCAGAGCAAGTATCTGGGCATGAGTCCGTATGAGTGCCCGAGTTTGTTTACGATTTTGCCGTTCATTGAGTATGAGTATGGCATCTGGCATCCGCAGGGTGGGTGCCATGCGCTGATGCAGGCGATGGCGCGGGTGGCGCGGTCGCTGGGTGTTGA
This sequence comes from Planctomycetaceae bacterium, assembly GCA_027487735.1. Lineage (GTDB taxonomy): Bacteria > Planctomycetota > Phycisphaerae > Phycisphaerales > UBA1924 > BJHL01. The sequence continues at coordinate 15,550 of JAIYDA010000066.1, read as the reverse complement.
GATCGTGTGCAACGCGCCGGTGCGGCAGGTGCTGACGCAGGACGATGGCTTTGGCGTGCGCACGAACGATGCGCCGCGGGCGGGGGCGGTGGTGGTGGGGGGGAATGGCGAGCTTGCGGGACAGACGATTGCGCACGACGCGGTGGTGGTGAATGCGGATGCGACGTGGGCGCTCAAGCACTTGTTCAGCGAGCGCGTGATGGACCGCGCGGGCGGGCTGAATGATCGCTACGACCCGGCGAAGCTGGATGCGAAGCGGTATTCGTGCAGCACGTACATGCTGTATCTGGGCGTGAAGGGGGACGTGGGGCAAAGCGAGCTGCCTCACCACACGATCTATGTGAGCGAGCGGTATAAGCAGAACCTCGAAGAGATCTGCGAGCTTGGGCAGCTTTCGCCCGATCCGTCGATTTATCTGTGTAACCCGAGCAGGATTGATCCGACGCTTGCGCCGAGCGGGTGCAGCAGCTTGTATGTGCTCATTCCCACGCCCAACTGCGACGCGAAGGTGGACTGGAGCGTGGCGAATGCGCGGTATCGCAGCGATGCGTTTGCGCAGCTGCGCACGTACTTCGGGTTGACGCTAGAGGGCGAGAGCGACAAGCGCGTGGAGTGCGTGGTGGAGTACACACCCGACACGTGGCGGAAGGCGAACATCAACAAGGGCGCGACATTCAACCTTGCGCACAACCTGGGGCAGATGCTGCACCTGAGGCCACAAAATAAGCTGCAGGGGTTTGAGAATGTGTACCTCGTGGGAGGCGGCACGCACCCGGGGAGCGGGCTGCCCACGATTTTTCTGTCCGCGCAGATCTCGGCGCGGATGCTGTGCGAGCAGTTTGGTCTTGCGTGCGCTGGGGGCAACGCGGAGGTCGAGGCGATTGGCAAGCGGCGGGCGATGCGGTAGCGCGGGGCGGCGGCGCAGGCGAGGAAAAGGCACAGCGGGCAATGTCGGGGCTCGGCGGTGCTCTGGGATACGAGCGGTCGCGTTGCTTTTGACAGGTTGCGCGTCGCAGCATGGTGCGTGCAACACGCCAAAAGTTTTTTGCGAGATGGCAAGGAACCGCGCGCCGTGATGGGACGAAAAGTTTGGTGTCTTGCGTTGCAGTTCTTGCGGCGCGGTGCGTGAAGTTCACTCTGTGCATTGGACTAACTGACGGAAACGGAAAGGTGATGCGCGCCGGTGCGAGGCATCGCGTGCAGCCGTGTTTTCTTCTTTGCTGCTTTCTCGCTTTGCTGCTTTGCTGTTTTGCTGTTTTTTCCCTTCACCTCCCTCTAGTCGCTTTGTCGTTCCAACCCTGCCCCACGAGACCCGGTGTCCTGCTCTGTTGGGGCGCCGGGTTTTTTCTTTGCGGAGGCACCACGCTGCTGGTTGCTCTGCGAGCTGAGTGAAGAGTGAGAACGCGAGCGTTTGGAGTCGTCCAACGCTCGCCACCAGTTGAAGTTTGGTCTCAATCGCGATACTTCACGTGGCAATCCTTGCAGCTTCGCGCGACGATCGCGAGCTGGGCGTCGAGCGCTGGTGCGGCGCTGCCCGCGACGAGGGCGTCCTCGAGTGCCTGTGCGGCATCCGCATTGGCACGCATCAGGGCCGCAAACTCGTCCTGCTTGCGAGCGCTGGCTTTGTCCGCAAGCAGGCGCAGAATGTCCGCCGCGATGCCAGCCTCGGCAGCGGGGACAAGGTCCGGGTGGTCGGCGGGTGTCTTCCAGCCTGCTTTCTGGATATGGCCCAGGTGCTCGAGTGCAGCGTCGATGCTCACCATGCTCTCGATGAAGCTGCCCGGTGGCGACACGCTTGGGAAGTTCGCATCCACCGCCGCGAGCTGCGCGGGGCTCAGGACGTCCGCCTCGCGCGTGCGTGCCCACAGGCCCTTGTAGCCCTCTGCGCACTGGCTCACTTTCATGCGGGCGAGCATTGCGTCGTTGCTCGCAAGGCCCAGGCTGACGGCTGTTGTGCCCACGGCCCCAGCACTGCGATGCTTGCCGTGGTGGCAATGCAAGTAGACTCCGCCTGCCGCGAGCGCGTCGCTGGTCGCGCGAGCGAGTTGGCGGCGGCGTTGCTCGTCGAAGCCGTTGTAGCCGATGGGCAGATGGATGTATCGCAGACCATGCCGCTGGGCGAGGGCGACATCGGGCTTGGCACCATCGACGCTGATCATGGTGCGGACGCCCAGCTCCGCGAGGCTTGCAAACGCTGCCTCGCCCTCTGGGGCCGCACCGGAGTAGAAGCCCGGGGTATATGCCACGACCTGATGCAGCCCAGGAAACTCAGCTGGTTTGTTGTCGTTGGGCGATGGGGGCACGAGAGCCTCGCGTGCGGGCGCGGCGAGCGATGGTGGGGGCGTGGGCGCGGCTGCGGTCGGGTCCAAGCTTGCATCGCGGGTTGAGGTGCGCTGGCACCCCGCGATGATGAGCGCAGCGAGGCAGGTGCTCGCGGTGAGCGAGGACAGGTTACGAAAACCGGAATAGAGCAGCGTCATGGGCAGAGGTCCTCTCCGGGACATCGGTGCGTCGCAGGCAACGCGGTGCCGCGACAACCCTGCGCGGGCGCACGCTGCCCCTCGCAAGATGCTAGCCAGCGACCCATCGGCACGACCGCATCATGCATGCGCGCGTTACGTCGCCGCAGAAGGCAAACCCACGCAGCGACGCCAGGCACTCACCTGCCCCATGTGCACCATCACGTGCCCGCTGAGCAGGAAGTTGAAGGCCGAGCCGATGTTGGGCCAGTTCGCGCGGGCCTTCTCGTCCGGGTGCATCGCGAGCAGGTGCACGTCGGGCGTGCTGCTGAGCAGGTCGATCGCTGCGTCGGTAGCGCGGAAGAAGTGGGCGGTGAGGGTGGTGAAGGATGGGTAGCTCGCGCCGCCATCGTCGAGGCAGGGAGCGCCAGCTTTGAACAGCTCGTGCCAGGCTTCGGGGGCCGCGATGTGCGATGCGTCCTTGCCCAGCAGCGTGAAGATGCGTGCGGGGTAGAGCGCAAGGTGTCCGAAGACGAAGGCGGGCGTGTTGGTGTCGATGAGCTTGCCGCCAGGGCCGAGGGGCTTCTTGGCGGCGGCTGCGGGCTCGATGCCCTGCAGCATCAGCTCGCTGTACATGCGGGCGCGCTTGGCGCCGGTGGTGAGAATGGTTGCGAACTCGCCCAAGAGAAAGCTCCTTGCGTGGGGTTTGTGGTGTCGGGCACTGGGGGGAACTGGGGTTGGCTGTGGTGGGTGGGATGCGTCGCGACCGAGAAGGTGGCAACCACCACCCGAGATACGGAATGTGAAAGAGAGTAGCCTGTTGTTTGGGTGTTTGGGCCCGCCAAGGGCCACTTATGCCGGTTAGGAAAGGGACGAATGCTGAGGAAGTGCTCCATCTTCACCCAAGTCTGTGGTTGAGAAGGTCGATTCCGTTGGTGCGTGGGCTGGACGACGACAGGGTTCGTCGTGCGGAGACCGCGCTCCGTTTGGATACTCCTCAAGAACCGCGGCTCGCCGGAGCACTTTACTCCGGCCGTTGGAAAGGCCACAAGGCATGTCGAACAACACTTTGGCTGAATCTCGTCTTCGCACCCGCGCGGTTCGTGCGGGCCTGTTCGCATCGCTGCTCGCCTATGCCGCGGGTACGACTGTTGCGATCGCCCAGACCAACCCCGACATCGAGAACAGCTCGATGCCTGAGGTCATCGTCAACGCCGATGGCACGGTGGTGGTGGAGGACCTGAGCCTCTCTGCCGACACGCGTGAGACGCAGGCGAGCTTCGATGACGCACCCGCCGAGACCGGGCTTGATGCCCTCGCGTCTGCTGATGCGACGGGCGAAGAGGGCGAAGCCGCCCCTGCTGAGGCAGCCGCCGATGGCGAGCCCAAGGTCGAGGGCACCGTGAACGTGGACGACGCGCAGATCGTCGACCTGCACGTGAAGGATGAGGACCTCGCCAACGTGCTCGAGATGCTGAGCATCCAGAGCCAGAAGAACATCATCGCGAGCAAGGAAGTGCAGGCTCGCGTCACCGCGAACCTCTACGGCGTCACCTTCTACGAGGCCCTGGACGCCATCCTGCACGTGAACGGCTACGGCTACGTCGAGGACGGCAACTTCGTGAAGGTCTACACGCTCGAAGAGCTCGAGAAGATCACCCAGGCCCAGCGCCAGAAGGTGAGCAAGGTGCTCTTCCTCAACTACATGAGCAGCGTGGACGCCAGCGAGTTCGTCAAGCCTCTGCTCTCGGTCGAGGGCCAGATCAAGGTCAACGGCAAGGTCGATAGCTTCCCCAGCCTGGGCGACGTGCCCGTGGGCAACGAGCAGTATGCCCACAGCAGCATGCTCGTGGTCTATGACTACCCCGAGAACGTCACGCAGATCGAGGAGATGATCCGCCAGCTCGACACCAAGCCCGCGCAGGTGCTCGTCGAGGCCACGATCCTCCAGACGCAGCTCAACGAAGCCAACGCCCTGGGCGTGGACTTCTCGGTGCTTGCCGACATGAGCTTCAGCGAGTTCACCAGCGTTGGTCCCCTCGCGGCTGCCCAGACGATGGCCAAGGGCTTCGTTGAGGACAGCGGCAGCGGCGGCGGCACCGGTGGCGGCACGGGCGGCGGTACGGGCGCTGCGGGCGGCGGCAAGACCCGCGTCCCGGCGGGCGGCGGCGGCACGGCGATCAGCCAGACCGTGGGCCAGGTGCAGAGCGGCAACGGCGGCATGAAGATCGGTATCGTCAGCAACGACGTTGCCGTCTTCCTTCGCGTGCTCGACGAAGTGAGCGACACGACCGTCGTGAGCAACCCCAAGGTGTTGGCCCTGAACCGGCAGCCCGCACGCGTGCTCGTTGGTCGTAAGGTCGGCTACCTGAACACCACCAGCACCGACACCGCGACCACGCAGACCGTCGAGTTCCTCGACACTGGTACGCAGCTTTACTTCCGTCCCTTCGTGAGCAACGACGGCATCATCCGCATGGAGCTGCGCCCCGCCGTGAGCGAGGCGGCCATCCGCACCGCCAGCGACGTCAGCGGTGCGAACATCACCATCCCCGATGAGATCACCAACGAGCTGGTCACGAACGTGATGGTTCGCGACGGGCAGACCATCGTGCTGGGCGGTTTGTTCCGCGAGAGCACGACCGTCTCGCGCAAGCAGGTGCCCTTCCTTGGCGACATCCCGATCCTGGGCAACGCCTTCCGCGGGCACGACGACCAGACCAACCGCAACGAGATCATCTTCCTCATCACGCCCACCATCGTGAATGACGACGCCCTGGCAGAGGCCGGCAAGCGCAGCATTCAGTACATGGACAACGTGCTCACCGGCGCTCGCGAGGGCGTGCTCCCATGGAGCCGTGATCGCCTGACCGGCAGCATGAACGTCGAGGCCGAGAAGCTTGCCCGCGACGGCAAGGTGAAGGAAGCGCTGTACAAGACCGACCGCTCGCTGCGGCTGAACCCCAATCAGCCCTCGATGGTCGCGCTGCGCGAGCGCCTCGCTGGTGAGAGCCGCGACGTGCACAACCGCAGCTTCCTGGAGCGCGTGCTGCACGGCGAGATGGCGACCACCTATCGTGCGAGCGACGCGAGCCGTCGCAACCGTCTCGATCAGTTGCTGAACAACCTGCCCTCGAACACCGAGTCGGCGGTTGCGAGCCAGCCCATCGAAGCGAGCAGCACCGAGCAGGAGGTCTTCACGAACGAAGTCCCTCAGCCGCAGCAGCCCGCCGAGCCCATTCAGTTTGCCGAGGTGCCCGAGCAGCACGTGAGTGCCGAGTTTGCTACCCCGCAGCTCACGCAGCCGCAGTTTGACCTCCTGGGCACCGCCCCGGGCTACGTCGAGCCCGCGACCAACGTGAGCGAGTTGAGCAACGCCCTCGCGGTTGCCGAGGCCGTGGGCGAGCCCACCTACACCAGCCCGGCCTTTGACAACGTGCCCGAAGTGTCGGAGACCTTCGCGAGCGGCAGCTTCGAGTCGGTCGAGGCTTCGGCCCAGCCCGTCGAGCAGGCAGCGCCCGCGATCGAGGTCGCGAGCAGCGACTCGAGCGAGACCGAGGTCGATGCCGTGGTCGACGCGACCTTCGATGGCAACGCCCAGGTGTTCGCTGTTGAGAACGGCAGCTTCGAGGCTGTGCAGCCCGCTGAACAGCAGGTGCCCGCGATCGAGGTCAGCTCGAGCGATGCCAGCCAGCAGGTCGCCAGCGACGCCTGGACCACGCCTTCCAGCGAGGGTTCGACTCAGTGGCAGCAGTCAGGGCCCGAGATCGTCCCGCAGATCGAAGTGAGCAGCAGCCAGTTCGAGAACTTCGAGAACAACGCCTCGGGCAGCGATCTGCTCGCGGACCTCTCGGTTGCGAACAACGCCGTCGCCACGCAGGTTGCTACCCCCGCCGTCAGCCGCAACGTCCGCGTGCCTGCCCCCACGGGCTTCAACGGCATGTCGCCCGCGTGGTACATGGTGATGAACCGCTACTACAACGCACTGGGCAAGGCCCAGCAGAACACGAACGTCGACCTCGATGCACAGCACGCCTTCACGAACGTCACGAACGAGCCCAACCAGCCCAAGGACTAAGCGTCGCTGCCAGAGTTCACGATCTTTTCAGCCCCGGCCCTCGTGCCGGGGCTTTTTCTTTGCGCGTGATGCCCAGCCAGGCGGCCCACGAATCTCTCGCAAAGCCCGCGCAACCAGCAAAGTCGGGTCAGGCAACCGCCGATAGCGATGGTGGAGGAGTGAGCGGACCAGCCCCGCAGGGTCGAACAGACCCGCGAAGCGCATCCCGCTCACTCAGCACCCATGAGCAACGAAAGAAGGACGAACCCCATGCCCCACCGCACCGCAAGCCCACTCGCCGATCGCATCATCCGCGGAGCCGTCGTGCTCGCTGGCCTTGGCATCATGATGTACGCCGCGACCTCGATGGGCGGCTGCCGCGGCAACGGCAAGTACACCACCGAACGCAAGAACCTCGCCAAGGTGAAGATGGACGGCATGAAGGCCGCGAACGAGTATCAGATGGGCCTGCAGGCCTTCCTCGCGGGCGACCTGGACAAGGCCCGCCGCCACGTCGATGCTTCGCTCGCACTCAATGGCGACGTGCCCCGCTCGCACGTGCTGCGCGGACGCATCTTCCTCGAGAAGAACGAGCTTGAGGGGGCGACCGACGGCTTCGAGCGTGCCGCTGCGCTCGACCCCAATAACGTCGAAAGCCAGTACTACCGCGGCATCCTCGCCGAGCGCCTGCTGCGCCGCGAAGAGGCCCTGAGCTTCTATCTCAAGGCCTCGGAGCTCGATCCGACCGACCCGCAGTACCCCCTTGCCGCCGCTGAGGTGATGGTCGATCTTGGTCGCGCCGAAGATGCCAAGCAGTATCTGCTCAGCATGAGCGATCGCTTCCGCCACACCCCCGGCATCCAGCAGACGCTCGGTCACATCGCTCTGCTCGAGAACGACTACGCGGGTGCGGAGCAGCTCTTCTCGCAAGCACGCCTGCTCTCGCCCGACCAGATGGAGATCGTGGAGGACCTGGCGCAGGTGCAGTTCGCGATGGGCAAGTATGCCGATGCCGAGGCCAACCTCAGCCGCGTGCTGCAAGACAAGCAGTTTGCGGCCCGGCGCGACCTGCTGCAGTTGCAGGCGCGAGCTCTGCTCGCGATGGACCGCACCGTCGAGGCGCGCGACGTGCTCCTCAAGCTCACGAGCGACGAGGTGGGTGCGAACGATGTTGAGTCGTGGATTGCGCTGGGCGAGGTTGCGTACAAGCTGCGCGACGCCAGCCGCGTCCGAGCAGCCACCACACGCATCATCAGCCTCGTGCCCGACAAGCCCGACGGCTATCTGCTCAAGGGCCTGCAGCTCCGCCGCACGGGCAACTACTCGGGGGCCGAAGTCGCCTTCCGCCAGGCCGCGGAGATCGAGCCCACCGCCGAGGTCCTCGTGCTGCTGGGCCTCACCTACGAGCGCCTCAACGAGCCCGAACTCGCGAAGAAGTGCTACGTCGCTGCGAACCAGCTCGAGCCCGGCAACGACCTTGCCACGCGCCTCGTGAACGAGGACGACGCAGGGCGCACGCTCGCGGGCTTCGCGAACGACACGCAGATTCCGGGCGAGTAAGCACCGCTACCCAAGGCGGGCCTCGCACGCATCCAGCACTTCCTGCGTGGTGATGCGCGAGATCATGCGTCGCGTCGTCTCCTTGCGATACGCAAAGGTCTCGCCAGGCTCGGTGTGTTGCAGCACGTCACGCTCGCGCCCGAAGGGCCCCACCAGCTTGGGGTCCGTTGGGCCCAGCAGCGCAACGACCTTGCGATCAAACCCCACCGCGATGTGCAGGCTCGCCGAGTCGTTCGCGACCACCAGCGAGCTTGCTTCGATCGTCGCCATGAGCTGCCCGATCGTCGTGGTTCCCACGCGATCGATCACGAGCGGGTTGCGGCGTGCCACCTCCAGCAGCGGCCCAATGCGATCACGCTCGTGCTTGGCTCCCACGATCACCACAGGCGTGCCATCCGCCGCTCCGCGCTTGCTCAGGGCATCCGCAACCTGCGCGAAGCGATCTGCGGGCCACTCCTTGGTCTCCCACGCGCTGGTTGGTGCGAGCACCACATAGCTTCGCCCCGCGAAGGGCTGCGTCCGCAGCCACGAGCGATCCGCCGAAGCGGTGTGCAGCCGCATCGCCTCGCGATCGCGCAGCGCGGGCACGCCTAGCGGCTCGAGCAGTGCGAGCATGGTCTCGACGCTGTGCAGACCCCTGGGCACGGGCACGCGGTGCGTGGCAAACAGCCAGCTCAGCTCGCGGGCATGGCGATTGCCAATCCGCACCTTTGCGTCGCTCGCCCACGCCAGCCAGCCGCTGCGTGCAAGGCCCTGGCAATCGAGCACCACGTCGTAGCCCCGCGCACGCAGGCTGCGTCCATACGCGTGCAGCGAGCCCAAGCGCAGCGTGCGCGTCCAGCGTGCGAACTCGTTGCGCGGAAACGCGATGACATTGCTGAGCGCGGGGTGATGGGCAATCACGGGCGCAAACGTGTCGCGCACCAGCCAGTCGATCTGTGCTTTGGGATAGGCAGCCCGCAAGCTGGCAAGCACGCACACGCTGCGCGCGACATCGCCCAGAGCGCTGGGGCGGATGATGAGGATGCGTTCTGCGGGCAGCATGCGGGGCGAGAAGCACGCAACGTAGCCCGCACGAAGGTGCCGCGATGGGAGCCGCGATCAGTCGGTCACGCGGTGGTTCTTGATGATCGTGGCCCACTGGTGGGGCGTAAAGCCCTGCAGGCCCCGCTCAATCGCCAGCCGCACGAGCGCGCCGCGATGGTGCACGCGGAGCTTGCCGTGAATGCTCTTGATGTGGTCGCGCACGGTGTGCTCCGAGCGATGCAGGTGCTCGGCGATCTCCGGGCCGTTGAGGCCCCGCGCGAGGTGATAGAGCACATCCAGCTCGCGGCGACTGAGAATCGCGAGGTCGCCAAAGTCTGGCAATGCGCAGAACGGTGCGTCCTCGGCGAGCGGAGCCGAAGAGGGGAAGAGCGCGACAATCACGCCATTGGCACCGAATGCCGCTCGTTCGAGGGGCCAAGCCCGCGTGATCCATCGCCACCCGTGGCGAAGCTCGCTGAACTGCCTGGGGATTTCCGTGGTCATCACGATCTCATGGCTCGCCTGCCGCTCGTCGGCGGCAACTGGCTCCATGTTCTCGCGAAGGTGCGTGCCCTTCAGCCTCTCCTGGGTCGCATTCAAGATGGTCGCGTACTGCTCGTTGCACCACAAAAGCCGCATGGAGGTATCGCGTGCGAGAACGCAGAACCTGGGCATTTCGAGCACCGGAGCAAAGTCGCTCGGCCCAAGGTGGGACTTTGGTTTGAACGTGGGGGGGGGCTGCATGGCGATTTCGTGCAAGGCGAGCACTGTCAGAATTGAAAGGTGAAGAGGGGGGCCTTTCCCCGTGGTCATGATAGGGCCGGGGATTCCATAGATCGTCAGGTTGCCTGCTAGCAACAGCAATTGTCTCATGCAATCAGCACAATGAGGGACATGTGATCTCATGGCTTTTTGATTGCCGCAAATCGATCGATCGCTGCCTGCCGCGTCTTGGAGAGGTCCACCAGCGGCTCAGGGTATTGGAGGCGGCTGCGGAGCAATCCGGGCAGCTCCCACGGCTCGTGGATCGCTTCCCCTTGCAATCCCGCGAGTTCTGGCACAAACTGCCTCAGAAAATCGCCCTTCGGGTCGAATCGCTGGCTCTGCGAGACGGGGTTCATGATGCGGAAGTAGGGGGCAGCATCGGTGCCCGTGCTCGCGCTCCACTGCCAGCCGCCGTTGTTGCTGGCGAGGAAGCCGTCCACCAAATGCTGCATAAACCATTTTTCACCAAGTTTCCAGTCAATGAAGAGATTTTTGGTCAAATACATCGCCGTCACCATCCGTAGGCGGTTGTGCATCCACCCGGTTTGCCGCAGTTGCCGCATGCCCGCGTCGACGATGGGCACCCCGGTCTTTCCCTGGCACCAGGCTTCGAAGTGCTGGGGGTTGTCGTTCCAACGGATAGCCTCGGTCGGCAGCTGGAACGCGCGGTGCATGCAAACGCGGGGATAGCCCACGAGGATGTGGATGTAAAACTCACGCCACAGCACCTCACTGATCCATTGCGCGAGCCCCTCGTTGCCGCTGTCGAGCGGGCTCCCCTTCGCATCGGCGTTTGCCTGGTAGGCCGCGAGCACACATTGGCGGGGTGAGGTCGTGCCGATCGCCAGGTGCGGGCTGAGGGCGCTGGTGCCGGGCAACGCGGGGAAGTCGCGGTCGACCTTGTAGCTGCGACTTCGATGCTGAATGAACTGCTCGAGTGTGCGCTGGGCCTCTTGCTCGCCCGCGGGCCAAAGGGCAGGGTCGATGTCGCTGTGCCAGCCTTCGATGGCGGTGGGCACGTCGTCGCTCTTGCAGACGAGCGATGTCTGGGCCTTGGGCGCAGGGTGGGCCCGCAAGCTGTCGTGCGCCTGGATGAACTTGTACGCCGCCCTCTTGAAGGGCGAGTAGACCGTGAAGAACCTGCCCTCGCCCGTGCGCACCTCGCCCGGCTCGATGATGCTCTGGTCGGTGCAGGCGTGCGTGACGACGCCCGCCGCCTTGCACGCCGCGAGCACGCGGGCATCGCGCCGAGATTCGTTGACCTCGTACTCCTTGTTGAAGGTGAGCGCATCGCACTCGTGCTTGACGCAGAGCGCGGTGAGGAGGGACGGAATCTCGCCCACGGTCTCGGCACGCCGAACCAGCAGGGGAATGCGCAGCTTCTCCAGGCTGGTTCGCAGCACCGCGAGGGAGCGCAGCATCAGGTCGAGCTTCACCGGCGCAACGTCGTGGGCCCGCCATTCGCCGGGCGAGATGATGAACACACCCACCACGCCCCGCGTGCTCTGCCGCGTAGCGAGGCTGAGCGCGGCATTGTCGATCGTGCGGAGGTCGGAGCGAAACCAGACGAGCGTGCGCATGCGAAGTGACCCTTGCGTTGCGAAGAAAAACCGCCCGACGAGAAGGCTCGTCGGGCGGCAAGGGTTCGCTGCGGATTTGCCCGCGGATTTGCCTGCAGGGTCGCGCGAGCCTGCGGGCTTACTTCGCCTGCGCTTCCGCCATCATCCGCTTGTACTTCGGCACGCGGGGAGCTTTGGTGCCTGCTTCGGCCTGGCCCGATGTGTTGCCATCGACGCGGAACTGACCCACGAGGCGGCGGAGTTCCTCGGCTTGCGATGACAGGCTGCTCGCGGCTTGCGCTGCCTGCCCTGCTGCTTGCGTGCTCTCTTGCGCACCGGCGTTGATGCGCTCGATGCTGCGTGCAACCTGATCGCTCGCGCTCGCCTGCTCCTTCGCGCTCGCGGCGATGGCGTTGACAGCCGTGTCGAGAGCCCTTGAACCATCGGTAATCTCACCTAGCGCGGTTCCTGCCGAGCCCGCGAGCTCGACGCCGTGCTGAGCGCGCCCGGTGCACGACTCGATGCGATTCACGGCGTTGCCCGTGCCGCTCTGAATCTCGCGGACGCTCTTGGCGACTTCTGCCGTCGCGGTCTGTGTCCGCTCTGCAAGCTTGCGGACTTCGTCGGCTACCACCGCGAACCCGCGACCATGCTCGCCCGCGCGGGCGGCTTCGATCGCGGCGTTGAGTGCCAGCAGGTTGGTCTGGTCGGCGATGTCGTTGATGACGCTGATGACTTGCCCGATGGCCTCCGCCTTGCTCGCAAGCTCCTTCACGCTCGTCGCGGCGTTCTGCACATCTTCGCTGATGGTCCGCACCTCGCTCACGGTGCGCTCCACGACCTCGCTGCCTTGCGTGGCGCGAGCACCGCTCTGCTTGGCGGCAGCTGCCGCATCGCCCGCCTTGCCCGCGACCTCGCCGATGCTTGCCGTCATCTCGGCGACTGCCGCCGACACCTGCTGGGCTTCCTGCTCCTGCGTGCGCAGGGTGGTGTTCATCTCTTCGGCGCTGGCGGCGATCTGCGTGGCGGCGGCGGCAACCTGCGAGCTGGTGCTGCTGATCTGCGTGATCATTTGCTGCACGTTCGATACGAGGCCGTTGAAGCTCGTGCCCAGCGTGGCAAACTCGTCGCTTCCATCCTGCGGCACGCGCTGGGTGAGGTCGCCCTTGGCGATCTCGTCGCACTTGCTGGTGAACGCGCCAACCTTGCGGCTGAAGAGGACGAACATCCATGTCGCAAAGGCGAAGCTGACGGCGATGGCCAGCCCAACCCCAGCGAGCAAGAGGGTGACGCTGGCGTGGGCATCGGCATAGCCCTCGGCGAGCGAGCTGTTCGAGACATCGACGTTGATTTGCCAGATCTCATCGAGCAGCTTGCGAGAGCTGTTGTCATGCGTTCCGAGAGCCGAGAACATCTCCTTGCCTTGAGCGTGGGCCTGGGCAACCTGCTCTGCGGGAGCGTTGTTTGCCTTCAGCTCTTGCCACTCTTTGAGCTGAGCCGTGAGTGCTTGCGCATCCTTCTGCCAGCTCTCAAAGATGGGTACAAACTGCTCCCACGCCTTTGCCTCTTCAGGCGTTTGGGGCAGCGGCGCGTAGAGGTCCCAGCCGATCTTGATCTCTTCATAGCCCTTCTCGATGCTCGCGTAGAGGGCATCGCGGTTCGCGGGCGGCGTCTCGGCGTTTACAAGCAAGCCGGTGTTGGCTCGGACCACCTGCTGGCCCGTCATGATGTCGGCAAGCCCAACGAGGCTGGGCACGCGGACCTCGCCGATCTCTTTGAGTGACTCGCGAGTCTCGTTGAGACCCGAGTAACCAAAGTAGCCGACGGTGCCGGTCATGAGGACGCACGCGGAGAATGCCAATGCCAGCTTTGTACGGATCTTCATCGGGTGTGCTCCAAACAGCGCGCGAGAGCGACGCGCCGGAATGGAACATCGGCGGCAGATAAGGCGCGATTGAGTTTGGTGATGCGGAAATCCGGATGTGTTGCACCGGCGTGCGGTTTGGATCGGCTTGGCGTCCGCTGGAGTCGAAGAGAACCCCGCGTTCTCGGGTGATAGCGACCGCAACGCCGTGCGTGACGTTGCTTTGCGAGGTCACCGTGGCGGGGGCAAGGGTCGTTCCGGGCGGGCTGGGGTGACGCCCGCAGCTGGGGCATCCTGCGGCGCGGGGGCGTCGTCCATCAGCGCGTCGAGGCCCACCTGGACGCCCTCGGGCTTGTCTTGCAGGCTTTCGGGCAGCAGCAGCGTGTCGTTGGTGGGGGCCTGGCCTCGGGCGATCTGCTGCTGGCGCAGGGCTTCACGCTCCCAGGGTTCAAGAATCCGCGGCATCTCATATCCAGCGCCGGGCACAAACCAGCGGAGGCGCCAACTGCCGCGCTCCATCACCATGTCGATGCCCACCAGCCCGGGCGAGAGTTGCTGGCTCGCCATCGCGTTCGCGCCGAGCAGCACGCGCTGCACACGGTTGCCCACCGCGAGCATGCGGACGCCGGGCGTTGCCTCTGCGTCTGGAATCTGCTGGAGCAAGGTGACGACTTGCTCTTCCTGGGCTTTCAGCAGGTCGAAGGCGTCGGTCGCGGAGAAGCCTCGCGAGAGAAACTCCTCCCGCGTGCGCTCGCTGAGCACCTGCTCGGCAAAGAGCTCGCGCTCGTTGTCGCGCAGCGTCTCATAGATGTGCACGAGCAGGTGCCGGCCTGTGCGTGAGATGAGCGTGACCTGCGCGGGCGCGCTGGGCGAGGCTGGCACGACCTCGCGCAGCTTGTTCTCAGGAATCTGGGGGCCGGTTGAGGCGAGTGGCGTGCTTGGGGCGTCGGGAGCGTCGGAGCGGACGGCCTGGCCACCTTGCTCAACACCCGGCAGGCCCTCAAACCACTGCTTCTTGCGTATGACGCGCTGCTCCACCTGGCAGCCCGAAAGGGCAAAGCAGCAGAGCGTGAGCAGGGCGTACACCTGGCGAGACATACGAGAAACGTAGGCAAACGCCCGGGCGGATCGGCTCGTGGGCAGCGGTGTTCTTTGCCCCTACGCTCGCGCATGCAATGGCCCGTCAGCAAAGTTCGGTCGACGTTCATCGAGTACTTCGTGAAAAAGCAGGGGCACACCTTTGTGCCGAGCTCTCCCTGCGCTCCGCTGGAGGACCCCACGCTGCTGTTCACGAACGCGGGGATGAACCAGTTCAAGCCCATTTTTCTCGGGCAGGCGGACCCCGGGACGCCCATGGGCAAGCTGCGTCGCGCGGTGAATAGCCAGAAGTGCATCCGCGCGGGTGGCAAGCACAACGACCTCGATGACGTGGGCAAGGACACGTATCACCACACGCTGTTTGAGATGCTGGGGAACTGGAGCTTTGGCGACTACTTCAAGCAGGAAGCGGTGCAGTGGAGCTTTGACCTGCTCGTGAACGTCTATGGGCTGGACCCCAAGCGGATGTACGCGACGTACTTCGAGGGCAACCCGCAGCTTGGCGTGCCGGCGGACGAGGAGACGCGGGACCTGTGGCTCGCGCTGCTGCCCGCAGCGAACGTGCTGCCAGGCAACATGAAGGACAACTTCTGGGAGATGGGCGACACGGGCCCCTGCGGCCCCTGCACCGAGATTCACTACGACCGCATCGGCGGGCGCAACGCGCGAGCGATGGTGAACCAGAGCGACCCCGACGTGATCGAGATCTGGAACAACGTGTTCATCCAGTTCAATCGCGAGGCGGATCGCAGCCTGCGGCCCTTGCCCTCCAAGCACGTGGACACGGGCATGGGCCTGGAGCGCATCACGAGCATTCTGCAGAACGTGCGGAGCAACTACGACACCGATGTGTTCGCACCGATCTTTCACAAGATCGAGCAGCTTACCGGCGCGCGGGGCTACGAGGGCAAGCTGGGCGACAAAGATAAGGACAACGTCGATACTGCTTACCGCGTGATTGCCGATCACATCCGCACGCTGACGTTTGCGGTGACCGACGGAGCGCTGCCCAGCAACGTGGGGCGAGGCTATGTGCTGCGTCGCATCCTGCGTCGTGCGGTGCGGTATGGTCGCCAGATGCTGGGCGCAAAGACCGGGTTCTTCGCAGACCTTGTGCCCACCGTGGTGCAGCACTTTGGCGATGCCTTCCCTGAGCTTCGCA
>JAIYDA010000119.1 GCA_027487735.1 Planctomycetaceae bacterium | reverse complement strand
GGATCGAGCTGCGATGCCCGCAGATACGCATCATGCACAGCCTGCGCGGTCGCTTCGCCCGGCTCTTGCGGCGCGCCCTCGCCCTGCGTGCAGCGCAGGCGAATGCCACCATCCGTGAGCTCGCTCTTGGTCGCGACGCTAAACAAATCCGCCCCGCCCCCCACCAGCACCATCGCGCTCACGGGCACGCCCAACTCTTGCAGTCGCACGGCAGCGGTGGGCGCAGCGAGCGCACCAGCCGAGAAACCCAGCAGCACCAAGGGCTTGCCTTCAAGCTGCGGAAACGTTGAGCGGATGTACTCCACCAGCGCCTGCGCGCAGTAGGCATTGCTGGCAAGGCTCTCGTCGATCTCTCGCGCGATGGTTGTGCCCACCTCATCTGCCTGCGAAGCATCGCAGATCTCAAAGCTGCGTAGCGCCTCGCTTTTGTCGAGGGCGCGCAGGCTTGCCACCACGCGCTCCCGGCGGCGAACCAGTTCGCGCGCCCGCGCGTGCTCGGGGCGATTGCCCAGGGTGCCGGGCAGCGTGCGAAGCTCATCGTCGATGGTGCGCAGCTCGGCGCGCTCGCTGTTGCGCTGGGCCCGCGCGCTCGTGTTGCGCGGGGTCGGCACGCCCGCGATCGTGTCGAGGCTCACCACCACCCAGCCATCGCGCTCCAACGCGTCGATCACGGGAGGCTCAAACGGATTGCCCGCAAGCGCGGCAAGGTGCACAACCACCCCCCGGACGCGCTGCGGGTCGATGGATGCGTTTGGCAGCGGGGCCCGCACTGCCATGCCGCTGTCCATCGCGAGCTCGAAGCCCTGCCCGGTGCGGACGATTGCGCGCTGACCCTCGCGCTCGTTCAGCCGCGCGATGAACTGCCTGCCGCTCTCGCGATACTCGCGGTTCTCGCGGTGCGTGAGCCCGCGCGAGGTGACGAAGGAGCCGGAGGGCAGAAAGCCGTAAAACGCGCGGAGGTCGCTCTCGCTGGGGGCCCACCCGCGAGCACGCTCGCGCGAACTGAACTGCACGTCAAACAAGCGGAGCGCACCGCCCGCGTGCAGCCCGGCGTAGTGCACCACGTGCGACACCTCATTTAGGCGGGTGCGGTCGTCGTCGCTCACTTGCTCGGGGGGCACGCCCTCGCGAAGGGCGAATGGCCGGATCTCTCGGGGCGTGCGCGCAACGAGGTCGGCACAGAGCGATGCATCACGCGCGGGCCAGGCGGGGCTCATGCCCGGGGCGAGCTCGGCAGCCTGCGCCAGCTCGAGCACCCCGGGCTGCTCACCCTGAATGAATGACCCCCGCACACTGCGCGACCAGCACCCGCCCATCGCGAGCGAGGCGGAGATGAGGAGGCTGGCGCGCAGAACAACGGAGCAACGCATGCGAAACGATACGTTCTGCGTGCAGCACCGTTGCAACGCGGGCTGCTTTGCGGGGCGACGGGCTGTGCGGAATACCCCTCGGAGGGTCCGCTCGTTTCGGTGAACCTCCCGGGCGGTCTTCGAAGGACTGGCCCTCCCGCGTTCACCCCGGTATACTTGCCTCCCCCAACGGCCCGGCGAACCCGGGCTGCCTGTGTCTTGCGGGTTGTCATTTGCGGGCGTTTGGCCCGTGTGGTGGCAAGCCTGGGGCAGAAGCAGGTTCAGAAGCAGGTTCAGAAGTTGGGCACAACTTGCCACCGTAGCTCAGTGGTAGAGCACTCCCTTGGTAAGGGAGAGGTCATGGGTTCAAGTCCCATTGGTGGCTTTCGATGCCTGGCGTTGGTTTCGCTCGCGAGAGCGGCGGAACCAGGGCGAGCCCGAGGATGCGCCGCACGTGTGCCGGTGTGCGGTTTGGTCCTTGGTAATGGGTGTTCGGCGTGCAGGGTCCGGAGCGGCTTTGGCAACCGCTGCGTCTTGCGTGGACGGCTCAACTGTTCCGGTGCTGGCCTGGTGGAGGCGCGTTTGGGAGCCCCGCCCCAGGTCTTCTAGACTGGGTGTCCCGTTGAATCTAGTTTAGGAGTTTTTTCATGGCTAAGGGCACATTCACTCGCAGCAAGCCGCACGTCAACGTCGGCACCATCGGACACATCGACCACGGCAAGAGCACGCTCACCGCGGCCCTCTCGGCCCGCAGCGCCGCCGTCTTCGGTGGCGAAATCAAGAGCTACGCCGACATCACCAAGGGCGGCACGGTTCGCGACGCCAACAAGACGGTCACGATCGCCAGCTCGCACACCGAGTACGAGACGAAGACTCGCCACTACGCCCACGTCGACTGCCCGGGCCACGCCGACTTCGTGAAGAACATGATCACCGGCGCCGCCCAGATGGACGGCGCGATCCTCGTCGTCAGCGCGGCCGACGGCCCCATGCCCCAGACGCGTGAGCACGTGCTGCTCGCCCGCCAGGTGGGCGTGCCCTACATCGTCGTGTTCCTGAACAAGATCGACCTCGTCGACGATCCGGAGCTGCTCGACCTCGTCGAGCTCGAAGTGCGCGACCTGCTCAGCAAGTACGGCTTCCCGGGCGACAAGACCCCCGTCGTCCGCGGCCAGAGCAAGCTCGCCGTCGAGAACCCCAAGGACGACAAGGCCTGCAAGCCCATCGACGACCTGTTCGACGCCATCGACAGCTACATCCCCGAGCCTGCCCGCGAAGTCGACAAGCCCTTCCTCATGAGCATCGAAGACGTGTTCAGCATCAAGGGTCGTGGTACGGTCGCGACCGGTCGTATCGAGCGCGGCATGGTGAAGGTGGGCGACACGGTCGAGATCGTGGGCCTGCGTGACGCGAACAAGACCTGCGTCGTGACGGGCGTGGAAATGTTCCAGAAGACCCTCGACAGCGGCATGGCTGGCGACAACGTCGGTGCTCTGCTCCGCGGCGTCGAAAAGGACGACATCGAGCGCGGCCAGGTGCTCTGCAAGCCCAACAGCATCAAGCCCCACACGCAGTTCAAGGGCCAGATCTACGTCCTGACCAAGGAAGAAGGTGGTCGTCACACCCCGTTCTTCAGCGGCTACCGCCCCCAGTTCTACTTCCGCACCACCGACGTGACGGGCACCGTCAAGCTCATGGGCGGCGCAGAAATGTGCATGCCGGGCGACAACGTCGAGGTCGAGGTCGACCTGATGGGCAAGCCCGTCGCCATGGAAAAGGGCAGCCGCTTCGCCGTCCGTGAAGGTGGCAAGACCATCGGCTCGGGCGCGGTGGTTGAGATCATCAAGTAAGGGATAGCACGAGGCACTAGGCAACAGGCACTAGGCACTTGTGAAGAAAAACCCAGAAGACCCCGCCGCGAGAGTGGCGGGGTTTTTTGTTTGGCGTGATGTTTGGTGTGGATGGTGCCCGCGAAGTGGGCGACCACGCGCAACGATCGATTTCCAAAGTGGCGTCCGAAGCCGACTTCGCGGACACCGGGCGACGCCGAGCTTGCTCTACGCTTGGGCATCATGCTCCCTTCACGGCGCATCTTGGACGATCGCGGCAACGAGCGGCGATACATCGCCGCTGCCCATCCCGACGAGGATGCGCGTCTGGCGGCCCGGGCGTTTGAGCGCAAGCGGGAGGAGGCGGCGCGCATGGGGCCGCCTCGCGAGGGCTCGGGCGTGCCTTGGTATGCGGCGCTCACTGGGTATGTGAGGGGGTTGCGCTTGCCGCGCGTGCCGGGGGTTCCTTCGTCTGTTGCTGCGGTGCTGAAAGCGATCGGCGGATTTATCTTTGGGCTGGTTGCGTTTGTGGTGATTCTGGTCGCGAGCGCGGCTGCGTTTGGACTGATGCTCGTGTTCTTGGTGCTCTGCGGCGTGGTGGTGTTTTTGCCGGTGGGGTCGTCACCCCTCGCTGCGGGGTTTGCGGTTGCGGCGTGCAGCGCGATGGTGGTTGCGGTGCTGGCACCGCGGCGGCTTGGGGTCAGAATGGGTCCGCCGCGATCGGGATTTGTGCATCTCTCGTCGCGTTTGCGGCGCGGGGCGTGCCCGTGCTGCGCGTATGACTATGGGGAAGCGCCCGTTGAGCCCGACGGCTGCCGCGTCTGCAGCGAGTGCGGCGCGGCGTGGCGACCAGCTTCCGAAGATGGCGAGGCGGACGAAGAGAATGAGGCGGAGCACGAGTATGTCGATGCGGACGGGCGCTCGCTGCGCGACATCGAGGAGACAGAGGGGCGCAGCGGATTGCCCGACTATGGGCCTCCCCGCCCGACCACGGTGTGCGAAGTGCTCGACCTGCTGGGCAATCCGAGGAACATTCTGCCGCAGCGCGTGCCGCAGCCCCAGCCGCTCGGCGTGCTGGGCACATTTCCGAGTGCTCGCTGGCTGCTGCTGCTCATGTTCGTGGCGTGCGCCGCGAGCATCGCGGCGGCGCGCTGGCTCAGCTTGGATCCGGCGCGATCAGGTGTGTTCTTGCCTGGGAGCTGTGTTGTCAGCCTGTGCCTCGTGTTGTTTGCGGCGCGGCGGGTGGCGCGCTATGAGAGCGCGGCTCGCCAGGCCCGGGCGTGGCTGGAAGCACGGAGTTGCTTGGCGTGCGAGTCGCCGCTTGCGGAGACGGGGGGCTGCCTGCGCTGCGCAGCCTGCGGGGCGGCTTGGGCGAAGCCTGAGGCTCGCTAAACAGCGGAAGCAATTTCACTTGCATTTTGCAAGCGATGTGGCTACGCTTGGGTATGACCCTTCCTCGAACCCCTGGTTTCAAGGCGATTGGCTCGCGCGCGACGTGGCGACTGGCGCTGACCACTGCGGTCACGATGGTCGCTGCTGCGGTGGGCTTGCAGGGCCTTGCTGGCTGCGAGATGGCGAGCCGGTTTCGCGGGCCGGGCTATTCGCGCGGCAATGGCGTGACGCTTGCCGGCGCGGGCGAGATGGTGACCGTGGGCATCACGCACGCGCTGCTTGATGGGCGCAAGCGCGGCGTGTTTGACGATTACACGCGCAAGACGATCGCGAGCCTGCCTTCGAATGACGGGTTCATCGGTTCCACCGTCCGCACGCGCGTGTTTGGCAACGAGGTGTGGACGATGACGGTGTGGCGCGACGAGGCGGCCCTCGACGGGTTTGTTCGATCGCCCACGCACCGGGCCGCGATGCGCGAGGGGATCGGCGCGGTAACCAAAGCTCAGTTTCTGCGATTTCAGCTGCCCAAGGAGGATGTGCCGCCGACGTGGGATGACGTGATGACGCGGCTCAAGAGCGTGCCATTCGTGGATTATGCGGCGGATCGCACGCCCGCGTATCCAGAAACCAAGTGACGCGCTGGCCTGGCGCCGCATGCAGAGAAGATGCCATGAAACAACCCGCGAGCAACAAACGACCCCAACCCGCGAGGGCGAGCGAGCCCAAGCAACGACGCACGGGCAAAGACGCAGCGCGTCGCTCGGTGTGTCCGATCGCGTGCACGCTCGATGTGCTGGGAGACAAGTGGACGCTGCTGGTCGTGCGCGACTTGTTCGCGGGCAAGTCGCACTATCACGAGTTTGCGTCTTCGCCCGAGCGCATCGCGAGCAACATCCTCGCGGACAGGCTCGAGAGGCTGGTCACCGCCGGTCTGGTCGAGACGTCTTCTTCGTCGCAGCGCGTGGGCAGCAGCGCGTACGCGCTCACCGCACGCGGCACATCACTCTTTCCGTTGCTCGCGGCGATCCGCGACTGGGGCCTTGCCAACATCGCTGGAACGCAGGCCCGCGTGCAGGTGCCCTCACCCAAGGCGTGAGGTTGGACGGCTGGCTTTTCATTGCTCATTCCTGCTCTCGTAAAGGACCTTCGCTATGCGTCGATATCGGCTTCTTGTTGTTCCCACGCTGGCGTCCGTGCTCAGTCTTCTCAACGGATGCGGCTCGGTGCCCATGGTGGGCACGCGCGACAACCTGCTGCCTGCGGGGGAGCTGCCCGCGGACACCATTCGCTGGCCCGCTCGCTACGAGCCCAAGAAGGCGACGTTCTTTCTGAGCAATCAGATCGATGTCGCGGCGCCGCCCGAGCAGGTGTGGCGCGTGCTGATCGATGTGGACAGTTGGCCCGAGTGGTATGCGGGCGCGCGCAACCTGAAGCTGACCAGCAGCACGCCGGGCAAGCTCGCGCCCGACGCCGTGCTGTCGTGGAACATCATGGACCTGGACTTCGTTTCGACCGTCAAGGAGTTTGAGCCGCCATACCGACTGAGCTGGGAGTCTCGCAAGTCGACCATCCAGGGATATCACACCTGGCTGCTCATCCCGACCGAGACCGGGACGCGGGTGGTGACCGACGAGAGCCAGTTCGGCATTCTGGCATGGCTCCAGGGCATCTTCGTTCCAAACAAGCTCAGCCAGTTGCACGACCAGTCGCTCGCGAAGATCAAGGAGCGGGCGGAAGCTGCGGCACAGGCACTGCCCGCGGGCGGCGAATAGTCGGGCTTTGTTTGGTCCACCCAAGCTTGCGGTGCCTTGCTCCCGACTTCTGTCGCGCCTAGAGTTGACAGTTACGGCCTCGGGATTCGTCCCGGGGCCGCTTGTCACCTTGGACAGCAGCACGCATCGCACATTGCAAGGCGGTGGGTGTGCTGGCGGGTGGGCTATCGGGACGGATACCAACTGGTTCGCAATCGCTGGCGGGTGGCTCGCAAGGCCCCGCCGGCCCAGAAGCAGAGAAGTGAGTTTGTCATGGCAAAGAAGAAGAGCATGGCGCGTGAGTTTGTGTGGCTGCAGTGCACCGAGAGTGGTGACCTGAACTACCGCACCTCGGTCAACACCAAGGGTGGCATCCCCGAGAGCCTCAAGGAGGGCATGCAGAAGTTCTCGCCCCGCCTCCGCAAGCACACGCTGCACAAGATCAAGCGCAAGTAAAAAAAGCAACAGGGACTGGGCACAAGGCACAAGGAGAGAAACTTCTTCTGTCCGCACCAGTCTCTGAAGCAGTCGAGCCAAAGGCGAGTCACTCTTGCACATGCCTCCCGTGTTCCTCACTGGTGCCTTGTGCCACGTGCCTCGTGCCTTCCCTACGGCGGTAGCTCAATTGGCAGAGCAGTGGATTCCAAATCCACAGGTTGCGGGTTCGATTCCCTCCCGCCGTGTTCATGGCAGACGAAAAGTCCATTCAGGTCGCCACTGCGGCTGCGACGCGCGAGCTGGGCTCGGGCGATGCGGCGGGCGGCTTCGGTATCTATAAGTATGGCTATGGCTACTGGGTGCGCGTGTGCACGGCGATCGCCGTGGGCGTGCTCTTCTTGGCTGGGTCCGCGTGGGCGTGGAACCAGGTGCAGGCCATCAGCCTGCCCAGCAAAGGTCACACGCTGGCGGTCGACGCTGCGGGTGATGCCGCGGAGTTGCCCACAGGCCAGACCATCGACCTGCTGGGCGTGAACGCCGACAACCAGCAGCAGGTGATCGGCAACGCAACGATCATGAGCGCGGCCGACCGCGCCGTGTCCATCGGCAAAGCCACCATGCTGAACGACCACGTGCTGGCAGACGCACGCTTCTTGCGTCCAGCCGCAGCAACAGCCGGCGCACCAGCTGCACCGGCGGTGCCGATTGCCCGCATCACGAACGTCCCCGTCGTGCAGCCTGTGTACGTGCAGGCGGGCGTGGCGGGGCTCATCGCGCTCGTGGGGCTCTGGACGATTTTCCGCTACGTGGGCAGCAAGCCCAGCAGCGTCGAGTTCCTCATCGCCACCGATGAAGAGATGCGGAAGGTGAACTGGAGCACACGCAAGATCATCATCGACTCCACCAAGGTCGTGGTGATCGCAACGTTCCTCATCGCGGGTCTCATCTTCATCTTCGATGCTGCGATGCAGTGGGGCATCGCCAAGCCCATCATCGGCGCGGGGCGCTAACCCAGCCCGATCGGCCAGTCTGTCGCTTCCTCTCTCGAACGGAGTTCTCTTTAGTTATGGCAACCGACTTCAAAGCAGGTAGCGACCGCCCACGCAAGGGCCAAGGGCCCATGGGCAAGCAGGCCCCCCTCACCGAGGCCGACGAGGCACGCGAAAAAGCGCAAGAGCTCGCCAAGCGCGCCGCCGCCACGGGCGACGAGGGCGATGGCGAGGCGCGGGTCATCTCCACGGGCGAGCGCAGCGACCTCATCAAAGCCGACGAGCCCCTCAAGCAAGAGGGCATGAACTGGTTCACCCTCCGCGTCGCGAGCAACAAAGAGAGCAGCGTGCAGGCGACCTTGCTTCGCAAAGTGAAGCAAGAAAACATGTCCAACCGCATCGGCCGCATCCTCGTGCCGACCGAGAAGACCAAGACCGTCAAGAACGGCAAGCAAAAGATCACCGAGACCAAGCTCTACCCAGGCTACGTCTTCGTCGAGATGCGCCTCGAGCCCGATGGTCGCATCAGCGAAGAAGTCTTCTTCCTCATCAAAGAGACCACGGGCGTGGGCGACTTCGTCGGCGCGGCGGGCAGGCCCTCACCCCTTGCCGACCACGAAATCGAGAAGATGCAGAACGACAGCCGCAAGCCCGAGGAGCTGCCCAACATCAAGCTCGTCTTCAGCAAGGGCGAGGCGGTGGTCATCAAGGAAGGCCCCTTCGCCACCTACGAAGGCACCGTCGACGAACTCTTCCCCGAGAAGGGCGTGGTCCGCGTGCTCGTCACGATCTTCGGCCGCCAGGCACCGATCGACCTCGAAGAGTGGATGATCGGCAAGCCAGATAAGGAATAGGGAGGTCGCGAGGTACGTCGCGTCTCCGACGCGACTTCTTCCCGCCCTTCCTTCGCTCGACAACACCGCCTCTTTGTTCGCGCACCGACTCTCTCGCGCGAACCTCTTTGTCATGGCTTGGGAAAAACAACCCACCCACCTCGCACCACGAAAGCCCTCCAGCTTCACGCGCAAGCGACGACAGAACCCTGTTTCTCTCGCCAGCCCACACCGCACCAGCCCATCCACCCCAACGGCCTCCCGAGCTGCAACGCCCAGGCGACCACTGGCTGCACAGCGACCCGCACGCGCCGGTTCCAAGGCACGCACCCCAGCACGTTTTGGCTGCAGCTCAAGGAGTGCGTGCCTGCGTCCAACCGCAGGGACCACGACCTCTACAATGCTGCTGTTGAGGCCGCGTCGCAAAAACCCGCTCAGCGAATCATGACCCTAACATAATAATGTTATCTTCATTGCTAAAACATATCAAGAGTGTCGTTCACGCGGAGGACAAGGCCGCCATTGTCGCACAACAACTTATCGATGGAGCAGAAGATTTCACTCTATCCACAAAGATGCCAGTTCTTCGCGACTACATCGCTGGTGTTGATGCGCTGCAGGTTATCTCTCACATTGGATTGGACCGCTGTGCTTGGTGTGCCCAAGACACACTTTTCCGCGTCGACAACACGGATATCGCTCGACAAGTTCAAGAGGATCAGCTCATTGCCGCATGCTTGTATCTTGAATGCCTTCCGTTTGTGCCATTTCAACAAATCAAAAGTGTCCGCGGTGATGCACTTTTGTGCTCTGCCCTGACACTTGCGACGTGGTATGTCGACCAGGTGGATATTCTGCCGCCGCATATGTACAGACCAGTTATTGTCGGCTTAACAGAGCCTTATGAAGAACGTTACTGCCTCGATGGCTTTTCTGAGTCCTTGGAGAGTTGGTATCTTTCAAAGGAAACACTGCTGGAAAAAGATGAAGGGTACCTCGTCACACTAAAGATCGCGATGGAATACAACTACTGCCGGGCTGTTAAGGTTGGTATCTCTCGCTTGTGGTATATCGATAGCGTGAAGAAAGGGTTCAGGAATTCTTCATAGCGCCTTACGATTTCTCCCAACGGTCATGACGAGCTGAGCCATCCGGAAACCCCGGAACAAGCCTGTTTTCCCGTGCACAGCCGCCATGTCTTCTGTTCACGAATCTCGAAGACACTTTTCCACCGTTTCGCGCAATGCGCCGCCGCCGATCTGACGCCAGCACAGATCGCGCAGCTCACGAGTCGGCCCAGAGGCATGCACGCCAGCACGTTCTATCTGCTCCTCAAGGAGTGGGAGTTTCGATACAACCGCGGGGACCAAGACCTCTACCATCTGCTGCTGAAGTTGCCCCGCGAGAACCCGCTCAGCGAGTCATGACCCACTACAGATGATGAGTCAACACATGGATGCAAGCCAGAAGGTAACAAATCCTACCATTAAGTTCATGGGCAGTATCATTGAAGCTATTCTTCCGAAACCAGCGCCAGTCGGCCATTCGCTTCTCGGGCGCGTCGAAAAGCGGGTAAACAACTTTTATCGTGGATGTTTTCCGAACGATACAGTAGTGGAGATATTCGACTGGGTCCCGCGTGATCCTTACGTCGGACATAAGTTTCAGAAGCTGCGGCGTCGCAATCATATTCGACTTTTCGTGCAAGTTGACTTCGAAGTCACCCGTCATGGTGATACGTCCGAGCATGAAGAACATCTTGTCGACAAGATGGTCGAAGCAATTGACGCGCATGCTTCATCCTACATGATCGCACGCCCGTCAGCAGACAGCCAACCTTGACCGATGGCGCAGCGACATTGTCGCGATCCTGCGCCGCGATCTGTGCCCGCCGCAGCCGGTCCGGTTGCGTCCGGACGGAGTTCTCTCGTTGCAGTTACTCCTTTTCTCGACGTCACGCACCCTTCGCCAGGGACCGCCGCGCTCTCTTCCGCCGTTTCGAGCAATGCGCCGCCGCCGATCTGACGCCGGTCCAGATCGCGCAGCTCATGAGTCGGCCCCGAGGCACGCACCCCAGCACGCCCTGCCTGCACCCCAACGAGTGCGTGCTTGCGTCCAACCGCAGGGACCACGACCTCTACAATCTGCCGTTGAGGCCGCGTCGCGAGAACCCGCTCAGCGAGTCATGACCCTCACTCTTTCACAACATCAAGTATGGCTTCCAGGGCTGATGCGACGAGTCTCCACCCTGCGGCGTCACGCTCCAAAGCGATCGCGATGGCACGATGAGACTGATGCCACCTGCGGTGTTGCTGCTTGAAGAGTGGCTGCAGGACATCGGGCCGTTGCGAGCGTGATGCTCCGACGACGCTGGAAGGCTGTTGCCGCCCGTCTTCAGTTGGTGCCGCCCGCTGGCTTTGAGTGAAGAAGAGGGCCGGCGCATCGCGCCGGCCCCCAATCAAATCACAGTGCTCGCCCGTTGCCGTCTTCTTACTGCCCGCCCGTCGGTCCATTGAACGATCGCACATCACTTGCCCGCACGAGCGTCCAGCCGGTGGGCAACACAGTCACGGGCACATAGCCCGTGTTGCGGAAGCCGTTCATGGGCCAGTACGCGAACTGCCCGCTAGTCATGTTCCGCCAGAGAATGTCCTGCTGGCCGTCGGCGTTCATGTCGGCGGTGCCTGCAACTTGCCACGAAAGGTCGGCAACGCCAGCGATGCCGAACCAGTTGGTAATGGTGCCGCCGCGTAGTGTGAGGACACCCATGGAGCCTTGGATCGTGGGCACGGTGTTGCCTTCGTAGCGGAACAGCAAGTCGGAGACGTAGTCGCCGTCAAAATCAGCAGCGCCGACGACGCGCCACGGGAGCGAGGCGCTGTCAGGTGGTGCCCAGACGCCAAGCCAAGTGGTTTGGAAAGCGATGCTGCCACCCGAGCCGCTGGTAGTCATGAGCCACAGGCCCACGACGCCCGTGGTTTCGTTCTGCCACACCAGATCAGGCACGCCGTTGGTGTCAACGTCGTTCACCACGCGGCAGCGCCATGCCTGGCCAGCGGGCGTGGCGCCAAGGAAGCGAAGGGCCTTGAGCCCAGCGGCGTTGGCGTTCATGAGCCACAGCGCAGCTTCGCCCGTAGCGGTGTTGTGCCACACGAGATCGAGCACGCCGTCGTTGTCAAAGTCGCCAGAGCCGACAACGCTCCAGTTGGTATCGCCCACGAAGCCCACGTAGCGGCCTTCGAGATTGCCCGAACTGTTGCGGAACCAGTTGAAGACCTGGCCTGGGGCCCCGCCATTGACGGTGCCGGTCTGCTGCCAGAGGAGGTTGACGGGCGATTCAACGCCGAAGAAGCCAGGGACTCGGCCGGCGGCGCGGATGTTGGTGGTAACGAGCGCTGTAAACGGGGCTGTAGTGAATTCAGCGACAAACGCGACACTTCCATTGTCGTCAAGCGATCCCGCACTCTTGCCGGTTGCGCCAGCGACCGGCTCAAGAACGAGGGACTCACCTCCGAGAGTGAAGTCCCTGAAGGTTCGAAGACCAACGCCATCGACCGTGACCTGCCGCCCCCGTCGCGCGATCAGTCTCGGGCCTCTCAGCGCACTCCATGCGAGAACGCCCTCTTCGCGCGGGCCAACTCCCGGGTAGATTACTACCTTCAGCAGCAACTCCCCTGCGCCGTTCAACTCAACCTGATCGTCAACCTCGACGATTGCGCCCGCCGGTAAACCGGTCACACGCATTCCGTCTGCGAAAGCAAGTCGGGGGCTCCCGGCTGTTCCGACCCAGATCGCAGTGCGGTCCCCTGGTGCGACCAAGCCGACGACCAGCACGTGCCCGTTATCACCGACGCGCGAAATCTCATTTACTACTTGAATAGTGTGACCAGGTGGGAAGCCGGGGGCTTGATCACCGGAACCGAGATGTTTGGTGAGACCATTCGGTCCCCAAACCCAGATGCAATTTGTTCCCGAAGACACATTTCCAATAAACGAGAAGCCACCGTCGTTTGCGAGACGCGGATGGATCGGAAACCCAGTGATCCGGGTGCCTGTTGGATATCCGGGTGCTTGGTCATTTGCTCTAACTATCAGGCTCGGCGCTGATTGATTGTTCGCGACAAAGATCGCCCGTTCATTTGATGCGGTGACACCTGCACCCCGCAACGTCGCTTGAAATGCGACACGACCGAGGTCATCGATCTGAGGAAAGTAGTCGTTGTCTCGGGCGACGTTCCCCTCGGCTCCAAGGGTTCCCAGGGTGAGCCCGGGCAAGTTAGGAACGGAATCACCTTCTCTTACCACCGTACCGGGTGAAGCCCAAGCGGTGGAGTAAATCACGCCATCATTAGAGTTGTTGACCCCGGAACCGACCAACTGTGCGAGGTACACCAAATCGCCATTCGAGTTAACATCGAAGCCCTCTTGCACAATGTTCGCAATGACGGGCGGATTCGGAAATCCCACGATGTTCCTGGCAGTGCGAGCGACAAGTTGGGGCTCAGACCCATCGAGTGCGAGGCGGAAGATACCAGTTCCGTCTATATCATTCGTGATTGCTGAAGCATCTCGGAGCCAGCCCGTGTATCCCGCGAACGTTCCTGGCCTTGACACTCTTACAAAAGCCCTGGAGGCCGAGTTTGTGCCTAAAAAGTCTCCAAAGACACTCGATGGCGACGTCGAAAAAACTGGCGCACCCTCACGCGCCAAAAGTCGCTGGGAACCACCGAGGTCCACCCAAAGCCCATTGTTGTTCAGTACGTTCGCTGATGTGCCAGCGATGTTGCCCATAAACACGACGCCGCGGGGTGTGTTTCTCGCGAAGGCATTTGTTGCAATCGAAACCGACTCACCCTGTGCAAGCCCTGCCGCAGTTGATCCGCTTGATACTCGTGCCGTCAAAACCGCCGATGGTTGCTGCGCCGCCACCACCACAGCAAAGCTCACCAGCGCACCAATAGCGCACCGCTCCGCAATGCCACGCACACTTGCACGAGTACTCATCGTTTTTCTCTCTCGAAACTCGGAGCAGCCCCGAATGCCGCGCGGCGACGGCGCCATCTCCGCTACCAGCATGGTAGCACCCCAATAAGAGGTGGCAAAGTCGATCGCGGACCTCGTAAACAGGTGGCTGTGCCATTGCGACTGCGAAGCCGATGACATTGCTATCCAGCACGCGCCGCACTGACGCGATTCGTGTGATCCAGACCCCAAACGACTGGCATGCTCACGCGGCAGCGAATTCTCTCACCCCTCCGCCGGCGGCATGGCGTTGACCTGCCCCCAAACCCTGATCCACCACCTATCAAGGTCCCGCCGGGCTCCGACACGGCTCAAAACCCTTGACCATGCAGCGGGCATGGCCTTCGGCAAAGCCCATCGCCAACACACCTCGTGAAGCCGATCCGATGATCGCTGCTGGTCACTCCATCGCACACGTCGCACGAGCCCTCACCATCACCGAGCCGACCGTTCATTGTGAGCCCGTGCCCGTGAAGTCAACCCACCCAAACCCCCAAACCACCCCCCATACCCCCGCCAACTTCGCGGCCAACCTTCACCCAACACATCTCCCCGCACCCCCCTGACCAACTAACCAACTGACCATCTGACCACTCCGCGCGCGCGCCCTGGCTCCAAAATCCGCGCGCACACCGTGGCCCAAAGATTATTTCTTGCCGCAGCCGCCACCCCAAAAAACCCCCACCTTCCCCGCTACATCTCGCACTTTGCCACTCCGCCACTCTGCCACTTCGCCACTCTCCCCCACCACCGCGCGCGCGCGCCGCAGCCCAAACCCCCCTTCCTCCGGAGGCCTCACCAAGCCTTGCAAGCCACAGCGACCGCGACGTTCTTGGGGCCCGAGTTCTGTCGAGACACCTCGACAAAGCAACGGCGAGGAAACCGTCACAATCGCCCACCTTGCAAAGCGACGCGAGACCTCGCGCAGAGCGCCGTCACAATGCAAGCCGCCCGGCTGAAAGCGCCGGCAGCAACAAGCAAAGTGAGGAGCTCTCCGCCGACCCGTAGTGCGGCCCAAGAACGAAACGCGACGCCAGCGACCCTGGCATCGCGCCAGTCCCCTCCCGCCTACGCCTGGTCAAACTTCCATCACGCGTCGCAAAACCGCGACCCCCAGCCCAAGCCCAACGCCCCCTCCGCGCCCACCCCGCGAAGCTGACTTTGCCACTTTGCCACTCTGCCACTCCCCTCAGATCACATCACCACCCCATCCCCAAACGCCGTCCCAATGTTCCGCGCCGCCAAAATCAACGGGTCCTCCGCCTGCACCAGGCGCTGCTTGCCCGCAGGCGTCGCCAGGTCCACGTCCGTCAGTTGCCCCTTCTGGATCGCCACCATGCGCCCCACGCGGCCTTGCCGCAGCAACGTCATCGCGTGCGCCCCCAGCAACGTGCCGAGCACGCGATCCGCCGCCACAGGCGTGCCGCCGCGCTGCGTGTGGCCCAGGATGGTGTACCGACTCTCAACGCCCGTGTCGTCCTCGATCTTCTCGGCAAGAAACTTGCCAATGCCCCCCAACCGAATCGGGTCCGGGCTTGTCTCCACGCGTCGCGCCACCACCTGCTGCCCACCCTGCAGTTTCGCCCCCTCGCTCACGCAGATCAGGCTGCTGCGCTTGCCCGCCTCGCTGCGATCGCGCACCTTCGCATACACATGCTCGAGGCTGAATGGCACCTCGGGCATCAGGATGACATCCGCCGCGCCCGCCACGCCCGCGTGCAGCGCGATCCACCCCGCGTTGCGCCCCATCACCTCCACCACCATCGCGCGGTGGTGGCTGTCCGCCGTCGTGCGCACCTGGTCGAGCGCGAGCGTCGCCGTCGCAACAGCACTCTGAAAGCCAAACGTGATCTCCGTCCCCTCGATGTCGTTGTCAATCGTCTTCGGCACGCCAATCACGGGCACGCCCTTGCGCGCAAACATCGCGGCCGCTGTGTGCGTGCCATCGCCGCCAATGGTCACGAGCGCCTCCACCCCGTGCTTCTCCAGCGTGCCGATGCACTCATCCAGCACGTCGCGATAGATCGCCTTGCCCGCCGCATCCACACCCACCTTGTGCCGCGCGGGGTTGCTCTTGTTGTTGCTCCCCAGAATCGTCCCGCCCACATGCAAAATGCCCGAGACATCCTGCTGCTGCAGAATGCGGCATCGCCCCTCGATGAGGCCCAAATACCCATCCTCAATGCCCACGCACGTGATGCCGCAGTGCAGCGCATCGCGCACGACCGCCCGAATCACGGCGTTGAGGCCCGGACAGTCGCCGCCGCCCGTCAAGATGCCGATGCGACGCACGGTGGGGCACGTGAAGGCAAGGCTAGTCATGGGCGGAGATTATGCGCGAAGCCGGATGCGCGAACGAGGGCGGGTGAGCGAGGGGGAGTGGAGGGCGTGACCCGCCTCCATCTGCCCCGCCTCGAACGAGATTGAGCCGGCGGAGATGTCGAGCTCGCCGACGGTGAGTGCTTCTTCCTGCTCGGCGATCGATTGCATCGCGTCGCCCGCGAGCTCGGGGTCAGCCGACATGAGCGCCATCGCCAAGCTCTCTGTCGG
>JAIYDA010000009.1 GCA_027487735.1 Planctomycetaceae bacterium | reverse complement strand
GTCTGTTTGTGCGTTGACAACGGCAACGATGGTGATGGGCGTGTTGGCGAGCGGGCACGTGGCGGCGACGTGCGCGGAAGGACCGATGTCGACGCCCAGTTGCGCGGCTTGTGCGAGGGAGATGGGAGTCCACGTGGGGCCGAGGGGTTCGCACCACGGTTTGATGGTGTCGGTCTTCGGCTTGCGGAACAACTCCCGCAGTGTGTTTTGGTCGGTGCTGCTGAGCGCGTCACGGCTTTTGAAACCGTGCATGTACACCATTGGATGCGTCAGGGCCGAGAGCCAGGGAAGTCGGGAGATTGCCGTCCCTCCGCCATAGTCAGCGCAAAACGGGCCGTCGTTGGGTCCCTTGGCGTGGTAGCAGAGGAACTCACCGCTGGCGGAGAGCTCGCAGTTGAGAGCGAGGATGCGCATGGTCGTCCACGCGCCCTCGTCGACGGTATTTTCTTGCCAGTGCCATCGGAGCACGCAGGTCCAGCGGGGTTCGGTGTAGAAGCGGGCGATGACCGCGATGATCGGGGCGTGAGACGCGGCAATGCACCAGAGTCGCGGGACTGCGAGGTCGGGTTGGGGTGCATGCGGTGGCATGGTGGGTGATCGTAGAAACGTGGATGATGTTGTGGTGGGTGTCGGCCGGCTCGCGGGCGTTTGTCGGCGAGTCGACATGCGATAGCTCGTCCAGTACTGTTCAGGCTGGCGCGCCGATCAACTGTCTGCGTTGTCCCGCCCGTCGCTTATCACTCTTGGGCCGCGCTATGTGCCGCCTTCTGCCACCGCGGCCTTGCAACGCTCCAGGGCAACGCGGCAGGAGCGTCTTTGCTTTCCGGGTGAGCAGGCCCAAGCCCGCATTTATCCCCCGCCTGTATCTGCATCCGGATTGGCTTGCTCTCCTTCGAGTGCCATCGTCGCCTTGCACTTCGCGAGCGTCTCGCGGAACCGCTTGAGGTCTGCGTGCTCGGCGGGCAGCGTCTTCTCTGCCATGGCCACGGCTTGTTCGAGTTCCTGAAGAGCCGCGGCGTTGTCCTTGTTCTCAAGCCGGGCGGTGGCGGAGCGCCACAGCACGCGGGCGAGCCGTGCGGAGCCATCGGGCGAGCCTTTGCGCAACATCGCAATTGCCTCATCCCACCCCGCGCGGGCTTCTGCGGTTTGGCCGAGTGCCTGTTGTGTTTGTGCGAGGTTGCTCAAGGTCGAGGCGATGCTCGCGTGGCCGGCGGGGAGAGTCTGAGTGAAGATCTCCATCGCCTCGCGATAGAGCGGCAGAGCCTCGGCGGGCTTGTTCTGGCTCTGCAGAAGCGCCGCGAGGTGGTTGAGGCCCTCGGCGATGTGCGGGTGCCCGGCGGGGAGGGCCGAGCGGCGGATCGCGAGAGCTTCGCGATACAGCGGCTCGGCCTCGTCGCTTCTGCCCTGGGTGCGGAGGAAACCCGCCAAGCCGTTCAGGATGGTGGCGATGTCCGGATGGTCGGCGGGGAGGGTCGCGCGGTAGATCGCGAGAGCTTCGCGATACAGGGGTTCCGCCTCGGCGGGCTTGTTGAGGGCCCGCACCTCAGACGCAAGGTTGCTTAAGGCGATCGCAATGGACGGGTGCTGGGCGGGGAGGGTCGCGCGGCGAATCGCGAGAGCTTCGCGATACAGGGGTTCGGCCTCGGCAGGCTTGTTCTGTTGCGAGAGAAGCACCGCGAGGTTGTTCATGCTTTGCACGATGTCTGGATGCCCAGCGGGAAAGGCCGCGCGGCGGATCGCCAGCGCTTCGCGAAACAGTGGCTCTGCTTCTGCAAGGTTGTCCTCGTACAGGAGCGTCGCAAGGTTGTTCAGGCTCAGGGCGATGTCGGGGTGCTCTGGAGGGAGGGCCGACCGGCGGATCTCCAGTGCTTCGCGAAGCAGCGACTTGGCCTCGGCGGGCTTGTTCTGAGCGCTGAGCAGCATCGCGAGGTTGCTCAGACCCGAGGCGATCTCCGGGTGACCGGCGGGGCGGGCCCGGCGGATGATCTCCAACGCTTCGCGAAAGAGTGGCTCGGCCTCCGCGAGCTTGTTCTGGGCAAGCAGGAGCGATGAGAGATCGCTCAGGCCGACGGCGATGTTCAGGTGTCCGGCGGGCAGAGCTGCGCGGCGGATCGATAACGATTCGCGCAACTGCGGCTCCGCCTCGGCGTAGCGACCAAGCCCCTTCAGCGTGTTGCCGATGGTGGTGCGCACCGCCGCATCGACCATCGGCTGGTCCTTGAGCGCCCCTTCGCCCTCACCATCCGCATCGAGCTTCTTGATCGCGGCCTGGATCGCCTGCAGCACCGTGACGCTGTCCTTGAGGGGCTCGCCGGTGGAAGGGTCCTTGGGCAAGTTCGCGGGGTTCACGGAGGCGAGCATGTCGGTCTGGAACTTGGCTACAGCTTCCGCGATCGCGGCCTGCTTCTTGGCTTCGGCCTCCTGCTCCTCGGCTTTGCTTTTCTGGGCGAGGGCGTCGGCACGCGCGGCTTCGGCCTGCGTGCGCTGCTCGGCCTCGGCCTGCTGGGCTGTCACGGCGAGGTCGCGTTGGTCGCTGGCGACCTTGGCCTGCCATGCAAACGCGACCATGCCGATGACGAGCGACGCGGCGATCGCGCTGCCCGCGGAGACCGCGGCGCGGTTGCGACGCAGGAACTTCTGGAAGCGGTAGGAGGTGCTTGGGGGCGCGGCGAGCACGGCCTCGCCTGCGAGGTAGCGGCGGATGTCGAGCATCAGGCCGCTCGCGGTCTCGTAGCGGCGCTGGCGGTCCTTCTCGAGAGCTTTCATCACGATCCAGTCGAGCTCGCCGCGGACGAGGGTGCCGAGGCGCCTGGGCTCGGTGTGGCGCTTGGCGGCGACGCTGGCGAGCGTGCCCGTGTTGCTGCTGAGGCGCGTGCTGGGCTTGGGAGGATCGACCTCGCGGATGATGCGCTGGATCTCGGCAAAGGCTGCGGAGCGCAGCTCCTCGCTGCTGAAGGGGGTGGTGCCCGTGAGCAGCTCGTAGAGCAGCACGCCCAGGGAGTAGACGTCGGTGCGGGTGTCGATGTCGAGGCTGCCCTCGGCCTGCTCGGGGCTCATGTACTCGGGCGTGCCGATGAGCTGGCGATGCTCGGTGAAGAGCGTTTTCTCGGTCAGCTTGCTCGCGGTGGCCTTCGCGATGCCGAAGTCGATGACCTTGGTGTGGGGCTTGCCGTCCTGGGTGCTCACGAGCACGTTGCTGGGCTTGAGGTCGCGGTGGATGATGCCCTTGGTGTGGGCGTGCTGCACGGCGTTGCAGACCTGCGCGAAGAGGTCGAGGCGGTCTTCGATGCTGAGGTTGTTCTTGTCGCAGTAGCCGACGATCGGGTCGCCCTTCACGAGCTCCATCACGAAGTAGGGGCGTCCGGTCTCGGTCGCGCCGGCGTCGAGCACGCGGGCGATGTGCGGATGGTCCATGATCGCGAGGGCCTGGCGCTCTTGCTCAAAGCGCGCGACCACCTGGCGTGTGTCCATGCCCAGCTTGATGATCTTCAGCGCGACCTTGCGCACCACGGGCTTTTCTTGCTCGGCCATGAAGACCGAGCCGAACCCGCCCTCGCCTATGAGTTGCAGCAGCTTGTATGGGCCGATGCGTGTGCCCGGGCCCTCGCGGATGGGTGCAACCATCGTCGCGGCGGCGGCGGCAGAGGCCGAGGCGGAGGCAAACCCGCTCTCGGTGACGGCGGAGCTCGCGTTCTCGCGCGTGGGCTCGGAGAGGAAGCGATCGCCCTCAGCAACGCTCACCATCGCCTCGACGCGCTTGCGGAGTGCCGTGTCGCTGCCGCACTCGCGATCGAGCAGCGGCCCGCGGTCGGCGGGGGCTGCGGCGAGCGTGAGGTCGAACAGGCGGCGGAGACTCTCGTGATTCGACTCGGGCATGGATGCACTCCTGCGGGCTCATCGGTCGTGCTCGGCCTCGATCGCGTCCTTGAGCCAGGCGCGGGCGAAGGCCCACGTGCGCTTGACGGTCGGGGCCGAGATGGCCAGCGCCGCTGCGGTCTCGTCGATGCTGAGCCCGGCGAAGTACCGGAGTCTCACGACGGCAGCTGCGTGCTGGTCCACGCGCTCTAAGCGGGCGATCGCGTCGTCGAGGATCAGGAATCCGGCGGATTCTGACTCGGAAGCAAGATCAGGCAGGGTCGCGAGGTTGATGGCGGCGCGGCGCGCCTCGGGCCCACCCCGCATCGCGGCACCTTTGGCGCGGGCGTGGTCGATGAGGATGCGTCGCATCGCCTCTGCGGCTGCGGTGTAGAAGTGCGCCCGGCTGCCCCAGGGCACCTCGCGCGGGCCCGCGAGCTTGATGTAGGCCTCGTGCACGAGCGCGGTGGCAGAGAGCGTGTGGCCCTTGGCTTCGCCCTGCATCTGCCGCTGAGCCGCGCCGCGCAGCTGGGCATAGACCAGCGGCAGCAACCTGTCT
Source organism: Planctomycetaceae bacterium (assembly GCA_027487735.1). Lineage (GTDB taxonomy): Bacteria > Planctomycetota > Phycisphaerae > Phycisphaerales > UBA1924 > BJHL01. Next base: position 68,159 of record JAIYDA010000009.1, on the reverse strand, counting down.
GCCGCCCCCTTGTCCCCCCCGGCGGCGGCGTTCATGAGGATGGTGGCGTCATCGTGCTGCATGCATGCCTGGGGCATGTTACGCGGTGGGGGGTGTTACGCGAGTGACTTGTAGAAGTACGTTGTGCTGCACGGCGCGCCGTCGGGCATGAGGGCGAAGCCTGGCACGTCGCCCACGCGGCACCAGCCCTGGCGGGCGTAGAGGCGGGCGGCGTCGCCGTCGGTCACGGCGTCGAGCACGAGGAGCGTGCGGTTGCGCGAGAGGGCGAGGCGCTCGGCGTGCGCGAGGAGCGATGCGGCGAGGCCTTGGCGGCGGGCGCGGCGGTGGACGAGCATCTTGCAGAGGTCGGCCCGGTGCGGCTGATTCTCGGGCAGGTCGAGGGCGAGCTGCACGGTGCCGCAGATGCCCTGCTCGTCTTCGGCGACGAGGATCGCGCGCTGCCCACCCGCGACGCCCGCAGCGATCTGTCGCCAGAAGCTCTCGGCGCGCGGGCGCGAGAGGGGGTGCATGAAGCCGACGGATGCGCCGGACTCGACGCAGTCGATCAGCACGTCGGCGAGGGAGCGGATGGCGGCTTCATCGAGGTGGGGGAGCTCGCGGATGGGGTGGGGGGTGGGCATGAGGGGCCGGAGCGTGCGGGCTCGCGGCGGAAGGTATGTCGCGCCAAAAAACGAAAAACCCCTCGCGAGCGAGGGGTTTCATGAAACGAGGCGGACGGGAATCGAACCCGCAACCACCGGATCGACAGTCCGGTACTCTAACCAATTGAGCTACCGCCCCAACGTTGCTTACACGGTCTGACCTGTTGCGGTCTTGTCTGAAAACGCCCGCGGGTGTCGAGCCTGCGGGGAGGGAAGTTTAGCCGCAGCGGCGAGAGAATCAAGGGTGGGGAGCGAGGCAGGCTGGGCTCATTTGCGAGCCCGCAGGTCGCTCGCCAGCAGGCAGCAAGCGGTCGGCTCGCTGGGCATTCCCGGTCGAACCGCTCTTCCTCCTGGAGGCCGCCTTACTTCTGGAACTTGATCTTGCCGGCCTCTTGCAGGCTGAAGGGGCTGCCATCGGGGCTCATCTTGCCGGCTTCTTTGAAGACGACGTAGCAGGCAGCGGCGAGGGCGACCATCGCGAGGGCGGCGAGGGCGGTGTAGACATTCAGGGTGCTCGCCTTGCGACGGGCGGCGGGCATTTGCATGCCGAACTGGCTCATGGTGGGCTTCCTAGGTGGAGGTCAGAAGACTGTGCTGGCGAGGGGCCAAAGAGCGGGCGACTGGCAGCTTACTGGATGCGGCTGACGACCATGTCGCCCTCGCGCACCTCGACGCTGCGACCAAGGAAGTCGACGGCACCGACGGAGAAGGAGAGGTCGGTGTTGCTGACGACGAGGTTCGCGATGAACTCGTTGTCGCGCACGATGCGGAGGAGCATGTTGTTGCTCACGCGGTCGTTGCTGCCCACGGTGACCTTGGCGAGGGTGCGGCCGCTCGCGCTGTCGCGCTGCACGCTCTCGACGCGGCCCACGATGCGCGGGCCGCTGTAGACGAAGGGCTGGGTGGGCTGGCCGCTCACGAGGCCCGCGCTGCCGCTGGCGGCCTGCGTGCCAGCAACCTGCAGGGCGCGGTTGCGCTCCGCGAGCTCTTCTTGCAACGCGCGGATGTTCTGGGTGAGGACGTCGTTCTTGCTGGTGAGGTCGTTGATGCGGTCCTCAGCGTCGAGCAGCTTCTTGCGGCTGCTGGTCTCGCTGCCGCGGATGGTGCCCAGCTCTTCACGCATGCTGGCGATGAGGGTGCTCTGGGTGCGGGCGGTCTCGGTCAGCTCGCCGATCTTGCTCTCGCTGGTGGTCTTCTCGGCGAGGGCGCGGTTGAGGTCGGCAAGGAGCTTGCTGCGCTCGCTGGCGAGGTTGGTCATCTGCTGCTGCAGCTCGTTGCGCTCGTTCTGGGCTTGCTGAATCTGGTCCAGCAGGCGGCTCTTCTCGCTGCCACCCTGGGCGCTGGAGGCCTGGAGGGCCGAATCCGCGGCGAGGCGGCGGGCGAGCTCGGCCTGATAGTCAGAACGCACCCGATCGGTGTTGGAGGCGTGGACGATGACCATGCCTGCAAGGAGGATGCTCAGCAGGGCGGCGATGACGACGAAGACCTTGGTCAGCACGTGCACGGTTCGATCTCCAATGAAGGGCGAGGGGGGCCTGCAACGGTGCGAAGCGGGGGGACAAGAAACGGACGGGCCAAACCGGGCCCACGCTGCTTGTTCTGCGCCACGCACTGGCTCTGCTCGCGACCTGAACTCCGGACGGAAGAGCACTTCTCTTACGACTCGTCTGATACGACTCTCTGTACGACTCTCTGACAACAACACCCGACGGCTACACCCGAGAACCCACGCTGCGGTCTGGCTTTGCAAGCCTCGTCGCAACCGACACCCCGGGCGAACTTCTGGGCACCAGTCTAGCCCGGGTGCCCCGGGTGGAGCAAACAGCAGGTGAAGGACAAGTGAAGGGGCGGGTTGGAATGGGAAGGGGGCGAGCAGGAGCCCTGCGGGGGAGGAATGTCTGTCCGCGTGGCGGGGCGAGGAGGTTGCAGGTTTGGATGGGCAGATCGTGCGCTTGGGGGCGTCGGGCGGGGCGTGTACGATGCGTCATGACGCAACGGAGGCGACGCCAAGACCCTGCCCGAGCCCGCGGAAAAAAACGCCGGGCAAATGACAACGCAGGCGGTGCGGAGGGCGCGGTGCAGGGTGGCAAGGGGGGCAGCGAAGCCCTTGTGCCGCTGGCCCGGTCGACGGACGTGGCAGGGTCCCAGGCCCGCGAGACGTTCATTGTGACGGGCGGGGCAGGGTTTATCGGGAGCAACCTGGTCGCGGCGCTCCTGAAGCAGAGCCCCCGGGCGCATGTTCACATTGTCGATTCGCTGCGGACGGGCAGCTACGCGAACGTCGTCGAGGCGTGCGCCCGGGCGGGGGTGGGGGCGTTTGGCGGGGCGATCATTCCTTGCACGCACCACGAGGTGAGCTGGGAGATGTGGCTGGATGAGCTGAGGCCTCGCGCGGTGTTTCACCTCGGCGCAATCACCGACACCACCGTGACCAACGAGCGCGAGATGATCGAGTGCAACGCGCTGGGATTCGAAGGCATGGCGCGTGCGTGCCACGCGGCGGGCGTGCCGCTGGTGTATGCCAGCAGCGCGGCGACCTATGGCACGCCTCCCGAGACGGCTGCACGCAAGCCGTTTGGGTTGGAGGCGGCGGGGCAGCCCAACAACGTGTATGGGTATAGCAAATGGATGCTCGAGTGCGAGCATCGAAGGTTTGCGGTGCAGCACCCGGGGGCGTGGGTGGTGGGGCTGCGATACTTCAACGTGTTTGGGCCTGGGGAGGCACGCAAAGGGGCGATGGCGAGCATGGCGTTTCAGCTTGCTCAGCAGATTCTGGCGGGCAAGCGCCCCCGGCTGTTTGAGCATGGGGAGCAGGCACGCGACCAGGTGTATGTGGACGATGTGGTGAGCTGCACGATGGCAGCGGCAGGGCTGCACAACCAGGCCGTAGTGCCCGGGGTGTACAACCTTGGGAGCGGGGTGGCGACGAGCTTTCGGGATGTCGCGGAGGCGGTGCGGCGCGGGCTTGGGTGCAAGGCTGGGCAGCAGGAGGTGGAGTACTTCCCTATGCCCGAGCACATCCGCAAGTTCTATCAAGACTTCACGCAGGCGGACATGAGCGCGACGGAGCTTGGGCTGAGGTGGAAGCCCAGGCACGATCCCGTGGAGGCGGTGGAGACGTGTGCACGGAGCCTTCGGGGTTGAGCGAGCGCGGTAGGACTTGCTGGCGGGCGCCTCTGGCGGGCTTGCAGGATTGCTACCGTCGTGCATGCAGAAAATTCTCGTGATCGCATGGCGGGAGTTTGTCGCGACGGTTGCGACCAAGGGCTTCGTGCTGGGGCTGCTCATTCCGCCCGTGCTCATCGGGCTGGTGGTGGTGCTGCTGCCCATGCTGATGAACAAGGAGAGCCCGCGCGTGGCGGGGCACATCGCGATCATCGATCGCACGGGTGTGGTTGCGCCGCGGCTGAGCGAGGCCTTTGACGAAGCCGCGATGCGGGCGCGGCGCGAGGCCAAGCAGAAGCAGATGACTGCGGATGTGACGCAGAAGGCCAGCGAGGCGATGGGCGTGGATGCTCAGGCGGCAAAGGACGCGCTCGATCAGGCGCAGAAGGCGCAGGCGGCAGGGCCTCAGGGGGCGATGGCGAGCGCGGCGATGCAGCAGGCGCTGGAGGTGCCCAATCTCGTGGTGCGGGTGCTGCCCGCAGACACCGACGCGGCTGCGGCAAAGCAGGACATTCTGCTCGCGACGGGGCGCGAGCAGGCGGGAGATGGGCAGGGCGATGCGAGGCTCGCGCTCATCGTGGTGCCCGAGGATGCGGTGGCGCGGGCGACGGTGGCGAGCGTGCTGAACGAGCAGGGGGAGCTGAGCAAGGGGTTTGCCAACTACGAGCTGTTTGTCGCGCCGCGGCTGGACGTGCAGGTGCAGGACGACATCCGAGATCAGGCGAGCAAGGCGATTGTTGATGCGCGCCTGGAGCGGGCGGGGCTCAACGCGGGTGAGATTCGCGCGCTGGTCGAGCGTCCGGTGTCGAGCACGAAGGCGGTGACGAAGGAGGGCGAGCGCAAGACCAGCGACGCGGCTTCGCTGATCGTGCCCGGGGCGTTCATGTTCCTCATCTGGATCAGCGTGTTTACGAGCGGGCAATATCTGCTCGCGGGGACGATCGAGGAGAAGGGCAACCGCGTGATGGAGGTGCTGCTGAGCGCAGCGAGCCCGACGGAGCTGATGCTGGGCAAGATACTGGGCAAGGGCGCGGTGGGGGCGCTGGTGATGCTGCTGTATGGCGGGGTGGGCGTGATGGCACTCATTGCGCTTGCCATGTCGCATCTGCTGGCGTGGCAGACGCTGGCGCTGGTGGCGGTGTTCTTCGTCGTGGCGTATCTCACGATCGCGTGCTTGTTCGCGGCGATCGGTGCCGCGGTGACGGACATTACCGAGGCGCAGAGCCTGCTTGGCCCGATCATGATGATCCTCATCATTCCGATGATGTTGTGGCTGCCGATTCTTCGGAACCCCAACTCGGGCTTTGCCACGGTGTGCAGCTTTGTGCCCGTGATCAACCCGTTTGTCATGGTGCTGCGGATCGCGGGGAGTGAGCCGATTCCGTCGTGGCAGATTCCGGTGGCGGTGGGCGTGGGCGTGCTGACGGTGGTGGTGATGGTGTGGCTGTGCGCGAAGATCTTCCGCGTGGGCGTGCTGATGTATGGCAAGCCGCCAAACTTTGCGACGTTGGTGCGGTGGGTGCGGATGGCGTGAGGGCTGGATGCGGGAGGAGTGACCGGTGACCTGTGACAAGCGACATGGAGCGCGCCTTGTCCAGTGGCCGCACAAGGCCCAACTGCGCATGCCGCATGCCCTCGTCGAGGACTTACCCCACCGCAACCCGCTCCACGATCTTGTGCCGTGCCCCTAGCGGGTGCAGCACGCTTGCCACCAGGCAAACCTCACTCGCGCGAAATGTCGGCAGATAGACCGGGGGCAACTGGCCTTCAAGCTTCGCCCGGGCGTCCGCCCCCGCCTGCTCGTGCGCGAAGCGATAGAGCGTGATGTGCGGCGTGTATTCGCTCCGCTTGCTCGCCCGTTCGCTCACGAGGCGGCGTGCCAGGCGGCGCTGGACCTCAAACAGTGCAGGAGGCAGCGTGAGGCTCGCCGCGATGAGGCGCGGTGGGCCAGCCTCGGGCAGGAGCGCGAGCCCTGTGGTCTGCACGTCAAAGGTGCGCAGCCCCGCGACCGCGGCTTGCATGCTCTCGACAATCCGCGGCACGTCGCTCTCGCGCCGGTCGCCAATGAACGCCAGCGTCAGGTGCAACTGCTCACTGGGCGTGCTGCGACCATCGGGCAGCTCCGCCAGGGGCAGGCATGCCCCCGCCGCGTCGATCCAGGGCTGGGATGGATAGAGCGCGAGGAAGAGGCGAAGAGAGGGAGGGGGCTTCATAAAAAGAAGGCACTGGGCAACAGGCACGAGGCACTAGGGAAAAACCGTCGTCGCGACGGTTGAAGTGAGCACCTTGCCCGCGATGCCCACGGCACCTCGGGCCACCGCCAGGCCCTGTTGCCCAGTGCCTTATGCCTCGTGCCTTCTTCACTCAATAGTTCGGGGTCGGTGGGCGCCAGTCTTCCCAGCGCAGCTTGCGCATGCTCTCGATGGTTTTGACGAGGCCCTCGCGCAGCGCGACTTTGGGTTCCCACCCCAGCTTGGTGCGGGCGAGGGTGATGTCGGGCTTGCGCTGGGTCGGGTCGTCGGCGGGCAGTGGCTTGTGCACCAGCTTGCTCTTGCTGCCCGTCAGCTCGATCACGAGCTCCGCGAGCTGCTTGATGGTGAACTCGCCTTGGTTGCCGATGTTCACGGGGCCCGTGAAGTCGTCGGGGCTGTTCATGGTGCGGATGATGACCTCGACAAGGTCGTCGACATAGCAGAAGCTGCGGGTCTGGCTGCCATCGCCAAACAGCGTGATGTCCTCGCCCTGCAGGGCCTGGCGGATGAAGTTGGTGACCACGCGTCCGTCGTAGGGGTGCATGCGCGGGCCATAGGTGTTGAAGATGCGCACGACCTTGATGACCAGGCGGTGCATGCGGCTGTAGTCAAAGAACAGCGTCTCGGCGGCGCGCTTGCCCTCGTCGTAGCAGGCGCGCGGGCCGATGGGGTTGACGTTGCCGCGGTAGCTCTCGGGCTGGGGGTGCACCTCGGGGTCGCCATAGACCTCGCTGGTGCTGAACTGCAAGACCTTGGCGTTGCAGCGTTTGGCCATGCCCAGCACGTTGATGGCGCCGAGCACGCTCGTCTTCATCGTCTTGATGGGGTTGTATTGATAGTGCCCGGGCGCGGCGGGGCAGGCGGCGTTGTAGATCTCGTCGACCTCGAGCCACAGCGGGTGCGTGACGTCGTGACGAATGAACTCGAAGTTGGGCTTGCCCAGCAGGTGCTGAATGTTGATCTTCTGGCTCGTGAAGAGATTGTCGGCGCAGATGACGTCGTGGCCTTGCTCGACAAGGCGATCGCACAGATGCGACCCAAGAAAGCCCGCTCCGCCCGTCACGAGAATGCGCTTGGTCTTCATACGGGCGAGAGGTTAGGGCCTGCCAAGCCCCGGCGTGCGACGCGAACGGGGCAAAGCTGCGTCGCGGGGCTGGTTATCGCTTGCGGCAGGCGATGTATGCCACCCACGTGGCATCGAGGGGCTCGTCGTTTATGGGGCGGACGTAGGCGTTGCCCTCGTCGTCCAGGGCGTCGGCAAGGCGGTCGTAGACGTCGACGCGTGCGAAGCCAGCTTCCAAAGCCGCGTCGCGGAGTTCGGGCAGGCCCCAGAGTCGCCAGCGATAGACGAACGCGCTGGGAAGCTCGATGCCCTTGCAGGCAAAGTGGATGTGGTTCTCGACGAGGCCCGTGCTCGCGTGGGCTTCGCGCTGCTCCCAGGTGTAGGTAAACGCGCCGACGACGGGGCTGCGGAGTTTGCGACGCTGGAGCAAGGGCGACCAGGCACCGTCGCCTCCGTACATGTCGGCAATGAGCACGCCTTGCGGGCGCAGGCTCGTGCGCGCGACGCGGAAGTAGGCGAGGAGGGCGCCGCGCGTGTGGAGGTAGCCCAGCGGGAAGTTTGTCGCGGCGATGATGTTGGCTTTGCGTGTGCAGCGCATTGCGTCGGCCACGACGACCTCGAGGCGCGGGTGCTCGCCCGCATAGCAGGCGGTCTTGGGGTCGAGCTCGACGGCGAGTGCGCGGTGCTTGGGAGAGAGGTCGGCCCAGGCGCGGGCGAGGGCTGCGGAGCCCGCGAAGTCTTCGCGCAGCGTGCGGGCGTTGGGCGCAACCGCCTGCGCGAAGCGGGCGAGCTGCGGCGCGTTGGTCACGGCGATCTCGTAGAGATGCAGAGCGAGGGCACGACGGGACCAACCGGTGGGGAGGGGCATGGGAGTTCGGGTGAGAAAGCGATAAAGCGATAACGCGAAAATCGATGAAGCGATAAAGAGGAGGCCGCAGTCAGGGGCTGGGGAGGGGGGCGATGTGGAAGGTGCCGAGCTCGCGGTTTTTTTGCACGCCGGGGAATGGCAGGGCGGCGCCGTGGAAGACGCAGTAGACGCCTGGCTTGAGGACTCCGGTGGCGAAGATCGCCTCGGTGAGGTTTTGCAGGGCGTCGCTGCGGCGCATCTCGAAGGGGCGCATCGCGCCGGTGAGGATGATGGGGCAGCGGGGGCTGGGCAGCTCGCGGTGCAGCAGCTCGCCCGTGAGGTGCAGCGTGTCGGTGCCGTGGCCAATCACGATGCCCGAGACGTCGCTGAGCAACGCCGCCTTCACGGCAGACAGCACGACGGCGCGGTCGGCGTCGGTCATGTGCAGGCTGTCCTTGCTGAAGAGGTTCATGGGGCGCACGTGCGTGCCGGAGAGGCGGAGCCGCGCGAGCATGCGATCGATGATCGAACGCTGATTCTCGAGGACGCCTTGGCGCTCGTCGTAGACCTTTTCGATGGTTCCGCCTGTGGTGAAGAGGGCGATGGTGCGCATGGGGTGGGAGTTAGTCGACGCCCACGAGGGCTTGGGTGCGGGCGGAGTTCGAGAGGTTTGAGGACGCGTGGGCGGGCTTGTTTGGGCTCAGTTCGAGCATGCGGTCGATGGCGAGGAGGGCGAGCTCGCGGACCTTTGCGGGGACCGAGATCTGGTTCACGACGCGGGGCTTGGCGGGCTTGGTGCTGCCGGTGCGGGCCTCGAGATTGCCCGAGAGGTTGTCGAGCGTCCAGAGCAGGTGGGGCTGGTCGATGCGGTACATCGTGGTGCAGAGGCACTGGCAGTCGCTGAGGATGCGCACCTGCACGCCCCGCTGGGCGGCTTCGCGCGCTAAGCGCGTCACGAGGTGCACCTCGGTGCCGATGGCCCACTTGGAGCCGGGCTTCGCGGCGCGGATGGTGTTGATGATGTGCTCGGTGCTGCCGAACATGTCGGCTTTGTCGACCACTTCTTTGCAGCACTCGGGGTGCACGAGGATGGTGGTCTTCGTGCCTTGCGCGGCATCCGCAGCTCGCAGGGCGTCGCAGTGTTCGGGGCGGAAGAGCTTGTGCACGCTGCAGTGCCCAGCCCACAAGATGACATCGCTCGCGAGCAGCTGGGCCTGGGTTGCGCCGCCCAGCTCTTCGCCCTTGCGGCGCAGGCGCGGGTCGTAGACGCAGCTTGCGCGTGCGACGTCGATGCCGAAGCGGTGGGCGGTGTTGCGACCCAGGTGCTGGTCGGGCAGGAAGAGCACCTTGGTGTGCTTGCGCTCCATGGCCCACTTGAAGACCTCGAGCGCGTTGCTGCTGGTGCAGCAGGCTCCCCCGTGCTGACCGACGAAGGCCTTGATGGCCGCGCTGCTGTTGACGTAGGTAATGGGGACGATGGTGCCTTGCCACCCTTGCTCGGCAAGACTGGCGTGCAGCGTTTCCCACGCGTCGACGGTGTCGTCGTACTGGGCCATGTCTGCCATGCTGCAGCCTGCGGAGAGGTCGGGCAGCAGCACCGCGACGTCCGGGGGCGTGAGCATGTCTGCGGTCTCGGCCATGAAGTGCACGCCGCAGAAGATGATGTATCGCACGGGGTTGGCGGGCGAGCGCTCGCCCGCAAGGCGCGCGGCGATCTGGCTGAGCTTGAGGCTGTCGCCCGTGTGGTCGGCGTGCTGGATGACCTCGTCGGTCTGATAGTGGTGGCCCAGGATGACGAGCTGGTCGCCCAGGGTGCGACGGCGCTCGGCGATTGCCTCGCGGAGGGCGTCGGGAGTCATTTGGAGATAAACCTCGGGGAGCGAGGGTTGCCAGAGCATGTGGAATGGTACGGAGAGCCCAGTCGGGGGTGGAGGCGGCGGTGGGGCTCAGCGCAGGGGTTGCGCGTTGGGGGTTTGACAGGCAGGCGTTGTCCCCGGGCGGGCCGCTTATCTCGCTCGACGCACTGCTTATGCAGGGGATGCGGCTTCACCCGGGCAAAGAAGCGGTCGATAAGCCCCGAGAGTGGCAAGCGGTTGCTTGGCGCTCTGGCAGCCGCGCGAACGACGCACAAGGTGGCACGCAACATGGAACAGACTCGACCGACAATCCGGGGCTTGATGACGAGTTGGGCGCCAGGCGGCACGGGGATTACCTCGAGCATTGCTGCGCTCATCGGCGTGGCGATGTGCGTACTGATTGGTTGCGCCACCGCGTGGACGCTCTACATGGGTGGTGTGCAGGCGCGGGATGCGCGCCTTGCGAAGGTGGAGGGGCTGGCAGGCGTGCTCGCGAGCGGCGTGACGCAGTTTGCATCGCGTGGCGATCTGGCGTCGGCCCAGCGGCTTGTGGCGGAGGCGGTGTCGAGCAACATGGTGGATTCGGTGCAGGTGCGTCTGCCTGGCGGGCGGACTGTGCTGGATTCGCAGGCCGGGCTGGAGGCCCCGCTTCGGGCGCTGCCCGAGCGGTGGGAGGCGGAGGGCGTTGATGCCACGGGCGGCGCGTTGCGGACGATAGAGGGCAGCGAGCTGAGCGTGACCTATCCGATGGTGATTCCCGGACGCGGGCCTTTGGAACTCGTACTGACGGCGGATGTTTCCGCACCCCTGTTGGGCGATGCCCGGACGCAGCTTGGGCTCGGGGCAGTTGTGCTGGTGGGGCTCATCGGACTGGTGATCACGGTAGTGCTGATTCGCGATCGGCTGCGCGGGCTGGTGGCGGTGGGGCGGGTGCTGAGCGTGGCGGGGCGGTTTGAGGAGGGCGAGCTGCCCACGACGGGCCTGCGCCTGAGCGAGAACCTGGGTGAGGAGGCGGTGCACTGGAACCGCGTGCTGGAGGAGCGGGACCGTCTGCGGGCTCGTGCGGCGCTCGAGGACGCGGGGGAGCGATTCAAAGGCTTGAGCGCTGGCGGGGGCGAGTATGCCCAGGCGTTTGATGCGCTGTGGCTGGGCATGCTGATCGTCGATGATCATGGCGTGGTGGTTGCGTGCAACGGCGCCGCAGCGGTGCTGCTGAAGAAGCAGAAGCAGGACGTGGCGGGCGCGAAGCTGACTGCGATTGTTGAGGACGAGCCCGTGGTCGAGGCGATGGCGAGCGTGCTCGCAGGGAAGACCAAGCAGCGCACTGCGGTGGAAGTAGCCAAGAGCACGCCCGGGATGGATGACAAGGTGGTGCTGCGGTACACCATCCGGCCCCTGCGGCGCGAGGATGGCGCGAGCGCGATGGTGCTGCTGGAGGACGTCACGCAGCAGCGCGTGGCGGACGAAAGCCGCAATAGCTTCGTTGCGCAGGCGACGCACGAGCTGCGGACTCCGCTGACGACGATCCGCCTGTATCACGAGCAGCTTCTGGATCTGGGCGACAAGGGCGACGCGCTGGAAAAGGCAAAGTGCCTGAACGTGATTGGCAGCGAGGTGCGCCGGCTGGAGCGCATCGTGGGCGACATGCTGAGCGTGAGCGAGATCGAGGCGGGCACCTTTAAGCTGCAGCGCGACGACGTGAAGCTGGATGAGATTCTGCGGACGCTGGAGCAGGAGTTCGCGGCGCAGGCGGCGGACAAGGAGATCATCCTGAGCTTTGAGCACGCGGCGAAGCTGCCCATGGTGGCGGGCGACCGCGACAAGGTGGTGATGGCTCTCCACAACCTGATCGGCAATGCCATCAAGTACACGCCCACGGGGGGCACCGTCTCGGTGCGGACGGCCCACGAGCACGCGGCGGTGAGCGTGGACGTGATCGACAACGGCATCGGGATCGCAGAGAACGAGCACGAGCTGGTGTTCCAGAAGTTTTATCGCAGCAAGGACAAGCGGGTGGCGAGCATCTCGGGCAGCGGCATCGGGCTCGCGCTGGCGCGCGAGGTGGTGCGTCTGCACGGGGGCGACATCGCGATCAAGAGCCAGCTCGACAAGGGCAGCACCTTCACGCTGAGCTTGCCCGTGGCTGAGGCGCAGCAGGGCATGCAGCGGGCGGCGGCGTAGGGCGGGGCGCTCGAATCGAGCCAGTGTCGGTAGGCAAGCGGTCAGGTACTCGGCAAAGCAACGGAGCCAGACGTGGAGATCCAGGAACAACGACACGGCGCGGTGACTGTGCTCAAGCCCATGGGGCCTGTGCTGCAGGCGGACGCGGTGATGTTTCGCCAACGTCTGGGCGAGGTGATGGTGCGCAGCCTTGGGCGGTTTGTGCTCGATGCGACGTACGTGGCGTATGTGGATAGCCCGGGGCTGGAGGTGCTGGTGGGGGCGGGTGATGAGCTTGCGCAGGGTGGGCGCGCGCTGCGGGTGTGCGGCGCGAGCGAGACGCTGCGCGAGGTGCTGGAGGTGACGGGCGTGGCAGATCGGTTTGAGCACTATGCCGACATCAACGCGGCGGTCAGGAGCTTCCTATGAGGGGCGATCCGCTGCGAGAGGTGCTCAAGAGCGCGTCGGGCGACGCGGCTGCGGGGCCTGACGCGCCTGTGGCATCATCGCACGTCCTGAGCAGTGCGCCGCCTGCGGCGCCAGCGCCTGCTGCGGAGGTGCCGACGGTGCGGCGCTTGCGCGTGGGCGACGTGCTGCTGCAAGATGGCGCGGTGACGAAGGAGCAGCTGGAGGGAGCGCTCGCGGAGCAGGCCAAGGGCGGGCGGATGATCGGCGAGACGCTGGTGGCGCAGGGCGTGATCACGCCTGCGGCGCTGGTGCGGGCCTTGGGCAAGGTGCTGGGCGTGCCGGGCGTGCAGCTTCGCCACGGGCTGATGGACCCCGCGCTGCTGAAGCTCATTGGCGGTGCGGAGGAGGCGGAGCGGCTGCGGGTGATTCCGATGTTCAAGGTGTTTGACACCTTGACGGTGGCGATGGCCGAGCCCCAGGCGCTGCCCACGATCGACCGGCTGAAGCAGCTGACGGGGCTGAAGATTCGCCCGGTGCTCGCGCTCGAGAAGAACGTGCGCGAGTATGTGCAGAAATATGCGCGCGGCAACGTGGACATCGACGCGTTCCTCACGAGCCTGACCGAGCAGGACGTGGAGGTGGTGGAGCGCGAGCAGATTGACGAGGGGCCCGCGACGGACCTCGACAAGCTGGTGGCGGGCAACCCGATCGTGAACCTCGTGAACATCGCGCTGCTGACGGCTGTGCGCGACAAGGCGAGCGACATTCACATCGAGCCCGAGAAGCGCGGCACGCGGATTCGCTATCGCGTGGACGGCGTACTGCGCGACCTGATGAAGCCGCCCATGGGCATGCACGCGGCGGTGGTGAGCCGCGTGAAGGTGATCGGGAAGATGGACATCGCGGAGAAGCGCCTGCCCCAGGAGGGGCGCGTTCGGATCGTGGCGGAGGGGCGGGAGATCGACCTGCGCGTGAGCAGCATGCCCACGCTGCTGGGCGAGAAGATCGTGGTGCGCGTGCTGGACAAAGCCAACCTCAAGGTGCGCCTCGAGGACCTGGGCTTCCGCGACAAGCCGCTGGAGACATTCAAGCGGTTCCTCGACCAGAGCCACGGCATGGCGCTGGTGACGGGCCCCACGGGCAGCGGCAAGACGACGACGCTGTATAGCGCGCTCGACTTGCTGCGCGGGCCTGAGGTGAACATTCTGACTGTTGAGGATCCGGTGGAGTATCAGCTCGACCTGGTGAATCAGATTCAGGTGAGCGAGCAGCTCGGGCTGACCTTTAGCCGGGCGCTGCGCAGCATCCTGCGTCAGGACCCGGACATCATCATGGTGGGAGAGATTCGCGACGACCAGACCGCGCGTGTGGCAGTGCAGGCGGCACTCACGGGCCACTTGGTGCTCGCAACACTGCACACCAATGACAGCCCCGGCGCGGTGGCGCGGTTGACGGACATGGGCATTGAGCCCTACTTGCTCAGCGCGGCCTTCAACGGCGCGGTGGCGCAGCGACTGGCGCGGACGATCTGCGCCAGCTGCGCGACGAAGTACTTTCCCACCGAGGATGCGCTGCGCGACGCGAACCTGCTGGACTACGTGGGCAGGCCCTTCCGCAAGGGTGGCGGGTGCTCGCGCTGCCACAACAGCGGGTTTGCGGGGCGGTGCGGCGTGTATGAGGTGTTTGAGGTGACCCCCGAGCTGAGGCGGATGATCCACCACGGTCGCCCCACGCACGAGCTGCGCGCGAAGATGAAGGATACGGGTGCGCTCACGCTGCGCGAGGAGGGCGTGCTACTTGCCGTGGATGGCAGGACGAGCCTGGAAGAGATCCTGCGCGTGACGCAGAACGACGATGAGTTGGAGACGCCCCTGACGAGCAAGGATGCTCCTCCCGCGCTGCACCTGGATGATGGTGCGAAGGAGGCGGCATGAAGATCGGCTATCGCGGGTTTGACAGCACGGGCAAGGCAGTGAAGGGCGCGATCGAGGCGAACGACTCGCGCGAGGCGACGGAGCTGCTGCGCCGGCAGAACATCTTTGCGACCGCGACCTTTGCGGGGCCCGCGACGGACGCTGCCGGTGATGCGAGCGATGGACAGCGGATCTTTGACTTTGGCCAGCAGGGGCGCGTGGAGCTTGTGGCCGACATGCTGCGGCAGCTCGCGCTGCTGATTGCCACGGGCACGCCCGTGGTGGAGGCGCTAAGCGGGTTGGAGCGGCAAGTGAAGGATGAGCCCTTTCTTGCAGCGCTGCGCGACCTGAGAAAAAAGGTCGAAGAAGGACGCACGCTCGCGGATGCGATGGGCGACCACCCTCGGTACTTTGATGCCGTGTGCCGCAGCTTGTGCGCCGCGGGTGAGTCGGGCGGCAAGCTGGAGGAGATGCTCGATCGCCTTTCGAAGATGCTGCGCCAGCAGGTGAAGGTGCGCAAGAGCATTCGCGGCGCGATGGTGTATCCGGTGTTGCTGATCGTCGTGGCGACGGCGGTGCTGGGTGCGATGGTGGGGTTTGTGCTGCCTCGCTTTGAAGGGCTGTTCCAGTCGATGGATGCGGCGCTGCCCCCGATGACGAAGATTCTGATGGACATGAGCCACTTCTTGCGGGCGTACTGGCCCTTCGTGGTGGGCGGGCTCGCAGCGTCGAGTGTGGGGTCGTTTGTTGCGTTGCGCACGCCCAAGGGGCGGCGGTTCGTGGATGTCGCGCTCGTGACGACTCCGAAGGTGGGCGTGATTGCGCGGCGCTTGTGCGCATCGCGGTTGGCGCGCGTGCTTGGGACGCTGATGGAGGGCAAGGTGCCGCTGATTGAGGCCCTCGCGCTCGCGAAGCACTCGGTGGCGAACAGCTTGTACGTCGACTTGATTACCAAGGCTGAGGACGCCGTGCTGCGAGGCGAGACGCTGAGCGCAGGGCTGGACGACCCGCGGCTGCTGACGCCCACGCTGGTGGAGGCGATTCGTAGTGGCGAGCGTGCGGGCAGGCTCGCGCCGGTGCTCTCGACGGTGGCGGACCACTTGGACGAGGACAACGAGATTGCGCTGCGGACGCTGACGACCATCATGGAACCCGTCATCCTCATTGTGCTGGGCCTGATTGTGGGCTTCATGGCGGTGGGCATGCTGCTTCCGTTGTTTGATCTGACGGCTGGCGCAGGAGGTGGAGCGTGATGCTGCGATCGCTGCTGAAGAAGACGAACGGGCCCGTGGTGGGCGTGGACATCTGCTCGCGGACGCTGTCCGCGGCGCAGGTGGGCGGGCACGGCGCATCGCGCGTGCCGCTGCTGAACTGCGCGGTGACGCTGGAGCGTCGCAGCCGGGGCGCGCTGCCGAGTGCAGACGATCTTCGCCTGCTGGCGAACCAGATGCGCGTCGCGGGGTTTGAGGGTACGGACGTGATCGTGACCGCGCCGGATGAGATGCTCATGACGGCGGTGCTGGAGCTGCCGCCTGCGGCTGGTGGTGCGCCTATTGACATGCTCGCGATCTCCGAGCTTGCGCGGGTGCATCGCAAAGAGCCCGGGGCGATCGCGGCGTCGCGGTGGGACATTCCTTCGCCCGAGCGTGCGAAGCCTGGCACGTACACGATGGCGGTGGGGCTCGCGCACGAGCAGGGCGAGAAGCTGGTCGCGGCGTTTGCCGAGGCGGGCCTGCGTGTGGTGGGCATCGACAGCCGCGTGACGGCGCTCGGACGCATGGCGGGCCTTGCGTGGAGCTTGCAGGAGCAGGGGCTGGAGGCAGGGTTGTCAGGCGTTGTCGACCTTGGCTATTCGCGGGCCCAGCTGGTGATGACGCACAGCGATGGCGCAGCGGGCAAAGCGCCGGTGGTGGTGTATGAGCGAGCGATTGAGGCGGGCGGGCTGTCGCGCGTGCTGAGCCAGATGCACCAGCGACTGGGCATCAGCTCCGAGGCGGCGCACGCGCTGTTGCGCGGGCGCGAGACGGAGACGGACTCGCCCGGCATCGCGGAGCTCGCGCGGGCAAGCCGGGGCATCGTGAGCGATTACTTCGAGAGCTTTTTGAGCGAGGTGCAGCGATCGATGCATTATGCGGGGCAGCGGTATCCATCGCTGTCGATGCGGTGCGTGTGGTTGTGCGGGCCTGGGGCGATGGTGCGCGGGATCGGCGATCGGTTGCGGGCACTCCTCCAGACGCAGGTGGTAGAGCTGAGCGCGAAGCGGTGCTTTGCGGTGCGCGTGGGCAGCGCGCTGGGCGGGGACACCTCGTGCATGATCGCGGCCGCTGTTGCGGCGACGGACCTCACGGTGGTCGCGCCGGTGCTGAGCGCTGCCGCGCAGGCGGAAGGCAAACCGACGTCGCAGGGCTCGGGCAAGCCCACTGGCGAGAAGCAGGCCCAGCGGAGCGCAGCATGAAGACCGAACGGCTCGCGATGATGACGATGGTGAACCTTGTGCCGCCCTCGCAGCGAGCGCGGCTGCGCGAGCGCGAGGTGGCGCGCGCTTGGATTGCCGCTGGCGTGGCGGGCGTGGCAGCGCTGGGCGTGTGGTTTGGCGTGCTGCAAGCGGGTCGCGTGAGCGATGAGCAGTCTCACCAGCGGATGACCAACGCGCAGTCGAGGCTCGCGCTCGTGCGGGCGGACGCGGCGAGTGTGGCGAAGCAGCGCCTGCAACTGGACAACAGCCTGCAGGCGGCAAGGGCGGTGGGGCACCACCCGAAGTGGACGACGCTGCTTGCGCTGCTGGATGAGCGGCGTGGAGAGTCGGTGGTGTTCACGGGGCTGAGTGTGCACGAGCGCGTGAGCACGCCTTCGGAGGCAGCGACGACGCAGGGTCGCGCGGCGCGGCAGCAGGCCGAGCGGAACGCGAGCGTGCCGCAGCGATATGCGATCACGGTGCATGGTGCGGCACCATCGATGCGGAGCGTGAACGAGTTCGCGGTGTCGCTGGAGCAGGTGCCCTTGTTCTCTGGCGTGCGCACGCTCTCGACGGGCCAGGACAGTCGGTTTGGCGCGACGCCCGCCGTCAGCTTCACGATCGAGTGCGAGATTGCGCCCACGCCCGCGCCGCCGAGCGCAAAGCCAGCAGAGGAGCCCAAGCAATGATGATGAAAGACCAGCGCTGGCTTGTGCACCTGTGCGGCATCGTGGGCGCGGGGGGGCTGTGCGCCCTCATGTACCTCACGCTCATTCTGCCCTTGGACACGCGCCGCATGCAGGTGCGAGACGACCGCACGGCGTATGAGCGAGCGAAGATCGAGCTCTCGACGACGCAGCGCGCGATGACGGACGATCAGGCCGCGATTCTGCGGCTGGAAGAGAAGCTGCGCGATGTGGTGCAGCTGCAGCCCTTCACGCGACTGAACGCGCGGCTGAGCGAGCTGTCGGCCCTTGCGGAGGCGAACGGCGTGGTGATTTCCGCACTTCGTCCCGATCCGCCCGCACAAACGACGCACTACACCGCGACGTCGATCGCGGTGCAGGCCGAGGGCGGGACGAGTCAGTATCTCGCCTTGCTGGATGCGCTGCATGCGCAGGCTCGCGATGTCGAGGTGCGCTCATTCGAGCTGCGCAGCAGCGGTGACCCGCGCAGGCCCAACTTGGACATCCGCATGGTGCTCACGTGGTATGCGCAGCCCGATGGTGGGGCCCCTACGCGGACGGCCGCAACACCCAGCGACGCAAGCTGAGCGTGTAGACACTTGCGCTCTTGTCGGCTGGAGCGTTTGTAACGCTCAATCGCAGGGAAAAGCGGCTGCGAGTGCTTGACAGTTGCTCGGGTGATTCGCAGGCTCTGCTCGTGGAACTCAACAAACGTCACAAGTCGTTGCTGGTGGTTGCGGGCCTGGGCCTCGTCGCTGTCGGCGTGGATCGCCTGCTGTTGGCCCCGGGCAGCCTTGAGACGCAGGCGAGCGGAGCCGCCGATGAGGCGGGGGGAGCTGGTCGAGCGGCGCTCGTGCGCGTCGCGAATCATAATCCTGCGGCGAAGCTCGCGGCGGACAAGCTGGAGGAGTTCGAGCCCTTGGTGAGCAAGGACGCGATGCGAGACAGCTTCGCGGCGCCCGAGGCTTGGCTGCCCGCCCAGACACCTGGCTCGATGCAGGCCGCCGTGCAGCGATCGGCTGACCCGAGGATTGCGCAGGCAGAGCAGCTCGCGCGATCGCTGCGGCTCAGTTCGGTGGCACTGAAGCCCACCGGCACGGCGGTCATCAATGGGCAGTTGCTGCGTGAGGGCCGTGATACCAAGATCAAGCTCTCTTCGGGCGAGGAGCGGGTGGTGCGGCTGCTGTCTGTCGAGGGGCCCGATCGTGCGGCAAACAGCGCGGGGCGGGCCGTCGTGCAGGTGGGCAACGCCCGAATCACGCTTCGCATTGCGCAGCCTGGGACGGCACAGGCAGCACCGTGAGCATGATCGGCATGTCGAGGAGCCCGGACTGGGGATGCGGGCTGAAGCAACAGCTGGGAACGGACGATGACCACCAGGACGGAGCAGCCGCGGCGTGAGTGTCCGCGGGCTTCGCTTGGAGAAACAGCATCATGGTCAATCGTCTTGGTCAGCGTCGCGGCGGTCTGTTTCGCCGTGCATTCAGCCTCATTGAGCTTGTGATCGTCGTGGTGATCATCGGGATCATCGCCGCGATCGCCATCCCGCGCATGAGCCGCGGTGCGGAAGGCGCGTCGGACTCGGCGCTCGTGGGCAACCTTGCCACGCTCCGCAACGCGATCGACCTCTATCACACCGAGCACGAGGGTGTCTACCCGACGGCGGCGAACATCGTCGCGCAGCTCACGCAGTACTCGGATATCACCGGCGCGACGAGCGCAACCAAGACGAGCACGCACATCTATGGTCCCTACATCCGCGAGATTCCGCGCATGCCCGTGAAGGGCGACGGCAAGGGCGACGTGAAGATCGCGGCGGCCGCAGCGGCGGACGTCGGCTGGATCTACACCGAGAGCACGGGCAACATCGTCGCCAACAGCGGTGAGAAGGATGCCAAAGGTGTCGTGTACAACACGTACTGATCGGCGAGGTTGATGGGCGGACTGCTGGCCATGCGTCACATGATCTCCAACGCCACGCTCGCCCCGCAGGTTCTCGCCTGCGGGGCGTTGCGCGTCGCTCGGGCGGGCTTCTCGCTCATCGAGCTGGTGATCGTGATGGTGATCGTGGGCGTTGCGGGCGCGGTTGCGATCCCTCGCCTCACTTCCCAGAGCGCGAGCAACCAGACGTTCGCGTCCATCAGCCAGCTCTCGGCAAGCATGAAGCAGCAGCGCGAGCGGGCGGTGGCGCTGGGCAGCGTGCAGCAGATTCGCTTTGCAAGCGACGGGTACTTGCTGGTTGAGCGTGACGCCTCCGGCGCGACGCTGCGCAAGGTTCCGCTGCGAGGTGCTCAGTTCGTCGCCGTGGAGTTTGGCGGGAGCGACCAGGCTGGCATCTGCTTTGGTACCAGCGGTTCGGGCTGCATCGGCGGGTCGGTGGTGATTGGCAGTGGCAACCAGCTCGCGCGAGTGGACCTTGATAGCGTCACAGGGCTTGCACGCTACGTCTGTCCCGAGAACGGCCTGGACACGTCGTTTGAGCACAGCAGCGCGACGCCCATCGTGCAAGCGGTCGACAAGCTCGTTGTGCCGAAGAATGCCGACCCAAACAGGCTGTTGACGCTGGACGTGCTCGCAGCCGACGTCGAGACCGAGCTGGGCAAGTCGGGCGTTGTCGTGCACGTGCACTAGGCGAAGTTGACCGAGCCACAGCAAAGAAAAGACCGTGATGCCGCAGCAGCGAGCACAGTTCCGCGGGCGTTCCCAGGCGTTCACGCTGGTAGAGATGGTGCTGACGCTCGCCGTCACCAGCATCCTGCTGCTCAGCCTGACGTCTGTCATGCGCATCCTCGGCAAAGCCGTGCCGCAAGGGGGCGACGCGACCGAGCGAGCTTTGGAACTTGCAAGCCTAGTCGATCGCGTGCGGCTGGATGTCGAGCTGGCGACCGGGATTCTCGAGGTGCAGAACAACGAGCTGAGCCTGGTGGTGGGCGACCGTAATGGCGACACCAAGCCCGAAACCCTGACCTATTCCTACGACGATGAGGAGCAAACCGTGCTGCTCAGCGTCAACGGAGGCGGGGCGATTCCGCTTGCGACAGGCATCGTCGGGTTCGCCTTCGAGACACGCACCAGCACGCAGTCTCACCCCTCGGCACCGGCGTTGCAGTGGACGACCCCCTCGCGGCTCGTGTCGGTGCCCATGGTCTCAAGCTCGGGCGACAACTGCCACCAGACAGAGCTGGTCGGCCTGATCGTGACGCCCACGGTGCCAACCGATGCCACCGCATGGCGAATCGCCCGTGTCGAGTGCTTCATGCGTCGGCTCAACAACGTGCCGGTCGTCACGGCGTCGGTACAGGGCCTGACTGCCGCTGGTTTGCCCACCGGCACAGCGTTGCAATCGGTCACACAGACGCTGAACTCGCTCAGCAACCTCACAGCAACGCAGCAGACGTTCACGTTCACCACCATGGCGTCGCTGCTTCCGACGCAGCGGGCTGCGGTGATCTTCTCGACGTCGACGACCGCGAACGGCGTCGAGATTCCATCGCGCCAGCCCGGCCCAACATTCCACTCAGACTTTGTCAAGCGCTCGGGCAGCGGCGCATGGCAGGTGGATGAAGATAAAGCCCCTGCGATGACCGTGTGGGTGCAGTTTCAAGTGCCCGTCGCATCGACGACGACGATCACGGCGATCGACGCCATCGATCTGCTCGTGCGTGATGCCTCGGGCATGACCATGCAGGTGCCCATGGTGGTGCGCACTGCCCCGGAGGCCCCATGATGCGCACACGCACAAGAGCAAGACGGGGCCTTGCGCTTGTCGAAGCAACGCTCGCGGTGCTGGTGGTCGCCATCGCCGTCGGAGCTGGCCTTCAGGCGGCCGCTGCCAGCGCCCGCAGTCGCCAGGCAGGTCTGGATCAGACCATCGCGCGCCAGCTTGGGCAAGCGTTGCTCGATGAGGTCTGCGCGTTGCCCTATGCCGACCCGAACCAGCCGCCGCTGTTTGGTATGGAGGCCAGCGAGACTCGTGCCACGCTTCGAGAGTCGCTCGACGATGTCGATGACTACCACGGGTTCAGCGAGACGGTCGTCCGCGGTCGCAACGGCAAGGCCCTGACCGTGCCGGGTCGATACACGCGCAGCGTGACGGTGCGATGGGTGCGTCCGCACCTGCTGGCGACGGCATCGGCGACCGACTCGGGCATCAAGGAGGTCGTCGTGGAGGTGTCCTTGGGTGGCAAGGTGCTGGCCAGTCTTTCCGCCCGGCGCACGCGGGCGATGGACATCGCACTGCGCAGGAGCGATCCATGAGCGCGTACCAAACAGCATGCTCTCGCGCAGCTTCGCGTCCCGCGTTCGTCATGGTGTTCGTGCTCGCGTGCGTCGCGATCATCACCATGCTCGCGGTCGGCGCCATTGGTGTCAATCGCGCCCGCCTTCGCACGGCCCACATCGCCAACGAGGGCGGCCGGGCCCAGGCCAGCATGCAGCGGGCTTTCGAGATGGGGACCTTCCTGCTGCAAGCCGACCCGAACGGCTTCACATGGCGAGATGGCACCTCGCTCACGATCGACGACCCCGCCCTCGCGGGCAGACCCATGGTGCAACTCGTCGACCCCGACGATGCCGACTTGATAGCAGGAACGTCCTCGCGCGTACGCCTCATCGCGAGCGGCTACGACGGCCCCGCGAGCAAGCGCATCCGAGCAGACTTCATCCCCGACGTGCGACCTCTGCCCGCACTGGAGCATGCGCTCGTGGTGACGGGCACGCGGACACTGCTCGTGCTGCGGTCAATCGCCGGAACCGAGTACAACTCGACGTCCTATCACCCCGCCGACGTTGTGCACGCGCCTGCGAGCCAGTTCGCAATCTCGGGCATGAATGGCTTGCTCGTGCCAGGGCCCGAGGTGGTTGCGCTCTGGGCGGGCAAGGGCACGCTCATCGACATCGACAACATCCCCGGACGCAAAGTCGAAAAAGAAGTGTTCGCCCCGACGCTTAACCCTTTCGGCGCTGGCAACCCCCGTGGCATCTACGTCATCGACTGCGAGAACAAGCGGTTCGAGATTCGGCGAAGTCGCGTCCTCGGCACGCTCATTCTGATCAATCTCGCATCGGGCAGCACGATCGAAGATGTCTCCTTCGAGGCATTGCCAGGGCAACCAGCACTCCTCGTGCGCGGCGATATCACTATGTCTTTCGGATCTGCCGACGTAGGCGAATCGTCGGCGAGTAAGAACCTCAACCCGGTCAATGCTCCATATCTTGGCAGCACGGATAGTGATAGCGATGACTCCTATCCCGCGGGCGTCCGCGGCATCGCCTATGTCTCGGGCAACGTCACGATGAACAGCATGGTGATTGCGGGTACGCTCATCATCGATGGCAACCTCGGTGGTGTGGGGTGGGTGACGGCGACGTCCATGCCTGAGCCTGCCCTCGTCGAAGGGTTTCAGGAAGTCACCGCCTGGCGGCTCGACACCAGCTCGATCACTCCCGTGAGCGAGTAGTTGCTGGTTCATACGCTGGCGCGATGCAAAGCAGCACTCCTCTGGTGGTGGTCACGCGGGCGGTTCCCGGGGCATTCCATGTGCCCGGAGCGAGGGTGCGCGTGCTGGGAAAGGGGTTGCCCACGCGTGAACGAGTGCTGCTGGGTATTCGCGGCGCGACGGCCATCGCCACGATGTTTACCGACGTCGTGGACAACGAGTTTCTCGACGCGGCTGGGCCCAGCCTGAAGGTCGTGGCGCACTATGCGCAGGGGCACGACACGATCGATCTCGCTGCGTGCGCGCGGCGCGGCGTGCAGGTGTCGGTTACGCCCGATGTTGTGACGCAGAGCACGGCGGACATGGCATGGGCTCTGCTGCTTGCCGTGGCGCGGCGCGTGGTCGAGGCGGATGCTTACGCCCGGAGCGATCGCTACCCGCGTGCGGGGCAGCTCTCGATGCAGGACTTTCTGGGCATGGATCTTGCCGGCAAGACGTTGCTCATCGTGGGTGCTGGTCGCATCGGGCACGGGGTGGCGATGCGCAGCCTTGCGTGGGGCATGCGCGTGCTCTATGTCGCGCGCTCGCGACACCCGGAGTTTGAGAACGCGCCATTTCGCGCAAGCAAGGTGCCCCTCTTGCGCGGGCTGGCGCTGGCAGACATCGTGAGCGTGCATACGCCGCTGACGCCAGCGACCAAGCACCTGATCAATGCAAGTGCGATCGGAGCAATGAAGCAGGATGCGATTCTCATCAACACGGCGCGCGGGCCCGTGATCGATGAGGCGGCGCTCGCGCGCGCGCTGCGGGCGGGCAAGCTGGGCGGGGCAGGGCTCGATGTGTTTGAGCACGAGCCGCGGGTGCATCCGCTGCTGCGGCGTTCGCGTCGTGTCGTGCTTTCGCCCCACATCGGGTCGGCGGCGAAGGAGAGCCGCGAGCGGCAGACGGCGATGGTCGCTGCCAGCATCGCGGCGGTGCTGCGGGGCGAGCCCGCGCCGAACGCGATTGTGCCTCTAGGCAGGCCCAGGCGTCGAATATAGTTGCATATGCCCGATGAATCTGCGGTGCACGTGAACTTCGGCAAGCCCATCGCGCTCTTCCCGCTCGATGGGGTGGTGCTGTTTCCGCATCAGGTGGTGCCGCTGCACATCTTTGAGCCGCGCTATCGCCAGATGACCAGCGACGCGCTCGATGCGAGCGGGCTGATCGCGATGGCTGTGTACGACGATGCGGCGGAGCGGGATGAAGCCGGTGTGCGTCCGCTGCGTCGCGCCACGTGCCTGAGCACGATCGTGCGGCATGAGTCGCTGCCCGACGGGCGGTTCAATCTGCTTGTGCAGGGTGTGTGCCGTGCGAGAATCATCAACGAGACGGCGGTGGAGGGGGGCAAGCTCTATCGCAGTGCGATGTTGGAGCCGATCGAAGACCCCGAGCTGATGAACAACCCGGCCCACCCGCGTGCTGCCCGCATGCAGTTTGCGCGGGCCGAGCTTGGGAAGATGCTCAGCACCGGCGCGCTGCGGCGCCTCGTGGCTGCCGAGCCGCTGCTGGAGTATGTTCGCAACGAGGATGTTTCGACGGCGGCGGTGCTTGAGCTTGTCGCGAGCGTGCTGGCGCGCGAGGACAGCGTGCGGTATGAGCTGCTGGCGCAGGCGGACGTTGGGATTCGCATCATGACCCTGATGCGTGAGCTGCACCAGCTGGCACGCCTCGTGCGCGGGGCCGAGGCACAGCGACCGGAGCGATGGCCCAAGGGGATGAGCTGGAACTAGGAGTGGGGGTGTGTTCGCCTGCCCCACCCTGATGGTGAACTCGGCAATCAGCCGTCCGCACACTCAGCGAACCGCTGGCTCGGTGGGCTTCAACTCAACGAGGCTGAAGCGGTGGTGCCCCAGCGCTCGCGCGACCAGTGCGCCTCGATTGGCGGCAGAGAGCTTGCGGTGCATGCTCTTGACGTAGTCGTGAATCGTGTGCGGGCTGCGTGCGAGCTTTTCGCCGATCTCGCGCACCGAGTAGCCCAGCACCAGCAGTTCCAGCACCTCCTGCTCGCGCGGCGTGATCCACGTGATCTCGGGCGAGCCAAACCCGCGCACGATCGTGGCGATCGCGCTTGCAGCCGCCTGGGCCCGGGGAAGCGCGTCGGCTGCTTGCACCGCAGCTGAGTCGTGGACGCCGTGGGCGAGCAGTACCAGCACGTTGCGAAGGCCTGCGCTGTCGGGGTCGGCGTGGGCTGCGGCGGTTGCGATCCACGAGCAAAGGCTTCCCAGGGCGGAGAAAGGCTGGGTTGCAAGCGTCGCGCCAGTGGCGAGCACCGGTGCGATGCGCGTGCCCGTCGCGGCTGGCTGGCTGAACGGTGTCCGTCGCATCGACTCCAGCACGGTCGGCATCGCGGCGCAGAGTTCGCTGCGGCCTGCGAACCCAGCCGCGGCGGGCTTCTCGATCAGTCCATTGGGCATGGCACGCACGATGGCGATGCCTGCCGCGCCCGCACCCGTCTCCCGCATCACGAGGTCTGCCGCACGGTCGCACCAGTCGGGGCTTGCCACCCCGGGCAGCGAGAGCAGTCGCGAGGTGATGCGGACTGCATCCTCGACAGCGCGCATCGCGGCGGGGGTTTGGGCGGGGCGTTCAGGCAGCGTGATCAAGGGCGACTCCTCGGACAAAAGCGAGCAAGACTTGCGATGCGATATCGGCACCGTTCTCTGGAAATGTTTACATGAATGAGCGGCCAACACAAACCGCGTAAACGCATCAAGGGCGTGCCAAGCGGTACGGCAACTCGGATAACGTAGTTTAGCGGCAAGCTCGGGTTTCCGATTCAAAAACAGGGGAAAGGCACCCTAGGATACCCGCATTTGCGTTACATGTAGCAACGCATTTCTGTGCAATGGCTTAGGACATATCTGTCTCAACTGCAAAAACGAACACATGAGGACCGACTCCGCCGGAATCCTCGCGTGCGTGGGCGTATGCTCCCTTGTGAGGGAGGAGTTCCAACGCGCCTTGAGCGAGGCGCTCATGTTTTCTTTGCGCAGTTGAGACCAACTCCATGCAGCAACCCGTTGTGAAGCATCAGGCTCCCCGCGTTCGGGCCCAGTCCCCCCGCATCGTCATCCTGGGCACGGGGCCCACGGGGCTCGGCGCGGGCTATCGCCTGAAGGAGCTTGGATACACCAACTTCGTGCTCTATGAGCGCAACGCCTACATCGGCGGGCTGAGCCACAGCTTTGTCGATCCGCAGGGCTTCACGTGGGACATCGGCGGGCACGTGATGTTCAGCCACTACACCTATTACGACCAGTGCTTCGAAAAGCTGATGGGCAAGGAGTTCACGCTCAACAACCGCGAGAGCTGGGTGCGGATGTTCGACACGTGGGTGCCCTATCCCTTTCAGAACAACGTGCGCTACCTGCCCAAGCAGGCGGCATTTGAGTGCATCGCGGGGCTGGTGAAGGCGCAGAACGGCAAGGGCAGGGTGCCCAGCCCGCAAGCCGCGACGAACTTCGGCGAGTTCATCGACGCGGTGTTTGGCGAGGGGATTGCCAAGTATTTCATGCGTCCGTACAACTTCAAGGTGTGGGCCTATCCGCCCGAGCGGATGAACAAGCACTGGATTGGCGAGCGCGTCGCGGTCATCGACGTTGAGCGGGCGCTGAAGAACGTGCTGCTTGGGAGCGACGACTTTGGCTGGGGGCCCAACAACCAGTTCAAGTTCCCGCTGCGGGGGGGCACGGGCGAGTTCTATCGCAGGTTTGGGCCTGCGCTGGGCATGATTCGCGGCAAGGACGAAGACCCCGCGAGCGACGTGGAGGGCCCGCAGAGCCACATCAAGCTCAACAAGCGCGTCGCGAGCATCGACGTCGATGCCAAGCTCATCCGCTTCGCCGATGGCACGACGGACACGTACGACATTCTCATCAGCACCATGCCTGTGGACGTGCTGACGGGCAAGGTGCTGCGGGAGGGCGAAGGATCGAAAGCGCAGGCATCGGCGCGAGGTGACACAAGTCTGGCGTTTGTTGCCGAGCGTGCGCAGGGCTTGCTGCACAGCAGTGGATACATGGTGGGCATCGGGCTGCGCAGCCGCGCGCCCGGGGCGGGAACCCCAGACACGAAGAGCTGGATGTACTTTCCTGAAGAGAACTGCCCGTTCTACCGCGTGACGTACCTGAGCAACTACTCGCCCTTCATGACGCCCGACAAGGACAACTACTACAGCCTGCTGTGCGAGGTGAGCGAGAGCGACGCGAAGCGCACGCCCGGCGAGTTCAACAAGCATCCCGAGGCGGTCGTCGAGGATTGCATCCGCGGCCTGGAGAACGCCGGGCTGTTGCAGCCGGGCGAGCGGGCGAACATCGTCAGCCGCTGGTGCTACTACGCCGACTACAGCTACCCCACGCCCAGCGTGGAGCGCGACGACATCCTGAGCGATGTGATGCCCTGGCTGGAGGCACGCGACATCTACTCGCGCGGTCGCTTTGGCATGTGGAAGTATGAGGTGGCAAACACCGACCACAGCCTCATGCAGGGCGTTGAGCTCGTCAATCGCCTGCTGCTGGGTGAGAAGGAGACCACCATCGGCGTGGTCTACAAGGTGACAGAAGATGGTCGCAACGCGGCGACCCACGAGCGCCCAGCGCACGCGGGCAGCGGCGAGAAGCGGCTGGTTGCCCGGGCCGCAGCAGCCTCAAGCTCCGCGCTCGCTGAGCTGAAGCCTCGCGTGGGAGACATTGCAGCGGGGGAGATCAGCGAGGATGAGCTTGCCGTGGGCGATGGCAAGACGCGGGGCATGTAGTCGTTGGGGCCGGTGGGGCCTACGCGTCGCGAGGCAATCGGTGTGACTTCGTGAGAACATCATGCGAACGACGCAAGCCCGGCGTGAGTTTGCCGGGCTTGCGTCCTTTGGTGACAACGAAGCTGTTTGGAAGTGTGCGTGTGTGTCGTTCTTTAGCAGCCTGAACCGGCGAGCGCGCCCAAGAAGTCGATCAGGTCGCCGTCCTCAGGGAAGAGCCCGTTGTTGTTGAAGTCGATGTCGTTGCACGTGCCCGTGGAGCAATCACCACCCGCGAGCACGGCGAGGAAGTCGATGAGGTCCTGGTCGCTGGGGAAGAGACCGTCTGCGTTGAAGTCGATGGAGTCGCAGCCCGCTGCGCTCTCGAGCGTCACCCGCAGGTTGACAGGTCCGGTGCTCCCCTGCGCACCGCTGAGCCCGATCAGGTAGGTCTCGCCTGCGATCACATCGAACTCGAGGCGATAGCCCGGGACGAGATCGGACCCAACGAAGATCGTTCCGCACTGAACCGCAGCCTGTCCGCAGGAGTTGTAGCGAGCGAGCTGCGGAAGCACGGCGACGGATGCGTCTTGCACGAACGACTCAGCGGTTGCACGACCGTTGGTCTGCGGTGTGTAGCGAAACCAGATGTCGCGCAGAACGGTCGTGGGCAACGGCTGGAAGCACTCGACGTTGCCATCGTTGGTTGCAAGCTCGATGGTCCCGATGAAGAACTCGTCAGTCTCGATCGGTCGTGCGTTCGCGCAGTCGTCGTTGGCCGGCGGGGTCGTGGTGCGCGGGTCGGTGTTGCCCAGTGACAGCGAGACGGTGCAGACATACGCGGTGAATGGGTTGTTGAGGTCGAGCGTCAGCGATGTGTTGGTCGAGACGTTCCAGTCGTTCGCCCCAGCACTCACGTTTGTCGTGCCGCCAGCCGCGAGCGCAAGCCAATACTCCCCCGGCGCGAGGTTTCCGTCGCGACCGAACGTCTCTTCGCCGCTGCGCGGACCAGGAAGCGATGAGCCAAACGACAGCCCTGAGCTCACTCCAGCGGTGCCGAAGTCGGTCGCCACGCGCTCACCGCTCGCGTTGTAGAGCGCGAGGGAGACGCTGGCGGGCGCTGCAAACGCGGATGTTGGTGTGGCGGTGATCTGAAAGAAGCGAGGTGCAACGATCTCGTCGATGAGCTGCAGTCGATACCAGCGGACGGCGAGCTGCTCGGGTCCGGTCCGACCTGACACGCTGAAGGCAACTCCAGCCACGACGCTGGGCGGGTCGAGCGGCGCCGAGAGGAGCCCAGCCTCAGTGAAGGTGTCGGGCTGCGCGAGGGCAGGCAGTGCAAGGCACGCCGTCGCGGCGGCAGAGAGGGTCAAACGGGAACGCTGCAAAGGCCAGGCCATAAAGAACTCCACGGAGCAATGCTTGGTCACATTTGCACGACCTCGTGCCCTTGTGCCGCAGTGGTTTTCGCTAGTGGCGTTCGGAGAGTTGCAGCAAACGGCAATCTTTGTGAAATATTTCTGATTGAGTTTTCCGATCGTGCTGGTGGCTCCTGCCGCCCGGGACATCCGCGCAAGCACCGCTGGCTCTCGCTCGATCCGTTCGCTGAATCCCACTCCGTTCGTGAGAGGCAATGTTGTTATAGGGCTATTGCTACCGGGCCACTCTTTCGCGTGTCGAAAGGGCAGCCCACCTCCTGTTGGCGAGCCTTCTCCATGCGTTGCGGTTGGATCGGTGTGGGCATGCCTCGGGCTTCGAGTCTGCTTTCGGAGTCGTGATTGGTGTTCGCGTCTGGAGACGCCCGGCTTCCGGCGGGGGGCCTCCAGACGGTGTGGGCCGCGCGGGCGGCACGGGCAGGGCGAGCTGCGTGGGCAGTTTGGACAAAGTGGTTGACGCGCAAGCAAGCGAATCGCCTGCTTGTGGTGTCGTGTGCCGCGTGTGCAAGCCGGCCTCGACCCGAGGAGCGTCATCATGCAAATCCCGAACACGAATGCTGGTCTGCCTTGGAAGCTGTCGCTGGCACTGCTCACGACGGCAGGAATCGCCGCGTCGCTGTCCGCAGCTCGTGGCGGCGACGCGAAGGCGGACGAGGAGGCTCGGTATGCGAGCCTTCCGAGCGAGGTGGTGCTGCATGCCACGATCCGCGATTTCAAGCCGCGGTGGGAGGAAGGTGGGCACCCGGACTTCCAGGCGTATGGCAACCCGCGTGCGTCGCTCTTCCTGGTGCAGGATCAGCTGGATGCGGACATGAAGCCGGTGTTTCGTGACTCTCGTGGCAAGCGAATCGAGAGCGACTGGCGCAACCGCAACGGCAAGCGTCTGCACCCGAGCTTCTTCAGAGTCGCCAGCGAGCGCCGCGACCGCGATGACCGCGACCGCGATCGCGATGGCAAGGACGACGGCGACCGCCGCGTCAACGACGACGACAGAGAAGGTCGGTTTGCGAGCAGCAACTCGCAGCAGCTGACGAACGCCGAGAGCGTTGCGCAGTGGTATCGCGATGTGCCTGGTGTGAACGCGAGCAAGGTCGTGCCCATCACGCTGCGTCGCGTTCCCGGCACTGCAACCTTTGTGATGGACTCGGCCCAGGACAGCCCGTGGCGGGAGAAGGGCGGGTTCTTCCCGATCGATGGCGAGCTGTTTGGCAACTTTGGCGACTGGGGCCGCAACTTCCACTTCACGACTGAGATTCAGGCCGACTTCGTCTTCGAGCGAGGCAAGGACCTGACGATGACCTTCACGGGCGACGACGACGTCTGGATGTTCATCGACGGCAAGCTCGTGCTCGACCTGGGTGGCCTGCACCCGCGAGACGAGCAGACGGTGGAGCTCGACCGCGTCGACTGGCTGGAGGATGGCAAGAAGTACCGCTTCAGCATCTTCCATGCTGAGCGTAGCACGAGCGAGAGCAACTTCCGCGTCGAGACGAACCTTCTGTTCCGCAACGTCGAGCCGCCGGAAGTGAGCGGCAACTACGACTGATCGGGTGATTGCACTGTGTTAGTTCCACGCCCGGGTTGGCCGTGTTGGCCGCCCGGGCGTGATCTTTTTTGTGCGTTGCCCGCTACGATGTGGGATGAACAACGCAGGACGAATCGTGCTCGGGGCGTGCTTGATGGGTGCGGTGGTTGTGCTTGGCGCGTGCAGCACCACTCCCGGCGCGGGCGCAGCCCAGCCCAAGGCCGCGGCAGTCGAGCTGCCCTTTGGCGCAAACCCTAGCGAGGCTCTCAAGCCGCTGGCGTTCCTTGAGGGGCGCTGGGTTCGCGGCAACCCGAACGGCACGACGAACGAGGAGACGTGGTCGCCCGCGTATGGCAACTCGATGATCGGCGTGTTTCGCCAGGTGCGGCGCGATGGCAAGCCCGCGCTGTTTGAGCTGAGCCTTGTGACGGCGGAAGAGAGCGGCGTGGAGCTGCGCCTGCGGCACCTGCATGCGGGCCTTGTCGTGCCCGAGGAGCGGAAAGACCTCGACCTGTTCAAACTCATCGAGAGCGATGGCACCTTTGCGACCTTTGGCGGCACGGGCAAGAGCGAGGGGATGCGCGTGACGTATCGCCGCAGCGGCCCCACGAGCCTGCGGCAGGAGATCGACTTCCCCGAGGGCTCGCGCGAGAAGGACTACAGCATGGACTACGTGCTTGGCGGGAGTGAGACGTTCTCGACGACGCCTCCGCCGCCGCCCAAGCCGCGGGCGGCGCCTGCCCCAAGCACGGCTGCACCTTCCAGCCCGGCTCCGGCTCCGGCTCCGGCAGCGACGCCGGCGACTGGCGGCTGATACGGCATGCCAGCAAGTGCGTACGACCATGCGTGGGCTCGGCTTGGTCGGGCCTGCGACGGGCGTTTGTTTGGCCTTCGGCGTGGGCCGCGGGCGGTGCGAGATTCTCGTCAGCGGCCTTATCATGCCCAGGTTTTCGTGGGGCAAGCACGCCTTGCCCCGCAAGCGTGCGCTCGCGATTGTGTCCGCGGGCGAGATGGTGCAGGTGATTCGCCCGGTGCCCCTTTGGGCGTGCGGGCACGGAGGATTCTCGATGGTTCGCAGCAAGCGGATGGGCCCGATGAACGTGATGCAACTGGTTTCGCGCGGCGCAGCCTCGCTGGTGGTGTGCGCGGGGCTTGCGCTCGGCGCGACAACCGCGACGGCGCAGCAGGCGGGCGCTCCCCCCGCGAGCGCGAAGAAGCCCGTTGCGACGGCTGCGGACCTGCCCGTGCATGTGTACACCATCCAGGGCAGCGCGAGCGAGTTTGTGCAGAGCGACGGCCCATTCCGCGAGTTTCTCGAGAGCGTGAAGGCGAACCTGGTGAGCGACCTTGCGCAGTACGACATCAAAGACGCGACGACGCTGCGGGCGTATGCGGGCCTTGAGATGCAGATCGCGATGCTCGAGAATCGCTACGACGACGTGCCCGCGCTCATCGAGCGCATGCGCGGGCTCGAGACCAAAGAGAGCGCGCGGCTGATGTCGGGCAATGTCATCCTGGCATACTTGGATGCGAAGAAGGCGATGCCCGCGGGCAAGGCGGGCGAGGCGAGCTTTGATGCGAGCTTCGAGCAGAGCCTGCAGCAACGCGTGGGCGGCTTGCCTTGGGAGAAGGTAGCTGAGGACGTGAAGGCGGCCCGCGGCCGCGCGCAGTTCCTCACGCGCGACCTGCTGCTGGGTGGCATCAAGAGCCAGCTCGACCCCGTGGTTGCCGAGAATGGCAACACGCTCACGAGCGACCTCGCAAACGGGCTGGTGAACGCTCGCATGGCGATGGAGAAGCTGCTGCCTTTGCAGCCCCTGATCGAGCGCGTCTACACGCGCATCATCACCGAGCGTGAGGCGAACGTGCAGCGCATCGACGTCTGGACGCCCTCGGTCTACACCTTCGCCGATGGTGAGAAGGGCACGCCTGTGGTCATTGGCGTGTGGGATAGCGGCGTGGACACCAGCGTCTTCAGTCAGGACCAGGTGTGGACCAACCCGAAGGAAACGCCGAACGGCAAGGACGACGACGCGAACGGCTTTGTCGACGACGTGCACGGCATCGCCTTTGACTTGCAGAACGAGAAGACGCCCTCGATCCTGCACTCCAGCGACGCGCTGGTGATGTCCTACGCCGAGGGGCTGAAGCTGATGAAGGGGTGGAGCGACCTGTCGAGCGCGATCGACAGCGAGGATGCCGCGAAGCTCCGCAAGCACATCTCGGGCCTGCCCGCGGACAAGGTGGGGGAGTTCACCGAGGACCTGGGGCTGATGGGCAACATCTCGCACGGGACGCACGTTGCGGGCATCGCGGCCGATGGCAACCCCTTCGCGCGGCTGCTGGCGGCTCGCCTGACGTTTGACTGGAAGAACATCCCACAGTTTGCGCCGACCGAGGAGCTTGCGAAGCGCACCGCGCAGATGTATCAAGAGACGGTCGACTACTTCCGTGCTCAGGGCGTGCGTGTGGTGAACATGAGCTGGGGCGGCGACGTGAAGAGCATCGAGAGCGAGCTTGAGCGCAAGGGTGTGGGCAAGACGCCCGAGGAACGCCAGGAGATGGCGGCGCGGTTCTTCAAGATCGGCGCGGATGGGCTAGAGAAGGCGATGCGCTCGGCCCCGGAGATTCTGTTCGTGGCTGCTGCGGGCAACAGCGACAACGACAACGCGTTTGCGCAGTTCATCCCCAGCGGGCTGAACGTGCCCAACATGCTCACGATCGGCGCGATCGACGAGACGGGCAAGCCCACGGGCTTTACCACCTTCGGCAAGAACGTCAGCCTGTATGCCAACGGGTTTGAGGTGGAGAGCTTTGTGCCGGGCGGCACGCGCCTGCGCTTCAGCGGCACGAGCATGGCGGCCCCGCAGCTTGCGAACCTGGTGGGCAAGATGCTCGCCGTGCGCCCGAGCCTCACGCCCGCGCAGGTGATTGACATCGTGAAGAACGGCGCAGTGCCCATGGAGGGCTACGAGGGTCGATACATCATCCACCAGAAGCGCACGATGGAGAAGGTGAAGGCGATGCGCTGAGCGTGGCGAGGCACGGACCGCACGGACATCACGACAAACACCCCACGGGCCCGCAGCGATGCGGGCCCGTTTGCATGCCAGGCAGGGCTTTACACCGTGGGGTGTTGCACGCCCCGCGCCTTCGCTGCCAGCCAGCGTGAGAGCGAATCCAGCACTTCGCGCTCCATCGCGACGGCGGTGGCAACCTCTTCCACGGTCACCACGTCCGCGCCGATGGACATCATCACAAACTTGCTGCTCAGCACGCGGGCCCGGGCCGCGAGGAAGAGATCGGGGCGGATGTCGCGCACGATCTGCACCGCCTTGAGTGTGGCTTCTTCATCGGGGATGGTGAGGATGAACGCGTCGGCCTGCGAGAGGCCCGCATGCTCGAGCACATCGCGGTTGGTCACATCGCCATACACCACGCGTCGCCCCAGCTTGTGCTGCCGCTCCACGGTCGAGGCGTTCATCTCGATGATGGTCGTCTGCACGCCCTGGATCGCAAAGCGATCGGCGATTGCGCGACCGATGGGGCCATAGCCCGCGATGATGACGCTGCGCGGGCGGATGAGGGGCGTTGCCTCGCCCACCTCGCCCACGATGGGCAGGTCCTCGCTTGCCTTGGACGGAGCGGCGGTTGGCTCTTCGCCCAGCGGTAGCACCGCCGGGGCGTCGACATCGATCGGGCTGACGCGCGTTGCATCTGGCTCGGCTGGCACGCTCGCCTTCGGCACCTTGGGCACATTGCGCGCCACCCTGCCCCGCAACCAGGGCGAGAGCGGAAAGCCCACGAGCCGGTCGGCCAGCTTGTGCGACACGGGCACCAGGAAGGGCGTGGCAACCAGCGACAGAATGACCACGGCAATCGCCGCGCCCGTCTCGGCTGGCGTCAGCAGCCCTGCGCCCGCCGCGATGAGCACGAGGCTGAACTCGCCCGCGTTCGCGAGGTATGCCCCGGTCATGAGGCTTGCCTGCGCCGTCATGCCCGCGAGATACGCCGAGAGCGCGATGACGATGGTCTTGACGAGCAGCACGCCCACGAGGGCGATGGCGATGCCGCCCAGGTTGTTCCACACTTCCAGCGGCGCAACCCGCAGCCCGACGCTGACAAAGAACACCGCCATGAGCAGGTCTCGCATCGGCGCGAACATCCCGCTGAGCTGATAGCGATAAGGCGTCGAAGCGAGCAAAAAACCCGCAAGAAAGGCCCCCATCGCGGGGCCAAAGCCGATGTATGTGCTCCACCCTGCGCTCAGCAAAGCAATCGCCGCCGCAGAGACGAGCATGAGCTCGCTGCTCTGCAGCCGCGCGATGCGATCGAGCACCAGGGGCAGCAGCTTGCGACCGAGCACGAGCATGAGGAAGACGCCGCTGGAGGCAAGCAACCCCCGCAGCAAGCTGCCCGTCCAGCCCGGCAGGCCCGTGGTGGCGGCGTCCGCACCCACCGCGCCAGCGCCACCGCCAAACGTCACGATGACGGGAATGACCGCGAGCATGACGACCGACACAAGGTCTTGCACGATGGACGTGCCCACGGTGACTCGCCCGTGGGGCGTTGCGATCTCTCGCCGCGCTGCGAGCACGCGCATGAGCACCGCGGTGGAGGAGATGCCTGCACCAAACGCGAGGATGAGGGCGTTTGGGCGCGGGCTGCCCATCGTGATGAACAGCCCCCAGCAGACGCCAACGACCGCGAGGGTGGAGAGCACACCCAGCGAGACGATGCGCACGAGCCCACGCTGCATCGCCGACAAGTCCATGTGCAGCCCGATGCCGAACATCAGCAGCACGAGAGCAAGCTCAGAAATCTGGTCGACGCTCGTCTCGCTCTGCACCAGCCCCAGCGCGTGCGGCCCGATGATCGCGCCCGCGAGCAGATATCCCGGAATTGCCTCGATGCGCAGCTTGCGAAACGCGACGCCCACGAGGGCGGCGGTCACAAAGATCGCCAGCAGCACTACGCCCAGGTGCTGCGACGACCCACTCGGGGCGGGCGCGGCTCCGCCCAGTGCGACGCTTGCCGCGTGGGCCAGAGCTGAAACGGCTGAGAATCCGTGTGTCATGAACGGGCGAGGATAGCTCGTGATGTGGTGGTACTCGCGAGCAGTGGCTCTGGCGGGCAGGATGAACCCGCCCGCAAATCTTCTCGCTCGGGCGCACGTTTGGCCGATGTCACCGGCGTGCTTTCGTGGTGCATCGTCCTCGCCCGTTGGCGAGCCGGGCGCCTCTCTCTCGCGCTGCGGCTCCATGCTCTACCTGCTGCTTGAAGCTCTCCGATCGTGGCTCATCGACCACGACCTTTACCGCTGGTTTGCGGTGCTCGACCAGTTGCAGTTTCGCGCCCTCGCGGCGGCGGGCGTGGCATTCTTCATCGTTCTCGCATTTGGCAAGCCGACCATCGCCTGGCTGGTGAGGCAAAAAATCGGCGACACCGGCGCGACCGACGCAACCGCCCTGCAAGCGACCGCCAACCAGAAGGCAAACACGCCCACCATGGGCGGCATGCTCATCGTCGGTGCGATCGCGGGCTCGACGATTCTGCTCGCGAACGTGGGCGAGCGCTACGTGCAGCTTGGGCTCATCGTGGTGCTCTGGCTCGCCCTGCTGGGCGGGTTTGACGACTGGCTGAAACTGACGGCAAAGCGCCGTGGCGGCGGCCGACAAGGACTGTTTGCGTGGGAAAAGATGGTGTTTCAGTTGGGCCTTGGGCTGCTGGTGGGGATCTTTCTCTTCCTCAGGCCGCCCTCGCCCGACACGCCCCAAGACCAGCTCCGCATGGGGCTCGTGCTCAACTTGCCCGGGCAGAAGACGTACATCAGTTCCGAGCGATTGCGCCCGGTGGTGCCAAGCGAGGTC
This sequence comes from Planctomycetaceae bacterium, assembly GCA_027487735.1. Taxonomy (GTDB): domain Bacteria; phylum Planctomycetota; class Phycisphaerae; order Phycisphaerales; family UBA1924; genus BJHL01. Next base: position 31,673 of record JAIYDA010000009.1, on the reverse strand, counting down.
GGCGGGGTCGGCGCGTCGCAGTCGCCAGCGCCGAGTGAAGTGCCTATCGAGGCGCCATCCGCCCTTGGCGTGCGTCCCAAGAGCGACGTGCAGATGGTCGTGAATCCTGCGGTTCTCTTCCTGCCTCCCATCATCTTCATTGGCGTTGCGATGCTCATGGTCGCGGGCCTCTCGAACGCCGTGAACATCACCGATGGCATGGATGGGCTCGCAGGCGGCATTAGTGCCGCGGTCATGATGGGCGTATTTGTGCTGTGCCTCATCGCGGGCGATCGAGAAGCTGCGGAGTATCTGCTCGTGCCGCACTTGCCGGGCACGGGCGAGCTTGCGGTGCTCGCGGGCGCAACCGCAGGGGCGTGCCTGGGCTTCTTGTGGTGGAACTGCTGGCCCGCGAAGGTGTTCATGGGCGATACGGGTGCGCTCGCGCTGGGCGGGCTCGTCGGCTATATCGCGGTGGCGATCCGTCAAGAGATCGTGATCCTGCTGATGTGCGGCGTGTTCATCGCGGAGATTCTGAGCGTCGTTATTCAAGTGGGCTACTTCAAGTCGACGGGTGGCAAGCGCTTCTTCAAGATCGCGCCCTATCACCACCACCTGCAGCAACTGGGCTGGCCCGAGCAACGCGTGGTCGCGCGGATGTGGATAGTCACCATCATCCTCGTCGTGGTCGGGCTTGCGAGCGTGAAAATCCGCTAGGCCGGCGACTGTGAGCACTCGTGACGGCCATCACCGCCGAAGCGGCGGCGAGTACCAGGATCATGCCTGGCGGCACGTGTTCGCTTGGGGCAGTACACGCCGCCTCGCGCTCACTCGCCGCGTTGCTTTGCTTCCAGCTCGGTCCATCGCTCATAGAGCTTCGCGACGCGAGCCTGAGCTTCGCTCAGGCGAACGGAAGCTTCGTGCACTTTGCGCGGGTCGCGGGCGACGTCCGGTGCGTCCAGCTGTGCGGCCAGCTGCGCCACCTGCTCCTCACCTTCCAGAATCGCGGGCTCGACCTGGTCGAGCTCGCGCTGCTCCTTATACGACAGCTTGACCTTCTTGGGCGCGGAGGCTGGTGGAGCGGGTGGGGCGCTCGCGCTCGCAACCGGGGCTGTGGGCTGCGTGCTTGCCGGGGCGGGCGCGCTGCTCTGCTTGCCCCTCGCCTCGCGCTCCGCAGCTCGTGCCTCGCGCGCGGCGTGCTCGTGCGCGCGTTCCCACTGCTCATAGTCGGCGTGGTGCGTTGCGCCGCCCTTGCCATCGAGCGCGAGGAAGTGCGTGCACAGCCGCGCCAGCATCGCACGGTCGTGCGTCACGAGCACGACGCTTCCGGGGAACTCTTCCAGGCTCTCCTCCAGCACCTCGAGCGAAGGGATGTCCAGGTCGTTGGTCGGTTCATCGAGAATCAGCACGTCCGCGGGCTCGAGCATGAGCCGCGCGATGTGGATGCGCGCTTGCTCGCCGCCGCTCAGGGCACGCACGGGCTGCTTGAGCTGCTGCGTGTTGAACAAGAACTTGCGGGCCCAAGTGTTGATGTGCAGCATCTTGTCGCGATACACCACGCCATCGCTGTGCGGGCTCAGCGCCTCCGCCAGCGTGATGCCGGGGGGAATCTCGCTGCGATGCTGGCTAAACAGCACGATGCGGAGCTGCTCGGCTCGCTTGATGGTGCCCGGAGGGGGCGTGCCGTGCGGCACATCCGTCGCCCTCGCGGCGGCTGCGATGGCTGCTGGCGTCGGTTCGTCCGCCTCCAGCTCACCGATCAGCACCTTGATGAGCGTGCTCTTGCCGCTGCCGTTGGGCCCCATGAGCCCCAGCCTCTGCCCCGGGCTGAGCACGAGGTCGAGATCGGTAAAGAGCTGACGCTCGCCCAGCTTCTTCGAGATCGCGCGCGCCACGAGCAGCTTGCGCGTCATGCGTCCGGTCGCGGCCCAGTCCATGCTTGTCACGTTCGGCGCGGCGTTGCGTGCTCGCAGCACCTCAAGCTCGGCGATGCGATCGTGGCTCGCGTCGATGCGGCTCTTGCTCTTGGTCCGGCGCGCCTTCGCACGCCGCCCCAGCCAGCGAAGGTCCTCGCGCACCTGGTTGGCGAGGGCCTGCTCCTGCCGAGCCTGCCCATCGAGAAACTCCTGCTTGCGCCGCAAAAACTCGCTGTAGTTGCCATCAACCTCGAAGAGCCCCTGCGGATACTGCTGGCTCAGCTCGGCGATGCGGGTCGCGACGGTCTCAAGAAACTCGCGGTCGTGCGTCACGATCGCGCTCGCAAAGGGCCCCGCGCGAAGCGTCTCTTCCAGCCATTCCACGCCCTCGAGGTCGAGGTGGTTCGTGGGTTCGTCCAGCAGCAGCGCATCGGGCTCCTTCGCGATCTCGCGGATGATCGCGAGGCGCTTCCGCTGCCCGCCCGACAGGGTGCGCACCGGATGGTCAAACCGCTCCAGGTCGTGGCGTGCGAGCGCCAGCTCCGCCGCGAGCTCTGCCTCGTGCTCGTCGTGCAGGTGCGCAGCCTCGCCCGCCTTCATCGCCTTCAGCAGCCCGTCGAGCACCGCGGAGAGCACGGTCGCCCCTTCCGCGAAGGTGTCCTGCTGCGAGACATACGCCACGCGCACGCCCTTGCGCGAGTTCACGCTCCCCGCGTCGCACGTCTGCTGCTTCGCGAGAATCTTCAGCAGCGTGCTCTTGCCGCTGCCGTTGGGGCCAATGAGCGCGAGCCGCTCATCCTCCGCCAGCGAGAGCGAGATGCCCGTGAACAGGTCCTTGGTGCCAAACGTCTTGGTGATGTTGAGGGCAGAGAGCAGCATGGGAGCGACCGGGCAGGGCGAGTGGACGGGGCGAGCGGTGGGGGAGTGACGAGCGGGTGGTCTTGGGTTGATGGCTTACAAACGCGAGAGTCGCTCCCGCGTGTCGAGCGCGAGCAGATCGCCAAACAGCTTGGCAAAGTCGCCCGCGAGCAAGTCGCGCAGCGGATACTCGCCGGGCAGGCGCTCGTCGGCGGCGATGCCCTCCTTCCAGCGATACGTGCGAATCTTCTCGCTGCGACCCGCCGTGCCGATCTGGTCCTTGCGTGCGGCGCTGCGGGCGGCTTCTTTCTTCTGGCGCTCGATCTCGTACAGGCGTGCCACGAGCAATCGCCTCGCGCGATCGCGATTCTGCTGCTGGCTCTTGGCCTCTGTCATCTTGATGATGATGCCGGTGGCCTTGTGCAGAATCTGCCACGCCGTTTCGACCTTGTTTACGTTCTGCCCGCCCGGGCCCTGGGCGCGCGTCGCCTGCTCTTCGCAGTCCTTGGCCCAGTCGATGGCGATGTCCACGCTCTCGGGCTCGGGCAACACCGCCACGCTCGCGGTGCTGGTGTGGATGCGACCCTGCGCCTCGGTCGCGGGCACGCGCTTCACGCTGTGCACGCCCGCTTCAAAGCCCAGCTCGCTCCACACGCCCTCGCCCCGCACGTTCACGGTCGCTTGCCGCAGGCTGCCACCATCGGTGCTCACCTCCAGCGGCTCAAAGGCCCAGCCCTTGCGCGAGGCGTATCGCTGATACATCTCGAGCAAATCCCTCGCCCACAGCCCCGCCTCCTCGCCCCCCGTGCCCGCACGCACCTCGAGCATCACGCTGCCCACCTGCTCGTCATCGGCGCGCACCAGTTGCACGAGCGCCTGCTGCACCAGTTGCTGTGTGCGCTGCGTGAGCGCGGGCAACTCCTCCTTGGCAAGCTCGGCAAAGTCGCGGTCGGGGCCCTTGAGCGCCTCGCGCAGCGCAGCGGCTTCCTGCTCCGCTCGCACCAGCGTGCGATAGGCTAACGCGACGGTGCTCAGCCCTGCGCGGCGCGTCGTGAGCGTGCGCACCAGCTTGTGGTCGCTGAGCACCGCGGGGTCTTCGAGCTTCGCTTGCAGCTCCGACTCTTCATGCGACAGCGCAGCGAGCTTCATCAGCACGCCCGGGGCGAGGTCTTCACAGAGCGTGCTGGTAGCAAGCGACGGCAGCGGGGCAGAGGTGGACATGCGATTGGTGAGCGGCGATGCGGTGCGAGCATGGGAGCAACGTGGAGCGACACGGTTCGAAGCGGGCAGCGTCGTGTGCGTCCCTAGCCCTCGCGCTGCCCGTCGGTTGCCGGCACGTCGCCCGTGCCAGGCGTCACGCTCTGCACGGTTCGCGTCGGAATGTCGTACGTGTAGGTGCAGCCCGCGTCCTCAGCCTTGCAGGCCTTGTGCGCGCCATCGCAGAACGGAAACTTCGCAGAGATGCCGCAGCCGCAGATCGACAGCACCTTCAGGTTGCCCTGCTCGTCGCGGGGCCACGTGGCGGGGTCGATCTTAATGGGCGCGGCAGAGGAAAAACGCACGAGGCGCGGCATAGCGGCAATGCTATGCGACGCGAGGAAGCCTCAGATTGCCCCAGCCTGCACCGCACGCACAAGCTCGACAAACGCCTCGCCCCGCTGCTCAAAGTTCTCAAACTGGTCCCAGCTTGCGCACCCCGGGCTCAGCAGCACCGCCTCGCCCGCACGGGCCTGGCTCGCGATCGAAGCGAGCGCGCGATCCAGCGTGCCCGCATACCTCGCGCTCGCGTGCGAGGCGGCTTCCACGATCGTGCCGCCCGTTGCGCCGATGCCCCACAGGCCCGCTAGCCGCGGCGCTTCGTGCGAGATTGATGAAAGGTCGCTGTGCTTGTCGTAGCCGCCCGCGATGAGGTGGATGCTTCCGCACCCCGCATCACGCAATGCCGCGAGCGCGGTGAGCGTTGCCTGCGGCGTGGTGCTCTTGCTGTCGTTGTAGTAGCGCACGCCCCGCACCTCGCCCACGAGCTGCAGGCGATGGGCAAGCCCACGAAAGCTCGCGATCGCCTCCGCGCTTCGCGCCGCGAGCGCAGGCTCCGCAGCCTGCACGATCGCCTGCGCAATCGCGGCGTTCAGCTGGTTGTGCGCGCCCGGCAGCGTCATCGTGCGAGTGAACTCCGCCGCATTCGCCATCACGGTGCGCACGCCAGGCCGCGCCCTGAACCCCTGGCCCGCAGGTGCCTCGCCCAAGAGCGCGGGGCCAAAGATCGCGACGTCCTCCGCACGCTGGTGCGAGAACAGCTGGGCCTTGCTCGCGTGGTAGTGCGCAATGCCCCCGTGCCAGTCGCCGTGGTTGTCGGCAAATGTCGTGAGGCACGCGATATGCGGGCTCCATGCCCGCTCACCCGTCAACAACTGCGAGAGCCACCAGAGCTGAGCGCTGGAAAGCTCCAGCACGACCCAATCCTGCTCGCGGAGTGCTGCGAGCTCGGGCAGCAGCGAGCCGCCAATGTTGCCGCCCAGCAACGCTCGCTGCGACGTCGGCAGCACCGTCAAAAGCGCGTGGTGCACCATCGCCGTGGTCGTGCTCTTGCCCACCGTCCCGGTGATGCCGATGGTCCGCCGATGCGTGCGCAGCCGATCGATCGTGAGGGCGATCTCGGTGGTGATGGGCACGCCCGCGGCTTTCGCCGCCGCGAGAAAGCGATTTTCCCAAGGCTTGGGCACCGCAACGTTGGCAACGACGAGATCGCACGCCGTAAAGTCGCTCACATCATGCGAGCCCAGCACCAGCCGTGCGTTCGCAAACTGCGGGTGGGCACGCAGCGTCGCCACGCTCGCCGTGAGGCGCTCGGCGGGCTCCAAGTCGGTAATGGTCAGCATCGCGCCGCGATCGAGCAGCCACTGCGCCACGCCCAGGCCCCCGCCAAAGCGACCAAGGCCCATGACCGTCACGAGCTTGCCGCGCAGCGACGCGTCGGTGGGCAGCCCCTTCTCAGCTTCCTGCGGTGTGAGCCATTGCAGCATGGGTGCCTCCGTGCACGCGTGCGAAAAACTCGCCTGTCAAGCGGTGCCGACAAACCCGGCGAACACGCCCGCTTAGCGACCCGGCGCGGGTGGCGCGCCCGGCGCACCATCGCCCGCGATCGCGCTCCGCATGCTCGTGTCGGCCTGCAGGTTCTGCATCTTGTAGTAGTCCATCACGCCCAGCCGCCCGCCGCGGAAGGCATCGGCCAGCGCACGCGGCACCTCCGCCTCCGCAAGCACCACTGCGGCGCGGTTCTTCTGCTCCTCCGCGCGGAACTCCTGCTCCTGCGCCACGGCGAGGGCACGCCGCTTTTCCGCCTCGGCCTGGGCCATCTGCTTGTTCGCGTTCGCCTGGTCGGTCTGCAGCTTGGCGCCGATGTTGTCGCCCACGTCCACGTCGGCGATGTCGATGGACAGAATCTCGAACGCGCTGCCCGCATCCAAGCCCGTCTCCATCACCTTGCGGCTGATGTCGTCGGGGTTCTCCAGCACCTTCTTGTGGTCCACCGCGCTACCGATCGTGCTCACGATGCCCTGGCCCACGCGCGCGATGATCGTCTCTTCCGTCGCACCACCCACCAGCCTCGCGATGTTCGTCCGCACCGTCACGCGGGCCTTCACCTTCAGCTGAATGCCGTCCTTTGCCACCGCATCGATCGTGCTGCGCGGGCCGTTCACCGCGGGGCAGTCGATCACCTTGGGGTTCACGCTCGTCTGCACCGCGTCGAGAATGTCTCGCCCCGCGAGGTCGATGGCGGTCGCGGTCTGCCAGGGCAGGTCGATGCGCGCGCCCTTCGCCGCGATCATCGCGCTGATGACGCTGTTCACGCGTCCGCCCGCGAGGTAGTGGGTTTCGATCGCGTTGGTCGGGATGTCCATGCCCGCCTTCACGGCGCGGATGCGGTTGATGACGACCGTGCGGATGTCCACCTTGCGGAGCTTCATGCCCACCATGTCCAGCAGGCCCACGCTCGCATTGCTCGTCAGGGCCTGGATGTACAGGTTCAGAAACTGCAGCAAGAAGATGCCGATCACCAGCAGAATAAACGCGCCGATGATCACCACAACGATGAGGATGGTGTTGTTCTGCCCACCGCCAGCCTGGGCAAGCGTGAGCGAAGTTGCGGAGGAACCAATGCTGAGCGGAGACAACGTCGACAGACCTGTGATCATGGGAACAGTGTAGCGAGCGATGGCACGCGCGGATACCGCCGCCCATCAACAGCCCCAAAGGGCACAGACAGCACCGAAAACCACAACCCGCCCCGCCAAGCCTTGATGCCGCCCGTGCGTTTCCTACGCTTGGTCCATGCCCCTCACCCGCGACCAACTCGCCATGCGTGCCGCACAAGAGCTTCGTGACGGCTACATCGTCAACCTCGGCATTGGCATCCCCACGCTGGTGGCAAACTATGTCCCCAAGGGCCTGGACGTCTGGCTGCAGAGCGAGAACGGCCTCCTCGGCATCGGTCCCTTCCCGCGCCAGCACGAGGTCGACCCCGACCTCATCAACGCGGGCAAGCAGACAGTCACCGCCCGCACCGGCGCGAGCTTCTTCAGCAGCAGCGACAGCTTCGCGATGATTCGCGGAGGGCACGTCGACCTCTGCATCCTCGGCGCAATGCAGGTGAGCCAGGAGGGCGACATCGCCAACTGGATGATTCCTGGGAAGATGGTCAAGGGCATGGGCGGCGCGATGGACCTTGTTGCGGGCGTGCAGCGCGTCATCGTGACGATGGAGCACACCGCCAAGGGCAGCCCGAAGATTCTCAAGGCCTGCAACCTCCCCCTCACGGGCAGGCGCTGCATCGACATGGTCATCACCGAGCTCTGCGTGCTCGAGATGGACCCCGCCCGCCGCCGGTTCGTGCTCAAGGAGCTTGCCCCGGGCGTGACTGCGGACGAGGTGAAGGCCGCGACCGAGGCGGAGATTGTGGTCCCCACGCACGTGGGCGTCGTGAACGTCTCGGCCTGAACGTCCGTGGGCCTCTCCTGACTGCTCGTTCCGCTTACTTCTTGTTCCGCACTGCCGCCTTGCGTTTCTCTTCCTGCTCGGCAGCGATCTTCTGCATCTTCTCGAGGAAGCCCATCTGGTTGCCCTTCTTGCGGGCAGCTCGCTCGGCCTTCATCTTGTCCAGGTCGAGCATGCCGTGCTTCTCCATCTGGTGGCGAATCCACTTGCCCTCGATGATGGCGAGCGTGCTGTTGGCAAGGAAGTAGATCGCAAGCCCGCTCGGCGCCTGATACATGAACAGCGGGAACAGGAAGACGCTCATCCACTTGAACATCTTCATCTGCATCTCTTGCTCGGGCGTCATCGGGCCCGTCGTCGGAGTCATGTACTTCTGCTGCATGAAGAACACGATGCCCAGCAGGACGGGCAAGATGTTGATGCTGCGGATGTCGCCCAGAATGGGCAGGCTCACGATCGTCTTGCCGAAGTAGATCAGCCGGTCGGGCTCGCTCAGGTCGCCCAGGAACTGCCAGAAGGGGCTGGTCTGCGGCTGAATCGCCTGGAACACCCCCCAGAACGCCCCCTCGTGCCGAAGCTCGACGCTGAAGTAGAGCGCCGCACTCAGCGCCAGCCACACCGGCATCTGCAAGAACATCGGGATGCACCCCAGCATGCCCGCAGGGCTCACGCCCTCCTGGCTCCAGAGGCGTGCGGTCTCCTCGCGCAGCTTCGCGGGGTCGCTCTTGTACTTCTCTTGCAGCTCTTTCTGCTTCGGGGCCATCGCCCCCATCTGCTTGCCAAACTTCGCCATGCGAATCTGGCTCCACCGCGTCACCGGGTGCAGCAGCGTGCGCACGATGACCACCAGCATGATGATCGCCATCGCCCAATCGAAGAACACGTTGTTGTGCAAGAACCGCAGCAGCCCCAGCAGCGAGTTCGCAAGCCCCTGGAACGTGCAAGGCCCGCAAGGCCCGCCAAAGTTGTAGATCACAAGGTCCTTCAGTGCCACGCTCGCGCGCCACGCATCGCTCGCAATCAGCGACCGATCCAAAGGCCCCGCAAACACGCGCAGGTCCGCCTGCTGACTGCTGCCCGCAAGCCCAGCCGGCGCGAGGGGCAGCGACTTGCCACGCAGCATGAGGCCCAAAATCGCCCCGGTGCCGCCCGGCACGTGCGTGTGCACGCTCTCCACCCACGCGAGCTGCTTGCTTACGCCCGTTGCCCCCGCGTCGCTCAGCGGGCCCGCCGCGATGCCCCAATACCGGCTCGTTAGCCCCATCCACACCAGGCTCTGGCCTTCCTTCGTCGCGGCCTCATCAGGAAAACGCTTGCTGCTCTGGCTCAGCGGCACATACCCCTTCATCTGCTTGCCGTCGGGCCCCATCAGGGGCGTGCCATCGGCATTGAACAGCGGCTCAGGCTCTGCCAGCGCGTTGCGACGCCACTCGATGTGGTTGTCCCCCGTCACGCTCCGCTGCGCAGGGTCGAGGTTTGCAGGCAGCATCGCCCCAAACCGCAGCCGCCGCATGTCGCCGCCGTACGCGATGTTGTCCAAGGGCGGGTCGATGGGCCCATACTGCGTCATCCGCGCCGAGAGGGGCACGCCCGAGAGGTTCTCGATGCGCTGCCGCATGTCGATGTTGTACCCATCTGCCGCAAACGTCCGCACCACCCGCGCCACGGCGTTGCCCGCCTGATCGACAACGATCGCCTCCAGCTCACCCGCTGTCTCCGTCTCGCGCCAGTGCACGCCCGCGGTGTTGGCGTAGAGAGAAACCGCGATCGGCGCGAGTGCCGCCTGCCCAGGCGCAGCAGGCAGCGTCACATCAAGCTGCACCGCCGCGAAAGGCACCATCAGGCTGGGCAGCCCCGGGCCCGCGGCGGGCGCATCCTGCACGATGATCTGGCTCTGCTTGCGAATCGTGTCGAACCGCTTCTTCAGCGTGATGCGTTCGATGCCCCCGCCCACAGCGGACAGCGTGACCAGCACGTCGTCACTCTCGAGCGTGATGGGCTGCGTCGGCGCAGTGAACACCTTGGCAGAAAGATTGGTGATCGCAGCAGCGCTGGGTGCGACAGGGACCGCCGCTGTCGGAGCAGCTTGCTGGCCCGGCGCAGCGGCCTGAGTCGCAGCAGGCGTGCTGGGCGTGGGCGCTGGCAGTGGTGCAGGTGTCTGCGGCGCGGCAGGCGCAGCGCCGGTCGCAGCAGGTGCGGCAGGCGTGGTCACGCCCTGCGTGCTCGCAGCGGGGGCCTCGGGTGCCGGGGCCTTGGGTTTGGTCTTGGTAAACACCGCCCACACCAAGGCGCCCCCGAGAATGCCGATGGCAATGGGGACGATGAGGCGAAGGGCGCGATTGGGTTGGCTGGGCATGATGACGATCGGTCCATCGATCCGAACAGAGTGCGAAACAGGCTGCTGCCCGGAAGCCCGGGCCAGTGCAGTGCTGCACGCCCCCGCTCCGGTCGAGCAAAGAGTGAGTTTAGGGGCGTCGCACCGCCCAATCCGGCGCTACTCACGGAATGAAAGCGCAGAATGAAAACGGCCCCGCACGCGTGTGCGGGGCCGGCTGATTCATGTCATGCGGTCCGGTGCGAGGAGCGACGCTTACTGGCAGTCGCCGCCCGCCAGCACCGTCAGGAAGCTGAGCAGGTCGTTGTCATCGGGGAAGAGCCCGTCGTTGTTGAAGTCGATGCTGTCGCACGAAGCCGTGGGGCAGCTGGCGCCAGCGAGCACCGAGAGGAACGCCACCAGGTCCGAGTCATCGGGGAAGAGCTGGTCGTTGTTGAAGTCGATGTCGTTGCAGTTGGGGCCAGCGGGCAGGCACTCCAGCTGCAGCGTGCCCGTGCCACTCGCTGAGGGCGAGGTCGAGCCCACGCGGATGCTCAGGGCCTGCCCAGCCTGTACGCCCGGCACGATGTACTCAACCGCTCCACTGCCGCACGCGCCGCTGGCTGCCGCGACACCAAAGCCCAAGAACCGGCTCTCGAGGTTGCTGCACCCTTCGCCCGAGTAGACGGCAAGACGGGGCGTGAAGCCCTGCGGGCTGCAGACGCGGATGCGCAGGTCGCCCGTGCAGAGGCCCGGGTGGTTGAACCAGACATCGTTGTTGGTTTGCTCACCAGCGTGCACCGGGCCATCCGTCGATGCGCCCACGAGCGTGAAGGTCTGGTTGCCCAGGCCCAGCCCAGCGCGACCCGAGCAGTCGTCGTTGCCGGGGGGCGTCACGCCGCCGCCGCCTGCGATGTTCATCGTGAAATCGCCCGAGGCATTCGCGCCATAGCCGCCCACGCGGATGAGGTAGGTGGTGCCGGCGGTCATGTTGACCGCAACACGCGACGCGAGGTTCGACGAGCAGAACGTGCCGCCCTGCTGGTGATCGTCGTTGCACGCGATCTGAGCGGTGCCGCACGCGGTGTGCACCGTCACGACCGTGTCATACGTGCTGCCGCACGTGCCGATCAGCACTTCGCCGCTCACCGTCGGGCGATACTTGTACCACACGTCGCGCGAACTGCCCGAGCTGCACCCGCCACCGCCGTCCGCAGCCGTGTTGGTTGCGAGGGCTGTGCTGCCCGTGACGGTCTGGCCGTCGGCAACCCAGACCGCGCTGCTGCAGCGGTCGTTCGCCGGAGGCTGGGGCACGCACACCGCGCGAGCCACGTTGAGCTGACCCACGCCCGAGGCGCCGTTAAAGCCGCCGACGCGGACGCGATACGTGCTGTTCGCCGCAGCCGCGAAGGTGAGGTGAGAGCTCAGCCCGTTGTTGCCCGGGCAGGTCGTCGAATCGTCGTTGCACGCCAGAGCCATGTCCGTCGCGCCGGGGCATGCTCCACCCGCATATACCGCGAGCCTGGTGTCAAAGGTCGAGCCACAGGTGCTCAGCGTCACGTCACCCGCGCAGCTGCCCGTGCTAAAGGTGTACCACACGTCGTTGGTGATCTGATTGCTGTTGCCGCCGGTGCAGAGGCTCTCCGCGCTGCCGTCGGTCGTGGCGCTCGTGGTGTCAAAGTTCGCCGTGGTGCCATCGAGGCCCAGCGAGATCGCCGCGGCGCAGTTGTCGTTGCTGGGGGCCGGGGGTGGGCCGCCCACGCCCGCGGTGTGCACGAATGCCTCGTGCGTGTCCGTCGCGGTGCCGGGCAGGAAGAGCCCCAGCTGCACGTTGCCCGTTGCGGGGGCGCCGTTGCTCACGAACCAGAAGTTGTAGATCGTGTCCCAGCGCAGGGCGTTCTCCCACTGGTCGTCGGCGTAGAGGTCGGGCATCGTCCAGGTGATGTAGCCGTTGCTCACGCTGCTCGTCCAGTCGTCGCCGCGCTGACGCTCGCCGCTGTGATACCCAACGTCGGAGAAGCCGACGCCCGAGACCGTGCTCGACTCAGCAACGGGCACACGGAACGTGCGACCCGCGCGGTGGCTCGTGAGGTTCTGGACCGCATACTCGTAGCGGTAGAGGCCATTGCCCAGCGAGATGACCTTGCTGCCCACCCAGAAGCGACCATCGTCGGGCACATCGATCGCCGAGAGCAGCACGCCTTCGTCCACGATGCCAGCCCCGCCAGCCGCACCGCCGCCGTACTCGCGCCACGCGAAGATCGCGGGCTTCTGACGCTGCGTCGAGTCGGTCACGAGCAGGTTCTTGCTCGCCCCGCTCACCGTCACGCGGCGGTAGCTCTGGCTGTTGTTGTCGACGTTGTTCGCCGAATCCTGCGGGTGGATGTAAATGCTGCTGACGAAGTACGACCCGTTGGTGTCCGAGAGCTCAGCATCCGGAACCTGGATGCGCTTATAGATCGCATCGCCCGTCGCGGCGCCGTTGCTGCCGATGTTCGTCCAGTTCACGGGGAAGAAGCCCGTCGCGGGGTTCACTTCATACTTCGGGCCAAGGCCCCCCTGGCTGCCGTTGAGGCTCGCGCTGTAGGGGTCCGAGCACCCCGGCATGAGAAAGCGACACCCGGGGTTGCTCTGCTGGGGGCAGCTGCTGCACACGTTGCCATTCAGCGCGCAGAACCCATGCTTGAGCCACTGCTGGCCAAGCTGCTGGAAGCGACCATCACGCAGGCGATAGACGTTGCCCGAGATGACGGGGTAGACGTTGCCCGTGAAGCCGGCCTGCGGAACGTCTTCCCATTCCAACGGCTGATCGCCGATGTTGCACGAGATCGTGCCCACCGAGTAGGCGCGAATCCCACCCACCATACCCCAGTTCTGCACCTGGTCGAGGTCACCCACGATCACATCCGGGCCTGCCTGGGCAACGGTCGCGCCCGTCGCGAGCGCGGCGAGCATCAGCGACTTCACGAATCGACGACCGACCTTTGGGGTGCTGCGGGGGTGATGCATAGAGGAGCCTTTCTTGGGAACTGCAACCTGGAGAACTGCGACGGGAAGAACGGGCAACGCTCCCTTACCCCGAGAGCGAACGCCAACGCAGAGACAGAATCCGGCAAACTGAGCAGCGTCGGAGTCGACGCCGATGACTCACCGGATATTCGCTCCCAAAGTATCCGATGTTGCCCGGATCTGCAACATTTTCCGAACGCGCGCGGCGGACTTTTTTTGCATTTGCCCGCTTACGCCCGTACATCCCCTTGCTTCAGGCAATACCTGGCGTTATCGGAGACCCGGGCTTGTCCCTGATTTGCGTGAGGCTCGACGATGCTTGTGAGCACACGCTGTTCAATCGTCCTTGCGCATGATGAACAGGTAGTTGAACCCGCGCAGGAAGAAGTTGCCCTCTTCCGCGGCTTTGTGCCAGTTGCCGCGCTCCAGCTTGTCGTTGTATCGCACCACGCTGATGATCTCGACGGGCGTGAAGAGCGTGCGCATCCGCGCAAACAGCTCGAACCCGATGGGCATGAACGTGCCCCCCATCCGTCCCTTGTGCTTGCGAAAACTGTCCGACACGTACAGCGCCATGTACCGCTTGGGCCTCAGCACGCGGTGCAGCTCGTGCAGCACGCGGTGCATCGCGTCGTAGTAGGCCTTGCCGTTGTCGCGGTCGTCGCTCGCATCGAGCTTGCCGATGCAGCGTGGGTCGTCGCTGTAATCGATGTGCGTGGAGTAGGGTGGATCGATGAACGCAAAGTCGCAGCTCTCGCTGGGAAGGGCGATCGTCCGCGCGTCGCCCTGGCGGATGTCGGGCCTGCTCGGCGCCAGATCAAAGCCGATGGGCGATCGGCCCAGGTCGGTGCAGACGTCGATCGTCGTGCCGCTGCCGCACATCGGGTCGAGCACGCTGTCGCCCGCGCGCGTGTATCGCATGAGGCATTGCCAGATGAGCCAGCTGGGCGTGGCGCCCTCGTAGTGCTTGCTCCCCTGCGTCCGCTGCCCGCCCCCCATGCCATAGCGGCTTTCCACCAGCGTGCCGTGCTCGTCGACGTAGCGCTCGTAGTGCTGGCTTGGGTAGTCCCACAGGGTCGTGGTCATGAGGCGCAGCGGCGGCTTCTCGCTCGGGCGGGTGCGCGCGCCTCGCCCTGCGGGCGGGCGCGGGGCAGCGTCGCGGTTGCCATCGCGTTTGCCTGGCTGGCGGGCGTTGTCTCGGGGTGGACGCATGCTCAAAGCACCTCAGCTGATCGCCCTGTCACACCTTCACGCCCTGACCGCGCAGAGCCTCGCCCACGCACGCCTCGATGATGTCGAGGGCAACGTCCATGCTCGCTGCGTGCAGCTTCGCGCCCGAGGCCCGCACGTGCCCGCCCCCGCCCAGCCTCGCGCAGATCGCGTTGACATCGATGGACGGGTGCGTCGCCTTGCTGCGCATGCTCACCTTGATGTTCGGGGCCTTGGGGTTGGCTGGGTCGGGGGGCATCTGCGTGAGCAGCGCCGTCACCGCAACGCTCGGGATGTTCTGCCCAAAGTCGGTAAAGCCACCCGTCTCGCCCGGCTGGGCCCCCGCGACGCGGAGGTCGTCGGTGCTCAGGTGCATCGTGGCAAGGTGCCCCTCGCACCGCAGTTGCAGGCTGGAGAGAGCCTTCGCGAGGGCACGCAGCCGCCCGGGCGTCTCGGTCTGCTCCACCAGTTGATAGAGCCGAACCGCGTTCGCGCCCGCATCGATGAGCTTGCCCGCAACGCGCATCACATCGCCCGTCACGTTGCTGTGCCGAAACCACCCGGTGTCGGTCGCGAGGCCCAGATAGAGCGGATCCGCGACATCCTCGGGCAGTTGCTCGATGGGCCTCTCGAGCAGCAGCGCACACAGCTCGGCGGCGAGCTGGCAGGCTGCCGCCGCCTGCGTCTGCACGCACCGCAGCGACGCGATATCGCTATCGCCCGACACGTGGTGATCGACCACGCACGTGCGCTCGGGCAAGCCTCGCAGGACCGCGGCTGCGGGGCCCAGCTGCATCCACGCGCAGGTGTCGATCACCAGCATGCGCGAGCCCGATGCAAGCTCTGGCAGTGCGGGCTGCACACCCGGAGCGACCTCGAACGTGCGCACGCTCGTGCCCTCGACGACAGCGCTCATGAAGTTTGGGAAAGGCGAGAAGTACCACGCCGTCGCGCTCCCCGGGCGGATGTGGTTGAGGGCGCGCACCACGCCCAGCGAGCTGCCCAGCGCATCGCCATCGGGCTTCGCGTGCGTGAGCACCAGCACGTGCGGAGCGCTCCGCAAAAACGAGGCGATGCGCGGGAGGTCGGCGTTGTGCAACGGGCTTGGAGGCGGGCTATCGGCGGGCATTGTGGCGGAGAATAGTCCGCGCGGGCTCCGCGAGGGCCTCGGGGCCTTACCCATCACGCCGGAGCACGAGGAGCGTCTGGTCGTCCACGGGCGCTCCCTGCCCGCGCAGCCGGGGCATGAGCGTCGCGGCGGTCTGTTCGCCCGCTGCCATCCCTGCCTGCACCAGCTCGGTAAGCCCATCGAGCCCTACGTCGCGCCGCTCCAGTGGGTGTCGCTCGTCGGGCCGCTCATACAGCCCATCGGTGTAGAGCACCAGCGCCTCGCCTGGCTGGAGGTGCACCGGAGTGCTCACGAACACCTCGCCCTCCACGAGCCCAAGCGGCAGATTGGCGTTCTCGATGCGGCGCACGCCCTGCTTGCCGACCACCAGCGCGGGTGGGTGCCCCGCGAGCGCGACCTCCACCTCGCCCCCGCGCACGCGTGCCATCGCGAGCGTGACGAATGCGCCGTCGGTCAGCTGCGTGCAGAGCACGCGGTTGATATCACCCACGATCGCGGGCAGTTCGCCCCCTTGCATCAGGCGGGCCCGCACGCACCCTTTCACCATCGCCATCACCAGCCCGGCTCCGACGCCATGGCCCGAGACGTCGGCCACGACCGCGTAGGTGTCGTGCCCCACGCGCAGAGCGTCGCACAGGTCGCCACCCATGCGCGTGCTGGTGTCCGACACGCCATCAACGATGAAGCCCTCGCCCTCCAGCCGCACGCCCGGCACGATGCTCGCATGCATGCGCTGCGCGACGGCGATCTCGGCACGGTCGAGGGCTGCGCTGCGGACGATGCGCGCGATGAAGCGCATGATAAAAATCTGCCCCAGCGCCAAGCCGAGGATCGTGCCCCACACTGCGACAAGCCTGCTTGCGGTTGCCTCGGGCGATGGGATCGGGACGTTGGCAATGAGGTGCAGTCGGAACGCTGGCACAAAGATCAGGCGTGTCGCCAGATCGAAGTGGAACGCGAGCGGCACCACGAGGAACCACCACTTGCGATACGCGATCGCGTAGGCATACCCGACCGCGATGGTGCCCGCTGTCGCGCCCGCCAGCAGCACACCCGGCACGTTGGTGACGGTTTGGGTGCGCCAGAGCACGTTGATGTAGCCGATGGTGGAAAAGAAGAAGAAGGTGCTGAGAAAGAGGTTCCACGCACCCTTGCCAGGAGGAGGCAGAGCACCCTCACCCCGAGCGAACCGCGCAGCCTCGCGGGATACTCGCTTCCACAGAGGCTGGGTGCGTGGGATGGAACTGGGCATGGCCGCTGAAGGCTAGGCGAAGCGCGGGCCCGCCCTTCCCAAGCCTGCTCGCCTGCCAGGCCTACGCCGTCGGATGCAGCAGCTTCTGCATCATGCTGCGGTTGTGCTGCTCGCGCTCGTCGAGCACGCCCGTCAGCGAGTCGGCCTGATGGTCGGCGTGGTAGCTGCTGCGCACGAGGGGCCCGCTCTCGACGACCTTGAAGCCCCGGGCGAGGCCCTCGGTCTGAAAGACCTTGAACTGGTCGGGCGTCACCCAGCGATCGATGGGCAGGTGGTTGCGGGTGGGCTGGAGGTATTGCCCGATCGTGAGAATGTCGGCAGAGTCGCTGCCTGCGGGCGTCTTCGAGCTCGCAACGCGCGTCGAGCGTTGCACGTCATCCATCAGCGCCAGCACCTCTTCGTCGCGCTCGCCAATGCCCACCATGATGCCCGTCTTGGCAACTACGCCCTGCTCCTTGCAGCGGCGGAGCAGCTCGAGGCTGCGGTCAAACTTCGCGCTGGGGCGCACCGCTGGGTACATCCGCCGCACCGTCTCAAGGTTGTGGTTGATGATGTGCGGGCGGGCGTCGATGACCATCTGCAGCGCGCCCCAGTTGCCTTCAAAGTCGGGGATGAGCACCTCGATGGAGAGCCCGGGGCAGGCCTCGCGCGTGCGCACGATGGTCTCGGCCCAGATGCCCGCCCCGCCATCCGCAAGCTCGTCGCGATTCACGCTCGTGATGACGATGTGCCGCAGCTTGGCATGCTCCCACATCAGGCGCATGCTCTCGGCGACGCGGCGCGGCTCGTCTTTATCCAGAACTGGGGGCCGGCCCGTCTTCACGTTGCAGAAGCCGCAGGCGCGGGTGCAGGTGTCGCCCAGGATCATGATCGTGGCAACGCCCCGGCTCCAGCACTCGCCCATGTTTGGGCAGTTGGCCTCTTCGCAGACGGTGAAGAGGTTGTGCTCCTTCAGCACGCTGCGGAGCCTCGCGACCTCTGGCCCGCCCGGCACCTTGGCGCGGAGCCACTCGGGCTTCTTCTTCAGGCTCAGTTGCTCCTTCTCGCCCGTGGACTCGATGTGCTTGTTGTTGAGGATGAGCCCAGAGAGGCTGACCTTGGGCGGATCGATGTTGCGCAGAGGATCGCCCCCCAGCGGTCGTGGGTGGCGTTGCAGGGTCTTGTCGTGGTTGGCGGGGGGCATGGGGGGAGAAGAGCGATAGAGCGGGAAAGCGATAAAGCGCAAAGCAGCAAATGGGCAGAGCAGCAAAGGGAGCAGGTGGCGGGCAGGCATACGACGTAAACACGAATGCCGAATGGCGAATCCCGAATGCCTTCCTCCGAAACCCTGCCCCCTACTTCACATACTCCTCCATCGGGGGGCACGTGCAGACGAGGTTGCGATCGCCATAGGGGTTGTCGACGCGGCCCACGCTGGGCCAGAACTTGGTTTCCTTCACCCAGGGCAACGGGAAGGCGGCCTGCTGGCGGGTGTAGGGGCGGTTCCAGGCATCATCGCTGATGACGTGCATGGTGTGCGGGGCGTGCTTCAGGGGGTTGCTGGCCTTGTCCATCGTGCCCGCCTCGATGGCGCGAATCTCTTCGCGGATCTTGATCATGGCATCGCAGAAGCGATCGAGCTCGCCCTTGGGCTCGCTCTCGGTGGGCTCGATCATCAGGGTGCCGGGCACGGGCCAGCTCATGGTGGGGGCGTGGAAGCCAAAGTCCATCAGACGCTTGGCGATGTCATCGGTCTTGATGCCCGCGCTCTTGTCAAACGGGCGCACGTCGATGATGAACTCGTGGGCCACGTTGCCGTTCTTGCCCTTGAAGAGCACGTCGTAGTGCCCCTCGAGGCGCTTGGCCATGTAGTTGGCGTTCAGGATCGCGATCTGCGTGGCGCGGCGGAGGCCCGCGGCACCCATCATCGCGATGTACATCCAGCTGATGACGAGAATGCTCGGGCTGCCGTAGGGGGCTGCACTCACGGCGCCGATGGCCTTCGCGCCCGCGCCCTGGTCCTTCAGCGTGCTGGGGAAGCTGACGGGGTGCCCGGGCAGGAATGGCGCGAGGTGAGCTGCGACGCCGATGGGCCCCATGCCGGGCCCGCCACCGCCGTGCGGAATGCAGAAAGTCTTGTGCAGGTTCAGGTGGCAGACGTCGGCGCCGATAGCGCCGGGGCTCGTGAGGCCCACCTGGGCGTTCATGTTCGCGCCGTCCATATACACCTGCCCGCCTCGTGCGTGCACGATCTCGCAGATCTGCTTGATGTGCTCCTCAAACACGCCGTAGGTGCTGGGGTAGGTGACCATGAGCGCGCCCAGGTTGGCCTTGTGCTGCTCAGCCTTCGCGAGCAGGTCGTCGATGTCGATGTCGCCCGAGGGCGTGTTCTTGACGGGCACGACGTCGAAGCCTGCCACGACGGCGCTCGCGGGGTTCGTGCCGTGCGCGCTCTCGGGGATGAGGCAGATGGTGCGGTGCTTGTCGCCCCGGCTGTGGTGGTACGCGCGAATGACCATGAGCCCGGCGTACTCGCCCGCGGCTCCGGCGTTGGGCTGCAGGCTCATCGCTGCGAAGCCCGTGATGTTCGTGAGCCAGTTCTCGAGGTCGCGGAACATGAGGCGGTAGCCCGCGCTCTGATCTTGCGGCGCGAAGGGGTGGATGCCGCCAAAGTGCTTCCACGTGACGGGGATCATCTCGCTCGTGGCGTTGAGCTTCATCGTGCAGCTGCCCAGCGAGATCATGCTGTGCGTGAGGCTGAGGTCGCGCCCCATGAGGCGGAAGATGTAGCGCAGCATCTCGTGCTCGCTGTGGTAGGTGTTGAAGACCGGGTGCGTGAGGTAGCCCGTCTGGCGGGCAAGCCCGTTTGAGATCGGGCCAGTGCCCGCGAGCAGCGTGGTGAGATCGGCGGGCAGGTTGGCTTTACCACCCGCGAGGCAATCGGCGACATCGCGCACGTCCTGCATCGTCGTCGCTTCGTCGCACGAGAAGGCGACGGTGCCATCGGCCCCATATCGCAGGTTGATGCCCTTGCCTTCGGCAAGCGTGCGAATCTGTGCGATGCTCACCTTGCCTGGGCGGATGGTCACGGTGTCGAAGTAGGCGGTGGTCAGCACGCTGTGCCCCGCGTCGCTCGCTGCCTTGGAGAGGATGCGGGCAAAGCTGTGGGCCCGCAGCGCGATGCGGCGGAGCCCCTCGGGCCCGTGGTAGCAGGCGTACATGCCTGCGATGATGGCGAGCAGAGCCTGCGCGGTGCAGATGTTGCTGGTTGCCTTGTCGCGGCGGATGTGCTGCTCGCGCGTCTGAATCGCCATGCGAAGTGCACGATTGCCCTGCGCATCCTTGCTCACGCCGATGATGCGGCCTGGCAGCTTGCGGACGTATTCCTCACGCGTCGCGATGAACGCGGCGTGCGGGCCACCAAAGCCCATGGGCACGCCGAAGCGCTGGGCGCTGCCCACGGCAACGTCTGCGCCGATCTCACCAGGCGAGAGCGTGAGCGTGAGGGCGAGCAGATCGGTCGCGACGACCACGAGCGTGCCCTTCGCGTGGGCAGCCTGCACGAGGGCGCGGTAGTCGATCACGCTGCCATCGGTGCTGGGCGTCTGCACCAGAACGCCCGCGATGGTCTCGTCGAAAGTCGCGGTCTTGGCATCGACTACGCGCAGGTCGATGCCCAGGCCCTCAGCCCGCGTCTGGCAGACGGCAAGCGTCTGCGGGTGGCAGTCCTTTGCGATGAGGAAGGCAGGGCGAGCGTGCTCGTGGATTGCCCAGCACATCGTCATCGCCTCGGCGGCTGCGGTTGCTTCGTCGAGCAGGCTTGCGCCAGCGAGGGGCAGGCCCGTGAGGTCGCTCACCATCGTCTGGAAGTTCAGCAGCGCTTCGAGGCGGCCTTGTGCGATCTCGGCCTGGTAGGGCGTGTACTGCGTGTACCACCCCGGGTTCTCGAGGATGTTGCGGAGGATGACGCCCGGCGTGATGGTGCCGTAGTAGCCCGTGCCAATCAAGCTGCGGAAGACCTTGTTCTGCGTCGCGTAGCTGTGCAGCTTGTTCAGCGTCTCGTGCTCGCCTGCGAGCGTCTCGGGCAAGCCCGCGAGGCTGAGGGCCTTGCGCACGCGGATGGTCTCGGGCACGACCTTGTCGGTAAAGGTCTCGAGGTCGGTCGCGCCCAGCGTATCGAGCATCTCGGCGATCTCGGCTTCGCTTGGGCCGATGTGGCGGTGCAAGAAGGTGTCGGAGGGGTGCAGCACGCCTGGGCCCTGGGCGTCACGGTTGGTGTGGCTGTGGGCGGCGTGGGCGGGCGAGGCAGCGGTGTGCGACATGACAGAAAATCCTTGAAAGCATCGCAGCAACCAGGCTGCGACGCCAAGCGGCGAATCGAGGCGTGCGGCGTAGGGTTCGATGCCGCGGGGGAGTGCGAGTCGGTCAATTGATCTTCCGCAGCGAGAAATCTCTTGCGGGACAGCAAATCATAGGTAAACTCTGCAACGCTCGGGGGCATCGCGCGAAGGACTTCTCATGGTTGGCACTTTGGTTTCGCCAGGGTGCGACCCGGGTGTCCTTGGCACGCATGTGCACCGAGGCTGAGGCCTTGGTTTTCCTTGGTGTTGCTGCCTTCGCCGCGACGCCTCCGCCTGCTGGTTGAATGCCACGCTTTGGAAGCTTTCTTTATGCCGACACGCCCCTTTGTTGCTGCCTCGCTGGTGCTTGCCCTTGCCGCTGGTGGCACTGCCCGAGCACAAACGAGCACTCAGCAACCCGGCACCCAGACCAGCGACGTGCAAACGCCCATGCACGACACCTCGGCGATCGCGACCACGCAAGCAGGGACCGATAGCCCGTCGGCGCAAACCGCCGCCAAGCCCCGACCCGTTGCAGATGACGCCCGCATCGCCCGCGAGGCCCGCTACCGCGAGCACATCTCCACGCTCGCAAACCCAGCGTTTGAGGGTCGGGCACCCGGCACCAATGGCAACCGCCTCGCGGCGAACTACCTCGAGTTTTGGTACAACAAGGTGGGGCTCAAGCCCGCCTTCAGCGCAGCCGCGAACCAGACGATGCTCGCGGACCCCAAGAACGACCTGCTCGAAGCGAACGCGCACTTTGCGAGCGCTGGAGGCGAGCGCAGCTATCGCCAGGTGTTTGTCGCGCCGCTGAGTCGTCGCCCGGGAGACAGCGTGCGCGTCGAGCGACAAACCCTGTCGTATGTGCAAGGGGCCGACACGCTGACGCTCGCGCCGGGCACGCACTACAACGTGCTGGGATACAGCAGCAACGCGACGCTCACCAACGCACCGCTCGTGTTTGTGGGGTACGGCATCGAGGATGACGAGAGCGACTACTTCTCGTTCGACAAGCCCAAGGACTGGCCCCACGAGGGCGAGCCTGGCAAGCCCCTCGCGGGGCGCATCGCGGTGCTGCTGCGATTTGAACCGCTGAACGAAGAGGGCGAGAGCCGCCTGACCGACGACGGCAGATTCTCCGGCGCGAGCGGCATCGATGGCAAGCTGCGGCGCACAATCGCGAAGGGCGCGGCGGGCATCATCCTCGTGAGCCCGCCCGGCGCGAAGGATCCGCGCACCGGGAGGCTTGAGGACCTGTCCTTTGGCCTTGGTGAGCGTCCGCTCTCGGTCCCGATCGTGATGATGAGCGAGGATGCAGCCGACGCGCTGCTGAAAGCCGCCGATGCGCAGGGGCGGGGCCTGATGGACCTTCGCCGCATCGCGGACGAGCGGGGCGAACTGATCGACCTGCCCAAGACGACGCTGAGCCTGGATGTCGGTGTGTCGCGCACGCCCACCGTGACCGACAACGTTGGCGCGGTGCTGCCCGGCGCCGGTCCTCTCGCGAGCGAGTGGATCGTGATTGGCAGTCACTACGACCATGTGGGCTATGGCTATTTCGGCAGTCGCGAGCCCGAGAAGCGCGGGACGATTCACCCCGGTGCCGACGACAACGCGAGCGGCACGAGTGCAAACCTGCTTCTTGCCGAGCGGCTGAGCGCAGCAATGAGCGGGAGCGACGCCCCCGGCAATCGGCGGAGCATTCTCTTCTTGCAGTTCTGCGCCGAGGAGAGCGGGCTGAATGGCGCGCGCTACTACACGCAGCGGCCACTCGCGCCGATTGCCGACCACGTGCTCATGGTGAACCTCGACATGGTCGGGCGCGTGCGCGACGACAAAGTCGAAGTGACCGGCGTGGGGACAGGCGACGGCATGGAGGCGTGGGCGAGCGACTACTTCTCTCGCAGCCACCTGACCATCGCGGCGAAGAAGAGCGGGCTGGGGCCCAGCGACCACAACGTCTTCAGCCTTGCGGGCGTGCCCGTGATGTTCTTCTTCAGCGGGCTGCACGATCAGTATCACAAGACCACCGACACCAGCGACCTCATCAACGTGCCCGGTGCGGTCGACATCTCAGACCTTGTCTATGACATGGTGCTCGATGCCGCCACGCGCCCGACGCGATTTGCGTTCACGAGCGCGAATGGTCGCCCCGCGGGCGATGCGAGCGCTCAGGCGGCAGACCCTAACGCCAACAGCGACCAGCCCGTGGGCGGCATGGGCGGCATCCGCGTGCGATTTGGCGTCGCGCCGGGAGACTACTCGGGGG
Organism: Planctomycetaceae bacterium; assembly: GCA_027487735.1. Taxonomy (GTDB): domain Bacteria; phylum Planctomycetota; class Phycisphaerae; order Phycisphaerales; family UBA1924; genus BJHL01. Next base: position 8,421 of record JAIYDA010000009.1, on the reverse strand, counting down.
AGAAGCCTGGCGTGCTCGTGGGCGATGTCTTTCCCGACATGCCCGCGGCGAAGGCGGGCATCAAGAGCGGCGACTTGATGACCAAGTGGAATGGCAAGGCAATCGAGAGCGTGGAGAGCTGGATGCCGCTGCTTGCGAGCCACAAGCCCGGCGACGAGGTGGAGATTGTGATCGTCCGCGATGGGGCGGAGCAGACGGTGAAGGCGACGCTGGTGGCTCGCGATCGTGGAGCGCGGTAGAACGCGTTTTTTCTGAAACCTTTCGCGGGCTGCGCCGACGAATGTGCTGGGCAGCAGGGCTTGAACGGCTCTGGGGCCTTCATCGCGGAGATGTTGCATGCATTCGTCCAGCCAGCAAGTCGGTTCCCCAAGTTCACTCTCAGGCACGCCCCTGATCGTGAGTTGGATCGCGCAGGTCATCGCGGCGGGCATCCTCGCCCAGACGCTGTTCTTCAAGTTCACCGGCGCTCCGGAATCAAAGTTCATCTTCAGCACACTCGGTGCCGAGCCATGGGGAAGATTGGGCTCGGGCGTGGTCGAGCTCATCGCTGTGGCGCTGCTGCTCATTCCGCGGCTAGCGGTGTTTGGGGCGGGGCTCGCGATGGGCGTCATGGTCGGCGCGATCGGCAGCCACCTGACGAAGCTGGGCATCGAGGTGCAGGGTGATGGCGGGCTGCTGTTTGGGCTGGCGGTCACGACGTTCGTCCTCGCGGGGCTCGTGCTCGTGCTGCGGCGCCGCCAGCTGCTGGATATTCTGGCCAGATTCCAGCGGGCCTAGTCTGGCAAAGCTGTTCTGCTGTCTGTTCGTTCCTTTGCAGTGTCCCGTCGCTTCGCACGTGCGGCATAGCCCGGTGTGCCCTGCGAGTTCACTGTGCAACGCAGCCTCCAACCGCACCCTCGTCACGATGCACCCCACACCCACGACATCCAACCCGCTCCGTCGCGCAAATGCCCCCGGTGGCCCTGGTGAGCTTGGCGAGCAGTTTGCTCGGGCTATTGCCGCGGCACTGTTTGACCTCGAGCATGCCCTCGCGGCGATCTCGCCTCGCACCTATCAGAGCACGCTGCTCGACCCGGCCTTCGCGAGCACCGTGGGCAAGCACGTGCGGCACACCATCGATCACGTCTGGGCGTTGCGGGCGGCAAGCGAGGGTGCCTGCGCGTGCTACGAGTCGCGCTCGCGCGGCACAGCGGTCGAGACCGACCTGCCGCGCGCAATCTGTGATCTGCGGGAGGCTCGCGCGTTTCTGGAGGGGCTCCGTCGCAGCGACTTCGCTGCTCCCATCGCCATCGAGCTTGCGATCTTTCGCGATAGCCCGCCCGCCCCGATGGCTTCGACCTTGGAGCGCGAGCTCGCGTTCGTGCATGGGCACACCATCCACCACATGGCGATCATCCGGATGCTGATCGCTCGGAGCGACGAGGCGTCCTCCTTGCCGCGCACCTTTGGCTATGCGCCGGGCACACCGATCGATGCGGGCAGCGCGACGGCTTCCCGCGCGCAGGAGCGGCAAAGCTAGACATGTGCACGGTGTCGCTGCTTTCCACCCCGCAAGGCCCGAGGCTCGTGAGCAATCGCGACGAGAAACGCACGCGCCCGCGGGCGAGTGTGCCCTCGCTTCGCCGCGTGGGTGAGCGCACGCTGCTCGCGCCGATTGATCCGCAAGGACTCGGCTCGTGGATCGGCGCCAACGACCTGGGCATGTTCGTCACGCTGCTGAATCAGACGACGCAGCGCGAGGTCGCGCCGGTTGCTGGCGAGCAGCACGCAGCCCGGCCCCAGCCCGCGATGCGCAGCCGGGGAGAGCTCGTGATGGGTGCACTCGCGCAGCCCGATCTTGACGGCGTTGCCGCGATGCTCGCAGGGTTGAGCGCGCTGGAGTTCGGTCCGTTCTTGCTCATCGCGGTGGTGGGAGCGCAGGTGCTCGAGGCTCGGCGTGCTCCATCGCAGCAGGCGATCCGCGTGGAGCGGTCGCCGCTCGACGCGCCACGCGTCTGGTCGTCGTCATCGCTGGGCGACGACCTCGTGGTGCGACCACGGAGCGAGCTTTTCGAGCGGGTCGTGCTCAGCAGCCCAGCGCCCCATTCTCAAGATGTGTTCCATGCCCATGCCTGGCCTGAGCGAAGGGCGGCGAGCGTGATGATGGATCGCGAAGACGCTCGCACCGTGAGCACTACGGTGTGCGAGTTGCTCGGACATCGCGTGCGGTTGCGCTACACCGATCGCTGGTATCCTGAAGCACCAAGCGTCAGCGAGCATGAGCTGGCCCTTGCCAGGGCAGCGGTCTCCAGCGCGTCGCGCGACGCAGCCTTGCACGAGAACACCCTCTGTCCACCGCAGCACCGCAATCTCCCGCGTTGAGCGATCGCCCGTTGTGGACGCCTGGCCCCGTCCGCGCTGCGATTGTGCGTGCGCTGCCGCCGCGCTTGGCAAAGTGGCTGTTCTGGGAGTTCTGGCCCACATGGGCGGCGTATGCGCCGCTGGTGCCTTGGTTTGCGCTCTGCGGCGCGAGAGAGAGGTGCCTGACGCTCCCCTTCATCGCGAACGCGCCGGGCCCGCTCTCGATGCTCGCGGGCGAGAGCAAGATGGAGATTCTGACGCAGCTTCCCGAGGGCTGGAAGCCCGCGACTGCCCTCGTGCCCGAAGGCCCGCCCGAGCGGCGGGAGGCGGCATTCGAGCACCTGCACACCACCGACCCAAACTTCGCCTTCCCGCTCATCTGCAAGCCCGATCGTGGGTGCCGGGGTCAGGGGCTTCGCCTCGTTCGCACGATGCAGGCCGCCCGCGCGGCGCTCGCGCTGCATCAAGGTGCGTCCATCGTCCAGGCGTTTGATCCGGGGCCGCACGAGTGCGGCATTCTCTACGCGCGCGAGGCAGGGAGTAAGCAAGGCAGGATTCTGGGCATCACGGGCAAGGTGTTTCCGAGCGTCGTGGGCGATGGCGTGCAGCGACTCGGACAGCTTGTGCTCGCTCATCCCAGGCTTCGCTTGCAGGCGGGCGTGTTTTTGCGGCGTCTTGGCGAGCGAGCCATGAACGTGCCGGCGCGGGGCGAGCGGGTGGTCCTCGCCGTTTCGGGCAATCACTGCCAGGGCACGATGTTCGTCGACAGCTCGCACCTCGCGACGGAGGCACTTCGTGAGCGTTGCGACTGGCTGGCGGACCATGTCCCGGGCTTGCACTTTGGGCGGTTTGACGTGCGCTACACCAGCGACGAACTGCTCCGCAGAGGCGAGGGCTTCCGCATCGTCGAGCTGAACGGGCTGGCGAGCGAGCCCACGCACGTTTACGACCCCGAGCTCTCCCTGCTCGAGAGCTACACCCAGTTTGCCCGTGCGATTCGCGAGCTCTATCGCTTAGGAGCCTTGCGCCGAGCTGCTGGGGCGCGACCGCCCTCCTTGCGCGAGGCACTGCGCACCGTGCGCGAGGTCTTCGCCGTCAAAGCCTCCGACGGGCTCGCCGACTGAGCGGGCTTGCGTGTGCTGGTGGCGGGCGAGGCGGGCGAGGTGGGCGCACTCGCAGCGGGCGCGGGCAGCGCGCGCTTTGTCGTCGCGGGCGGCTTGTAGCCCCAGCCCCAAATGAAGATCTCGCGTGAGACGTCGCGGCTGGCCTTGGGCTTGGTGGTGCCCGCCTCGACGAAGACGCTCTTCGTGCGGGCGATGGTGTCGGGCGTTGGCTCACCTTCCAGAATCTTCATGAGGGCTTTGCCGCCGGGCTTGAGGAGGCTGGGCAGCATGTCGAGCATGCGCTCGCAGAGGCGCGAGGACAAAAAGGCGTCGCCGTGCCCGCTGGTGTTGGGGGCCATGTCGCTGATGACCACGTCAAACTTCGCGCCCGCCGCGATCTGCTCGGGCGTGAGGCCACCCAGCGCGAGCAGCACCTCGGGGGGCGTGGTGTAGATGTCGCCCTGCATGGTGCGCACGCGTTCGGACAGCGGGGCGGTGACGGCAGAAAGGTCGATGCCCGCGATGCGTGCCTTGGGCCCGAGGTTCTGGTCGAGCACTTGCAGCCAGCTGCCCGGCGCACAGCCCAGGTCGAGCACGCGGTCACTGCCGCGGATGAGCCGGCGCTTCTCTTGAATCTCCAGCAGCTTGAACGCGCTGCGCGCGACGAAGCCCTTCTCTTTGGCGAGCTTGAAGAACTCATCATGCAGCACGCGGGGCTTTGGCACGCGGAAGAATAGAACCAGCAGAGCGCGGGGCGAGGCAACGGCTAATCCGCAATGTTCCGCAGCTCACTTTGCACGCGCAGGGCAGCGGCGTGGGCCCCAACGTCGTGCACACGCAGCAGGCTCGCCCCAAGCAAGGCGTGGTGCAGCGAGAAGGCGAGGGTTGGGGGCAGTCGCTCTTCGGGCGTGCTCTCTCGCCCAAGGCCCACGCGCCCCACGAAGCTCTTGCGAGAGAGGGCGCTCATGATCGGGTGCCCAAGCGCGAGCAACCTGGGCGTTGCGGCGATGAGCGCGAGATTCTGCTCGACGGTTTTGCCAAAGCCCAGCCCGGGGTCGAGCGCGATGCGGATTGCCTGCACGCCCGCGTGCAGGGCCGCGTCGCGCAGCCTTGCGAGCGTGTCGCGCACCTCGTCCACGCCGCTGCCAGCGAGCAGTGGGGCGGGCATGCGATCGCTGTAGGCGTCGCGTGCGGGTGGTTGCACGCGGTGCATAACGATGAATCCGCAGGCGCGCTCGGCAACGACGCGCAGCATCCGCGGGTCGGCGGTGCCACCTGAGACGTCGTTGATGCACTGGGCGCCGAGGTCGAGTGCTCGCTCCGCCACGAGGCTGCTGGTGGTGTCGATGCTCACTGGGCAGCGCGAGAGCAAGCCATCCTCGCCCAGCGCGTGCAGCACGGGTAGCAACCGGCGGAGCTGCTCCTCAGGTGGCACGCTCGCTGCCCCGGGGCGGGTGCTCTCGGCGCCGATGTCGAGCATCGCGGCTCCCTCGTCCGCGAGCGTTTTGGCGTGGCGCGCCGCGAGCGCGGCATCGGGCTCGCGCCCAACAGCGGCAAAGCTGTCGGGCGTGACGTTGAGAATGCCCACCAACTGCGGGCGAGAGCAATCGAGCGAGGTTGTGCGCAGGTGCCAGTGCATGCGACATCCTCTCTGCGCGGCAGCGCGACATGAAGCGGAACTGAAGCGGCCCAAGCGCGAGCGAATCGCTCATCGCTCCGTACTTCGCGTGCTCGCACCGCTCAGCCAGTCACCTCAGCCAGTCAGCTCAGCCAGTCAGCTCACGCATTATCCAGCAGCTCAACGCTCTCGAACTTCTTGCCCTCAAGCATCTCGAGGCTTGCGCCGCCGCCCGTGCTCACGTGGCTCAGGCTGTTTGCGAGCCCGAACTTCTCGACGGCGGCTGCGCTGTCGCCACCACCCACGATCGTGGTTGCACCGTTTTTGGTGGCATCGACGAGTGCCTTCGCGACCTGGTTGGTGCCCGTGGCAAAGGCCTGCCACTCAAACACGCCCATGGGCCCGTTCCAGACGATCGTCTTGCCCTTGCGGATGGCAAGGGCGTACTTCGTCTGCGTCTTGGGGCCAATGTCCAGGCCCATGAAGCCGTCCTTGATGTTCTCGTCGAAGACCTCGATGTCGCCACCATCTTCGCTGAAGACCGTGCCGCAGACATGGTCCACGGGCAGCAGCAACTCGCACTTGCTGCGGGCGGCATGGTCGATGATCTTCTTCGCGTCGGCGATGCGGTCGGCCTCGACGCGGCTAGTGCCCACCTTCTTGCCCAGGGCCGCGAGGAAGGTGTAGGCCATTGCTCCGCCCACGATGATCGTGTCGGCCTTGGGCAGCAGGTTCTCGATGCAGGCCATCTTGTCGCTCACCTTGGCTCCGCCCAGAATCACGATGAAGGGCTTGACGGGCTTGCCCACCGCCGCGTCGAGATACTTCATCTCCTTCTCGACGAGGAAGCCCATGACCTTGGGCTTGCCCGTCATGGCCTTGGGCACGCCCACCATGCTGCCCTCGGCGCGATGGCTCGTGCCGAAGGCGTCGTTCACGTAGATGTCGCCGTAGGCAGCGAGCTTCGCGCAATAGGTTGCCTCGCCCTTCTTCTCGCCCGCCTGGAAGCGGACGTTTTCGAGCAGCAGCACGTCGCCGTCCTTCATGGCTGCGACGGCGGCTGCCGAAGCTGCGTCGGTGCAGTCATTGCTCGGGAAGCCCACGGGCTTGCCCAGAAGTTGGCTGAGCTTGTCGGCGGCGATTCGGAGGCTGAACTCGGGCTGAAAACCCTTGCCCTCGGGGCGGCCCAGGTGGCTCATGAGGATGCATCGCCCGCCCCGGTCGATCACGCTCTTGATCGTCGTGAGGGCCTCGCGGATGCGGCGGTCGTCGGTGATTGCGCCGTCCTCGATGGGGACGTTGAAATCGACACGGATGAGCACGCGCTTGCTGCGGACGTCGACGCTGGCGATGGTCTTCTTGGGCATGGGGCCCATAGTAGCGCGGGCAGCCTGCGCGGGGCGTTCTCGGGCACGCGTGGTGGGCTCGCGGGTGGCAAGGGGGGCGAACGCTCGAAAGCCAGCAGTTTCACGATCTTGCAACCAAATCGCCCTTTCTGGCAACAAAGACAAGGGTGCTGCGGGTCGATAGCACAAGGGCCACGGGCTGGATCGGTTCATCCGTGGGTTTGTGCGCCCGCCCGCCCCCCGGCATCGAAAGCACCATCATGCGACAGTTCGTGAGCTACGGGCCTGCTCTGGTTGTCCTGTTGACGGCGGGTGCGGCGTTGCTCGTCGTGCCAGCGGCTATCAGCCGCGTCACCGGGGCCGCTGCCTCGCAGCGCGTCACCCTTGCAAGGGCAGAGCTGGATAGCGACAGCATCCTCGAACGCATCAACGCGGCAACGCGGAACGTGGCGGACAGCGTCGAGGCCAGCGTGGTGCACATCGACGTTGGGCGGTGGTCTCGCAGCAGCGGCTCGGGGTGGATCTACGACGAGCTTGGGCACATCGTGACCAACGCCCACGTGGTGGGGTCGCAGCAGAGCGTGAGCGTGCAACTGCACGATGGTCGTGTGCTGCGGGGCGAGGTTGTCGCGAGCGATCCGCTCGCGGACATCGCCGTCATCAAGGTCGAGGAGCAGGCGGGCATCATCGCGGCACGACGGGCCACGGGCGAGCGTGTGCGTCAGGGCGATCGCGTGTTTGCGTTTGGCTCGCCCTTTGGATACAAGTTCAGCATGAGCGAGGGGATCGTCTCGGGCGTTGGTCGCACCGCGCAGGCTGGTGCGGGTCTCGCCACCGTCAGTAACTTCATTCAGACCGACGCCGCGGTGAACCCTGGCAACTCGGGTGGCCCTCTGGTGGACGTGCGCGGGCGCGTGGTAGGCATGAACGTGGCGATCGCAACCGCCGCGAACAGCGAGGGCGACGTGGAGGGCCAGAGCGCGGGCATTAGCTTCGCGATTCCGCTTGAGACGATCGAGAGCCGCGTAGAGGCATACATCGCGGGCACGGTGCCCACGCCCGGGTTCATTGGCGTGTCGATGGACTTCCGCCGCGACATGGATCGTGGCTGGGGCGTGCGAATCGACGCCGTGACGCCCGCGGGCCCCGCCGACCAGGCAGGCCTGCAAGCGGGCGATGTCATCACGCGGTTTGATGGCGAGGTCGTGACCGATCGCAACACGCTGCAGGCGTTCATCTCTAGCCGCAAAGCCGGGACGAAGGTGACGTTCGACGTCCGCCGTGGCAACGAGACGAAGGAAGTTGTCGTGACCATCGGCGCGATGCCCGAGGAAGTGCGCGTGCTGCGCTACCGCCCCATGCTCATCGAGCAGGGCGGGTTTGACCTCGCGCAGCTGGGCGATGAGATCGTGATCGAGGTGCAGCCCGAGGGCGAGGCCGATCGCGCTGGGCTCGCGACCGGGCAGCGCCTGCGGAAGATCGAAGGCAAGGATGTGGCGAACGCCACCGAGGCCCTGCAGGCCTTCGAGCGCGAGGGGCTGTTTGTGGGCAGGCCTCTCGACGTCACGGTGTCGATGGATGGGGCAGAGAGCCAGGTCCGCCTCCGGCTGCGTCGCTAAGCAGTGCAAGCTGGGCGGGGAGTTCATCGGCAAGCTCGCTCGCAAGGAGCCCGGCGTTCGCACCCGCGCGCCTGGCCCACGCCTCGCCCGCGCGAGCATGAGCCAGCACGCCCACCTTCACGCAGTCCATGAGCGACATCTGCTGGTGCGTTCTTGTATTGCTTGACGCGGGCGGCGCTTTCGCAGCGCTCGCATGCTGCGCGAGCTTGCCGAGCTTTGCCATCGCGAGCGCGCGGAGCGCATCAAGCTCGCTCGCACCCAGCCCGCTTGAGGTTGGCGTCGTCCGCCGCGCGCGCTCCACGTGCTGCCCCAGCAGCCCGCCCAGCGCGCCCGCCAGCACGTCGCCCGTGCCCGCGGTTGCCATGCATGGGTGCCCTGCGTCGCAGACCCACGCG
>JAIYDA010000067.1 GCA_027487735.1 Planctomycetaceae bacterium | reverse complement strand
TCGCGCTCCGCAACCTCGAGCAGGTGTATCGCGTGCTGTTTGCGATCGGCGAGAAGGTGTATGGGCCGCAGGAGTAGGTAGGGCGAAGGCGAGATGCTTGGGAAAGAGATGCTCAGCACAGAGACACAGAGACGCAGAGCAAGAGGAGCGAAGCGAGCGAGAGAGAGAGAAAGTGTGTGTGAGGTGGCGGGGAGAGAAGTTTGTCAGACAGCGGTGATGCAGCAGGCAGCGGACCAATCTCGTGCGACGGGCAATGCGCCAGCGATGCAGAACGCGGCGTTTGTGAACCCGCACACGCTGGGCAACAAGCTCGGGCGGCTGGCGTGGGCCATCGTGTGGACGACGCTGTTTCGCACCAGCCCGTGGTTCATGAACGGGTGGCGGCGGTTCTTGCTGCGGGCGTTTGGCGCAAAGCTGGGCAAGTGCGAGTTCAAGCCCAGCGTGCGCATCTGGGCGCCCTGGCTGCTGCGCGTGGGCGATGGCGTGTACTTCGACCGCGACGTGTTCCTCTACAACGCCTTTGGCATGAGCTTTGAGAACAACATCGTCGTCTCCTTCAGCGCCGTGCTCTGCACCGCAAGCCACGACCACAAGGACCCGCGCTTCGCGCTCATCGGCAAGCCCATCACCGTGCAGAGCGACGTGTGGATCGCGGCGGAGGCGTTTGTCACGCCGGGCGTGACGATCGGTCGCGGCAGCGTCGTCGGCGCACGAGCGTTTGTGCGCAGCGACGTGCAGCCATGGACCATCGTCTCGGGCAACCCTGCGGTGGTGGTGGCGCAGCGCACGCTGCGGGATGGACGCGCGCAGGACGCCGGGCGGGCGTGAGAACGTCGATCATCGCTTGCTACTTTGTCTCGCGCGATTGCGCTTCGAGCGCCTTCGCCTCGCGATCCTTTTTCTCGCGCTCCTTCGTCTCGCCCAGGGCAAACGTCACGGCTGGGCCCTGCCCATCCTGCACGCCCGTCTGGGCTCGCACGCGCGAGGCGGGCACCCCCAGCGCAAGCAGCTCAGCCATCACCGCCTGTGAGCGCTGCTCGGCAAGGCGCTGGTTTGCTTGCGCGTTGCCATCGCTGCGCGCGTGCCCGCGCACCGTGAGGTAATACTGCGGAAACGCAGAGAGCAAGCGCGAGGCTTGCCGCACCGATTGGCGGCCCTGGTCTGTCAGGGCCGCGCTGCCTCGTGCGAACACGATGGGTGGCACGCGCAGCGCGCCAGCTGGGCGCAGTGCATCCCACTGCGAGGGCTCGAGTGCCGGGAGTGCTGGCAGCGGGCGCGGCGCGGGCCAGGTTTGTGCGGCAGCGCCCTTGCCCGCAGGGTGGAAGCCGCGCGAACGCAGGTCGCTGCTGACAAAGCCCGCGCCGAAGATGCCCCAGCGGCGCCCGCTCTTGCTCGCCTGCTCGGGCGTGATCGCGCCGGTTTGCGTCAGCACGTCGACGAGGCCCGCGAGGATGTCGTCCAGGGGTGTGAGCCCCGGGGTGGGTGTCGCCACGATCGCGCCGCTCGCGTTCACGCCCAGGTGGGCCGCGCTCTCGCTCAGGCTCTTCCACCAGATGCCATCGACGATGCGTTGCCCCTGCTCGTGCGTGAGCGTGATGGGCGTGCCCGCTGCGGTGCTGGTTGCCAGCGTGTCGGCGATCACAAGGTCTCGCAGGCCCGTGGGCGACTGCTGCACGCGGTGCAGCGTGCGTGCGTAGGCCTGCACGATGCCGCGGGCCTCGCTGCCTCGCTCGCTCAGCGTCTTGCGCGTCGTGACGAGCACATCGACGATGAAGCCGCGAAAGCGCGAGCTGTCGAACAGCACCTGCACGCCAGGCTCTTGCAGGGCCAGGCTCAGCTCGGGCTCCCACAGCACGTAGGCAATCGGCGCGGCCCGCTGCACGGGGTCCTTCGCTGCCTTGCGCAGCATGCTCAGCGCCTCGCCGCTGCCTTGCACCAGGCTCCAGGCACTCTGCGTTTGGGCGAGGGTTGAGCCTGCCTCGAAGTTTGCCATCACGACGCGCGCGAGCGTCTCGCTGGGCGAGTTGCCCGTGAGCACGAGGCGCGTGCCGGGCGTGCCCAGCGCCGCGAGGCTTGGCAAACCCTCTTCAAAGGCCACCATCGCATCGGCGCCGATGGTTTCGTCCAGCACCATCAGCACGGCGATGTCTCCGGGGTCGCCCACGCCGCTGGTAGGGGCCTTTGCCGCTTCGCGCAGCAGCGCGTCGAGCGTGAACACCGCGTAGTCGGCCCTACCTTCGCGAAGTGCCGCGAACCGTGCCGCGCTGTTGCCCCCGTCGTCGACCGTTTCCGCGAGCATGCCCAGCGCATACGTGTAGTCGGCAAAGGGCTTGCTGCGCAGCACGGCATAACCCGAGAAGCTATCGAGATGGATCATCACGGTGCTGCGTCGCCCGCTGCCTGGTGGGCGCACGCTCTCGAGCCCTTCGCTGATGCCCAGCTCCAGCAGTTCGATCTCTCGCGCAAACTCCTCGCGCGTGGCGGGGCTGCTGCTCCATACGCTCGTATGAGGACCGGGAATGCTCACGAGCTCGTCGTAGCGCAGCCGCAGCTTGGTGAGCTCTGCCTCGCGGGCGTAGTGGGGCGTGACGATGAGCCGCCACGCGCCGAACATCGCGCCACCCAGCGCAAGCCACAGCAGCGCAACGACCACCCAGCGACCCACGCGGGCCTCGCTGCTGCTCTTTGCTCCACTCGCGGCGCTGCTCACCATCCGCTGCTTCCTTTGCGACCCTTTTTCTTCCCGCTCGTCGCGTTGGCCTGCTTGCGACTCGCGGCTTTGGCCATGCTGAGCACGCCCCACAGCACCATCACGCCCGCGCCCACGCATACCAAGCCCCCGATGCCCAGGCCCCGCAGCAAGTTGCCAACGCCAGAGGGGCCACTGCCCGAGCCCGTGCTCGAGCCCGATCCAGGGCCTGCGGCCGATCCGCCGCCGCTCGATTGCGTGCCGGGCTGGCCCTGCGAGCCGCCGTTTGGTTCCGCGTCGACCGCTTGCTGCGGTGCACCCAGCAGCGGGTCGTTGCTCGTGTCGCGCAGCGAGGTCAGCACGCTCAGCGCGCCATCCGGGCTCAGGCTGCTTGCGAGGGCAAACAGCTCGGGGTTGGTCTCGTCCTTGCCTGCGCTGTCCACCTCGGCAAACACCTGCGCGATCGCGCCCGCAAGCTCGTCGCCGCTGCCCGCGGGGCGATAGCTGTTCACGCGCGTCGCGAGCGAGTGGTTCTGCTTCATCTCCAGCCCGATCACGTCCAGCCGCAGCCCGCGCCGCAGAATGAGCGGCAGGTGCGTCTCGACAAGCTCCTTGTCGGTCGCTTCGCCGTCCGTCAGCACCAGCAGGCGAAACGTGCCATACCCAAGCTGCGTCGTGCGCTGCGCGAGCAGCGCATCGGCACCCACGCGCATCGCCTCGCCCAGGGGCGTGCCTCCGTTGGGTTGCAGGCGGGCGATCTCATCGCGCACGCGGGGTAGGTTCAGCGGTCCTAGCGGCGCGAGCCACCACGAGCCCTGAGCGTTGCGACCAGAGAACACGAGCACGCCCACGTTCGTTGTGGGCGGCACATTCTCCAGCACGCGCAGCAGGCTTGCCTTTGCCACGTCCATCCGGCGGCCACCCTTCATGGGCTCGCGCATCGAGCCGCTGGCATCGAGGATGATGACGACGTTGTCCTGCGTGCGCGGGTTGCCGGCTTCATTGCCTGCGTCGCTCGCGGCGGGCGTAGTTTGTGCGTCGGTGCCCGGCGCAGCGCCTTGCATCGCGAGCGCGAGGGCCGCGGGCGTGAACGCCGCTGCGAGCAGCACCGCAGTGGCAAGGCGGGGCGGCGCGATCGCGCTGCCACTGCGTCGCACACGAGAGAACCTGTCGGGTTGTTGCACCATGCGGAGCTCTCCTCTGCGCCACGGGGCGCGCCAACACGATGAACGAAGCCAAACTCGCCAACATGATCTCTGCCGCGAGCGTGCCACGACGTACGCCGCGCGCCCGCTGGTCAATCTTGCCTTCGCAACACCGCCCACAGCGTGCCATCACGCAGCGCGGGCGATGCGCTCAGGTCCTCGCCCTTGCTGCTGAGGATCGTCGAGACCCATGAATCTTCGTGGTGCATGTGCTCCACGCCAAAGCCGTTGCGCTGGGCACGCAGTCCGACGAATGCCCGCGCCTCTTCCGCGTCAAAGAACCAGCGGTGGCGGTCTGCGGGTGGGTCCAAGGGCAGCCCATAGAACTTCTGCTTGCCCTGCGTGCCCGCCCGCAGGCTGAAGACAAAGTTGCGTGCGGGGTTGGGCAGAGAGAGCACCACGCGCGACGCCGCGATGGTGCACAGTTGGTCAAACACGCTGTGGATGCGCTCGAGGTGCTCCAGCACGTCGGTGCACACCACGGTGTCAAAGCTGCGTGCGGAAAATGGCAGGGGCTGCTCGTCGAGGTTCACGCACACGTCGGCGGGGGGGGCAAGGTCGACGCCCACATATCGCACGCCCGCAGGCAGGTGCGTTGCCAGCAGCTTCTGATCGCACCCCACGTCGAGCACGCTGGTTGTCAGGATCGGTGCGTACTTGCGGGCGATGTAGAGCGCCTTGGTCGCGCGGTCGCTATACGTGAGCGTGGTGTCGTAGTGGGCTGCCGGCGCGCCCGCACCCAGCACGTCCACCTTCATGGACGATGCCGTGCTCGCATCGGCAGACAAAACCGGTTTGTGGGCCATCGTGCATTCCTTTGCAAGGGGCTGCGGGCGGCACGCCCGCGCTGGTGTTCAACGCCACGCTAGTAGTCAAAGTCACCCGGCTTCACGCTCTCGGCAGGCACGCGCACGAGGCGAAACTCCACGCGCATGTTCTGCTTCGCGTCCTGCGCGTTGCGAGGTGTGGGCACCACGGGCTCTGCCACGCCCACGCCCACGGGCTGAATCTGGCTCTTGTCCAGGCGCAGGCCCTGGTCCTTCGCGAACAGCACGATCGCGTCGCGCACCGCCTCGGCCCGCGCCCGGCTGAGGTTGAGGGCTGCTTGCAGCGTGTCGCGCGGGTTGGTCGCGGCGCCGTCCAGCGCGCCGCTGTTGATGATCGCCTGCAGCTCGTCCGCGCTCGCGAGGCTGAGCTCCTTGCCCTTGTAGAAGTACTTGAAGTTGCCCTGCGTGCCCGTGCGCGTCAGCACCTTCTTCTCCAGGCCTGCACGCACAAAGTCCACCAGCACCTTGGTCGGGTCGGCGTGCCCGCGGACGGCAACGACCGCGCTGCCGAAGGTGCTCGCACTCTGCACCGCACGCAAGAACTCGGGCCCATACACCGCGGGGTCAAACGTCTCCTGGTTGGGCTCAAACGCGATGGTGAAGCTCAGCAGGGTCTTGTCGTCCAGCGCGTCGGACGGGAACGCGTCGATCGCCTCGGCCGTGAAGCGCTCGCCCCCTTGGGCCGTCACAAACCGCAGCCCGCCCAGCTTGGCGATGTTGTCGTAGTCGAGGTTTGCCGTGAGGAAGCCCGCGCGAATCTTCGCATAGCCCTGCCCCACCGCGAGGTCGAGGGCGGCCTTCGTCTTCGCGTCAAAGCCATCGAGGTTGCCCTTGTCGGTGAAAAAACCCTTGTTGCCCGGCAGGCCCACAAAGCTCGCGTCGAGCAGCAGCCCGTGCGCGTCGACATCCAGCGTGGGCAGCACCTCTTTGCCCAGAATGTCCTGGGCTTGCTGCAGCATCGCGAAGTACTCGGTGTCTCGCGTGCCGCTCTGGACAAAGGCGTTGCGCTTCTCTACCACGCGCTCGCTGCCCGAGAAGTAGCCCGCGACAAACTTCTCCACCCACGCCCGGTTCTTGTCGAACCAGTCCTTGCGCACCGCATACACGTCCGCGATCGCCCGGCTCATCTGCGCGGTGCTCACCACCACGCGTGCGTTCTCCACGGTGCCCTCGGCTCCGGTGCCCGTGCTCTCCAGCCCGCCCGTGAGCCCGAGCATGTCGGGGCTGATGACAAACGCCGCGTCGATCGTTGCGTCCTTGCGGAAGGCGTCGGCAGGTCCGCCCTCGCCCGTCAGCTTGTCGCACCACACGACGGTGATGTCGCTCCACGCCAGCCGCACCGAACGCAGAATGTCGTCGAGCATGCCCACGTGCGGGCCGTTGCGCTGCAGCGCGATGCGCTTGCCCCGCAGGTCGTTCAGCGTGGCGATGGTGGGCCTGCCCACCAGGTGGTCGCCCGCGCTCCACGTGAGTTGCAGGAAGACCACGGGCTTGGTGCGCGGGTCGTTGCCCACCACCTCGCTCGCGAGGGCCAGCATCCGCAGCTCGCCCCGAAGGAAGGGCGAGGTGCCCTTGAGGTAGTTGCGCACCTGCTGGGCAAAGTCGTCGCCATTCACCAGTTGCATGTCGATGCCCAGCTTGGCGAAGGTGCTGCCCGGCGCGGTCTTCAGGCCTCCATTCGCGACGAACGTCGCGACGTCGCCTCCCCAGGTGATGAACGGCACCTGCACCGTGCCCTGCTGCACCTCGCCCACGGGCACGTTGCCAACGACCGCAGCGAAGCTGTTGTTCTGGGTGTTCTGGGTGCCTTGCGCCCGCGCCGCGGGCACGAGCACGAGCGACGCGACAAGCACCGTCGCCACCACCGTCAGCAGCGCGAGCACGCGCTGCGCATGCCCCTTGAGCGCGTGCGCTCCGGCGTCTGTCGTGCGACCATCCCCCAGCGTCTGTTCCAAGGCATGCGCCATGATTGTCCTGTGCCTTTCGTCCGCGTGCGGCGCCAATCGACCGGGCCCTCAGGCCCCCGTCGCCACACCAGCGCATTGTACCGAAACCGCGCCGGGCAATTGCATCGTTTCGGCATGCGGCGACCACATTTCGCGCGCCGTGGCCTGGCTTCTGTCCCGCGTTCTTTCCTGCCCGCTGGTCACGCGCGATGCTCACCATATTCTTCCGCATGCCCGCCCCCCGTCGTGTCGTCATCACCGGTCAAGGATGGATCACCCCGCTCGGCAATGACGTGCAGAGCGTGTGGGCGAAGCTGCTGGCGGGCGTCAGCGGCGTCGGGCGCGTCACGCGATACGACGCCAGCACCTTTGCCACCAACTTCGCGGCGGAGGTGCGCAACTTTCACCTCGCGCACTTTCTCGACACGCACGCCCAGCACGCCCACGCGGGCCTGAACAGCCAGTTCGCCCTCGCCGCTGCTGCCCAGGCCTGGAAGCAAGCCAAACTGGGCGACGACCCGGACACGCCAGGCTTTGCTCCAAGGCCCCACAAGGGCCTGGACATGTCACGGTTTGGCATGTATCTGGGCGCGGGCGAAGGCAGCCTCGACTACGACAACTTCCTCGCCGTCAACCTCGCGGGTTGGCAGCGCGAGTCGCGCTCGCTCGACGATGTGGCATGGGCCAAGGCCGCCCTCAGCCGCATGAGCTTCGTTGCGGAGCAAGAGCAGGAGCCCAACACCACGCTCACGCACCTGGCGCACGAGTTTGGGTGTGCTGGGCCAGCCTTCAACTGCATGACGGCGTGCGCCGCAGGCAACCAGGCAATCGGCGAGGCCTTCGAGATCATCCGCCGGGGCGATGCCGACCTCATGTTTGCCGGTGCCGCGCACAGCATGATCCACCCGCTGGGCATGACCGGGTTCATCCGCCTGACGGCGATGACGACCAACCGCGACAACTACCAATCGCTGCCGCGCCCGTTTGATGCCTCGCGCGATGGCTTTGTGATGGGCGAGGGTGCGGGGATGCTCGTGCTGGAGGAGTTGGAGCACGCAAGGGCTCGCGGCGCGACGCCCCTGGTCGAGGTCGTGGGTTATGGCTCAACAGCCGACGCCTACCGCATGACCGACATCCATCCCGAGGGCAAGGGTGCCAGCCTTGCGATGCAATACGCCTGCAACCAGGCGGGCATCGACCCGCGGGGGGTGGGAGCGGATGGTCGCCCGAGCGTGCACTACATCTCTGCCCACGGCACGGGCACGCAAGAGAACGACAGCATCGAGACGGCAGCCGTGAAGACGGTGTTTGGCGAGCTTGCGCCGCGCATCCCTTTCAGCTCGGTCAAGAGCATGCTGGGGCACCTCATCCAGGCTGCGGGCGCGGTCGAGCTCATCACGTGCGTGCAGGCGATTCGCACGGGGTTTGTGCCACCCACGATCAACCTGCGCACGCCCGACCCGGAGTGCGACCTCGACTATGTCCCCAACGCTGCACGCGACCTTCGTGCGGCGGGGGGCGTGCAGGTTTGTCTCAGCAACGGCTTTGGGTTCGGCGGGCAGAACGACTGCCTCTGTCTTCGCGCGATCTGAAGGCGTTCGACTCAGCCAGAAAAGGTGTTCATTTTGTCGTTTCTTCTTCGGAGAGAAAACGTAAGATATGCAAAGTCAGATTCTTACGCTCTATGTTAACACAACAACTGGAATGTTATCCCCTGTCTCAGCTATTCTTGATTCATGAACGGTTTACAAGAACTCTCTCTCCCGCCCGGCGTTGGTCTTCCGGCGGAAATCGGCAAGAAGAAGCCCTTCGACATCGCCGAGGAAGAGGCGTTTCTCAACATCGCCCGCAGCTATTCCATCTTGATGAACGAGATGGAGCGGTTCTTCAAGCCCAGCAAGCTGTCGTTCGCGACGTACAACGTGCTGCGCATCTTGCGGAGCGCCCAGCCCGACGGCAAGACGTGCAGCCAGATCGGTGCCGACATGGTGGCACGCGTGCCCGACGTGACGCGCCTGATTGATCGCCTGGAGGGCGCAAATCTCGTGACGCGTAACCGCCAGAACGAGGACCGCCGCATCGTGCGTGTTCGTATCACGCCCTCGGGGCTCACGCTGGTGAACTCGCTGGATGGCCCGATCGCGGACTTCTATCGCGCGAAGCTGGGGCACCTGAGCAAGGCGCAGATCGAGATGCTCAACGCGATGCTCTACCTCACGCGCCACCCCGAGGCCCTGCAGAAGTAGCCCGCGGGCATCGTGCTTAGCCCTTCCACACCACGACTTCGTTCTCAAGCCGCACGCCAAAGCGCTCCTGCACCTTCTCGCGCACCAGCTCGATCAGGGCGATGATGTCGCTTGCGCTGCCGTGCTCCGGGTCGTCGCACAGCAGGAAGTTGCCGTGCAGATCGCTCACGACGGCGGTGCCAAGGCGCGTGCCCTTGAGGCCCGCGAGGTCGATCAGCTTGCCCGCGCTCACGCGCTGCCCTGCCTCGCCCACACCCGCCAGCGGGGCGAGCAGCACGGGGTTCTTGAAGCAGCACCCCGCGCTGTTGGCGCGCATGGGCTGGGTCGTCAGCTTGTAGTCGTTGATCTCTTTCATCCGCGCCTTGAGCGCGCCCGCATCGCCTGGCGTGAGGGCGAGCTCTGCGCCCACAATCACCAGGTGTCCGAGCCCGCTGCTGCGATAGCCAAACGCGATGCGCTCGCGCGGCAGCGCGATGAGCGTGCTCGGATCCTCGCGGCGCAGCGCGTACACGGTGCGCACGACGTCGGCGATCTGCCCGAAGGCTCCGCCCGCGTTCATCACGATCGCCCCGCCCACGCACGCGGGGATGCCCGCGAGCACCTCGAGCCCGCCCAGCCCCGCAGCGACGGTCTGGTTCATGACCTTGAAGAGGTGCGCGCCAGCGCCGACGTAGACCAGCCGCTTGCCGTCGTGGGTCCACTTGCTGTCGCGCGTCCGCTTGCGGAGCTGTCCGTCGTCGTCGATGGTGCAGCTACTCAGCGGGTCGGCGAGCTTGACGACGAGCCCGCGGACGCCTGAATCGTCGACGAGCAGGTTTGCGCCGTCGCCCAGCACGCGCAGGGCGGGCTCCATCCGCAGGGCGTTGCGAAGCTGGGCGAGGCTGCGCACGTGCGCAAACTGGCGGGCCTTGCCACCGACGCCGAACCACGTCTTGATCGGGGCCTCGGGCTCGATCTTCAGGGCATCGCCCTCGGGGTGCGGGGCGGCGAAGGGCAGTTGGTCCTCGGTCAGCAGGTCGCCTGCTGCGAGTGGGGAAAGGTCGGGCATGAGTGCTTCCGGCATCGTGTGGTTCTCTTCTTTCGGTCGTCTTTCGGTCGTTTGGCGGGTTGGCATTGCGGCTGCTGCGTTGGTCCGTCAGGTGCTGGCTGGTGCCAGCAGCTTCTCTTTGCTCGTGCTCGCGTGCAGGGCCAAAAACCCGCGCGCCACCTGCCACACAGGCCCAGCGCCCATCACTACTACCAGATCGCCCGGTCGCACGGCCTGCTCCAGTCGCTCCACGATCGCGTCGAAGCTGTCGAGGTGCGTTGCGTCCACCCCGCGCTCCACGAGCTTCTCCACGAGGTCGCCCGCCGTGACGAGCGTGCGCTCTTCCTGGCTGTCGCGCACGAAGTAGATGTGCGGCACGAGCACGATGTCGGCGTGTTGGAAGCTGCTCGCAAACTCGCTGAGCATGTGCCGCGTGCGGCTGTGCTGGTGGGGCTGGAAGACGCAGATGAGCCGCCCGCCCCGCTGCTCGGGTCGCTCGGCCTCGCGCAGGGCCCGCAGCGTGACGTCGACCTCGGTGGGGTGGTGTCCATAGTCGTCGAAGACGCGGACACTGCCCGTGCGGTTGTCGCGCGTGAGCCCAACCTCGCCCAGCAGCTGCATCCTGCGATCCACGCCCGCAAACAGCGAGAGGCTGCGGGCCACCCTCAGCGGGTCGGCGCCGGCCCAGAGCGCGAGCGTCATCGCGGTGCCGGCATTCAGGGCCATGTGGCTGCCCGGGATGCGGGCGGTCCAGCGTGCCAGCGTGGTGCGATGATGGCTCAGCGAGCAGGCCCGCGTCGTGGGGTCGAAGGTGACGACATAGTCGGCCTCGGGCGAGAACCCGATGGTGAAGACCTCGCACGCGAGGCCCGCCGTGACGCGCGTGCGCTGCGCGCCATCGTGCCCGATGAGCAGCCTGCCCCCTTCGCTCGCGGGCGGGAGGCTTTGCGCGAACTCATGGAAGCTCGCGATGACGTTGTCGAACGTGCCGTAGCAGTCGAGGTGGTCGCTCTCGACGTTGGCGATGGCGGCAAACCGCGGGCGGAAGTTGTGGAAGCTGCGGTTGTACTCGCACGCCTCGACCACCAGCAGCCCAGGCTGATCGTGCAGCGTGCCCGTGGGCACCTGGGCCTGCCCCACGCGAAAGCCCACGCTGTCGCGCAGCAGCAGGCTGCCCAGCCCATCGCTCGTGGGGTGCGTGCCCGCGATGCACCCCTGCGCCAGCTGCGGGCTGGTTGCGCCGACGATCACGCTGGGGTCAAGCCCCGCGTCGGTCAGCGCACATCCGAGCATCGCGGTCGTGCTGCTCTTGCCGTGCGTGCCCGCGACGGCGATGCCCGTGTGCCCGCGCATGCAGGCGCCCAGGGCCTCGGCATAGAGCATCACGCGCAAGCCGCGCTGCTCCGCTGCCATCCACTGCGGGTGGTCTGGGCGGATGGCGGCGGATGCGACAACAAGCGTGACGCCCTCGGGCAGCCAGCCCGAGGATTGGTCGAGGGTGATGCTGATGCCCTTGCCTCGCAGCTCGGCGAGCATGTCGCTCTCGTCGCGGTCGCTGCCACTGACGCGCGCGCCGCGCGCCAAGAAGACTTGGGCCAGGCCCGACATGCCCGAGCCGCCAATGCCAATGAAGAAGGCATGCATGCCCACGAAGTGCGGCGCGCCGCTGGGGACGCTGTGATCGGCGAGAGCTTGCTGCGAAGGGTCGTGATGTTGGGCGGGTGTTGGGGTGGTCACGAGGGGTGCATCCTTGCGTTGGGCACGATTGGAGGGGAGCGAACGAGCATGCGCCGAAGACGATCGCACCTCACCCGCGCGGGGCAACCAAGCCCACCACGCGGCAAGACCACCAGCATACGCGGAGAACGCGCAAAGTTTGCGGCTTTGCGTCGTTCAATCGTCTTGCAGCACAATCAGGTGAGGGATTGGCGTGGTGCACGATGCGAACATCGCGCGTGCCACGCACGAAGTTCGGCAATTGGCACATCCGAGCATGATTGTTCGATGTGCGGCGGGTGGGGCAGGGTGCGAGGGGCTCGCGAAGTTGGTGTATAGATGATGCGAGCGAGCGTGCAGGCAAGGTGCGTGCCGGATCAACATCCGAACATCAACCGAAAGTTGGCGTGCTCGCGGGCAACACGGTGCTAGGCATGTGTGGTTGGCGTGGTGCGGGGCAAGTGCGGGCCAGCACCAAAAAAACGAACGCGGGATGAGCGGCCATGCTCATCCCGCATTCTTGACCGGTTGAAGTCAGCCTGGGTCCGAAGGCGGTGCACGATGCAGCGACGAATCGCCAACAACAGCACACGCTCCGTATCAAGCCAACCCGCCCGCGACCAATGCCGCGTGAGCGGATCGGTTACCAGGCATGATGTGCATCCCCGAGCAAGTCTATCGACCCTCACGAGGACTGAGACCAGCGTGGGCTACTCGCACAAGGCGAGCAGACACACCAGGCCGCAAGAGTTAGGCCTTCTTGGTGGCCTTCTTGCTTGCCTTCTTCTTGGCCTTCTTCTTTGCTTTCTTCGCCATTGGTCAAACTCCTTGGCAGTCTCCGAATCAGTCGCGATCACAACCATGCGCCGCGAAAACCTGATTCATGATGAAGAGCTTATCGGATATCTGCGCCGATGCAATACAAGTTTGCAAAAAAATTTGAGTGTGCGCGTCGTTGACAGGTGCATCGATCGCGCGCCCTGCGCGTTGCGGCGCACGCGCCGCGCTTCCGCTACGCTCCTCGCGCTCATGAGCATCTCCATCATCCATCTCGCGTGCGGCATGCCGCTCATCGTCGAACGCATGGCGCACTTGCAGTCGGCTGCGCTCACCTTCAGTTGCCCCGCGGGCAGCGCGACCGAGCCCGCGCACCACGACGGACGCAGCGCAATTCTCGAAGAAATCCTGCTGCGCGGCATGGGTGCGATGCGCTCGCGCGATGCGGCCGATGCGTTCGATCGCCTTGGCGCATCGCGCGATGTCGGCGCGACCGCGCTGAACATCCGCGTCAGTTGCACCTGCCTCGCGAGCAACCTTGGACCGGTGCTTGCGCTGGTGTCGAGCATGGTGCGCGAGCCTCGCATGGACGCCGAGAGCGTTGATGCGTGCCGCGAGCTTGCGCTCCAGGCACTTGACAGCCTGAAGGACGATCCGCAAGAACGCGCGAGCATGCTGCTGCGCGAGCGGCACCTTGCGATGCCCATCGGTCGCAGCGGCATGGGCACGCCCGAGGGGCTTGCCGCGTGCACGCGTGACGTGCTGCTGCAAGGCTGGCTCGATCGCGCGCGACCGGTGGGCAGCGTGCTCGCGATCGCGGGCAACGTCGATGCCGTGGTGATCGCGTCGCAGATGGATCGGTTGCTCGCGGGGTGGCACGGAGCGGCGGCGCCCATCGACGTGACCTCGCCCCCGCCCCGGGGCTATGCCCACGAGGTGGACGAGACCGGAAGCCAGGTGCAGATCCTCGTGGGGTGCGACGCGCCGCCCGAGGGTCACGCGGACAGCGCGAAGGAGAAGCTCGCGCTGAGCGTGCTCAGCGGGGGCATGAGCGGCAGGCTGTTTACGGAGGTGCGCGAGAAGCGCGGGCTGTGCTACAGCGTGAGCGCGAGCTATCGGGGCGAGCGCGAGTTTGGCAGCGTGCAGGCGTATGTGGGTACCACACCCCAGCGCGCCCAGGAGGCCCTCGACGTGCTGCTGCACGAGCTGCAACGCATCAACACGCCCGAGGGACGCGTGACGCAGGAGGAGTTTGAGCGTGCCCGCGTGGGCGTGAAGGCGGCGTTGGTGTTTGCGGGCGAGAGCGCCGCTGCTCGGGCCGCGAGCCTGGTGAGCGATTGGCACCGCCTGCACAGGCCCCGCAGCCTGCAAGAGATCGGCGAGCAGATCGAGCAGGTGACGCTCGACGACCTGAACGCGTACTTGCTCAGGCGCACGCTGGGCGAGAAGACGGTGCAGACGCTGGGGCCGGCGGCGCTCACGGTGTAAGCCAGTGGGTCTGCGGTTGGGTTTGCCGTTCGGCTTGCTTGGGGCTTTCGGGCCGTGTGCGGGCCCGCGAGGGTTCGTTGGTTCCTATTCTTCCGCCCCATGCCGCGAACGAGCTATCCGAAGGAGAAGATCCGGGTCGTCCTGCTCGAGAACATCCACCCCAAAGCCGCGGCGATGCTGCGCGGCGAGGGCTTTAGCGTCGAGACGACCAGCGGCTCGCCCGATGGGGCGAAGCTGCTGAAGCTGGTGGAGGATGCCCACGTGCTGGGCATTCGCAGCAAGACGCAGCTCACGCGCGACGTGCTGGGGGCGAGCAAGCGCTTGCTCGCGGTGGGGTGTTTTTGCATCGGCACCGACCAGGTGCACCTCGGGGCGGCTCGCAGCGCGGGCGTGCCTGTGTTCAACGCCCCGTTCTGCAACACCCGGAGCGTGGCGGAGCTGACGATCGCCGAGGCGATTGGGCTCACGCGGCAGCTGACGACCAAGAGCGAGCAGATGCACAAGGGCGTGTGGGACAAGAACGCGTCGGGCGCGCACGAAGTGCGCGGTCGCACGCTGGGCATCGTGGGGTATGGGCACATCGGCAGTCAGGTGAGCGTGCTTGCCGAGGCGATGGGCATGCGCGTGCTGTTCTATGACGTGCTGCCCAAGCTGGCGATGGGCAACGCCCGCCCGGTGCGCAGCCTGAGCGAGCTCTTGAAGGAGAGCGACATCGTGACGCTGCACGTGCCCAGCAACGCGAGCACGAAGAACCTCATCGGCGCCAAGCAGCTCGCGAGCATGCGCAAGGGGGCGTGCCTGATCAACAACGCGCGCGGCGGCGTGGTGGACCTTGATGCGCTGGTGGAGAGCTTGCGCAGCGGGCACCTCAGCGGCGCCGCGCTCGACGTTTTTCCCGATGAGCCCAGCGCAAACGGGCAGGAGTTCATCAGCGTCGTGCGGGGTGTGCCCAATGTCATCCTCACGCCCCACATCGGTGGAAGCACCGAGGAGGCGCAGGAGGCGATCGGGCTGGACGTGGCGGAAAAGCTCGTGAAGTTCGTCAATGTCGGAACGACAACTGGAGCCGTGAACGTGCCCGAGGTCGAGCTGCCCGCGCAGGATGCGCGCGAGGACACCGGCGCGGCCCGTCGCCATCGCGTGCTGCACTTTCATAGGAATGTGCCGGGCGTGCTGAGCACAATGCACCAGCGCATCGCGGCTCTTGGAGCGAACATCTCGGGCGAGCACCTGCGCACGCAGGATGACCTGGGCTATGTGGTGCTCGACATGGACCCCACCGACGGCAAGCGCGTGCACGAGGCGGTGCGGAGTATCCCGGAGACCATCCGCTGTCGGGTGCTGTGGTAATCCATGGAAGTGGGGAGAGCGCGATGGCGATAAGCCGCTCTGTGTGAAAACAAGCAAAAGAAAAACCGCGAAATCGTCGCACGGGGCCTGCACATTTCGCCTCTTAAGCGTAGAAACCGCATCGAAAAGCTGGCACCCTCGCGTGGCGGGGTGTGCAACGGAGTGGGTTGATGCATCATTCTCTGCCCAACGTGCTGCTTGCGATCCCTGCCTTTAACGAGGAGGCGACGATCGCGCGCGTGGTGGAGCAGGCCCTGCCGCACCGTGGGTCGTCGATCCGAGAGATTCTGGTGATCGACGACGCCAGCACCGACACGACACGCGACATCCTGCCCCATCTGCCCGTCGAGGTGCTGCGGCATGCGCGTAACCGCGGGTATGGTCGCAGCCTGATCGATGCCTTCGGCATCGCGATCCGCGAGCGGTATGACTGGGTCATCACGATGGATGCCGACGGGCAGCACGAGCCGTTCTGGATTCCGACGTTTGTGCACGCCGCGAGCGGGCAGGATGCGGACGTCATCAGCGGTTCGCGATACCTGCGTGCGCAGAGTGGCGACGAACCACCGCCCGACCGCAAGCGGATCAACCGCCTGCTGACGCGCGAGCTGAACGATCGACTGAGCGGCTGCTGGGGTACGACGCTGACGGACGCCTTCTGCGGCTTTAAGGCGTATCGCGTGCAGAGCCTGCGCCGCTTGCGACTGAGCGAGCAGGGGTATGCGTTTCCGATGCAGTTCTGGGTGCAAGCCGCTGCGATGGGGCTGCGCGTGCGCGAGCTGCCTGTGCGGCGCATCTACACGGGTGCGGTGCGGAGCTTTGGGCATGGGCTGGACGAGCCGACGCATCGCCTCGCGGTGTATCGCGATGTGATGCATCGCGAGCTGCGACGATGGGCGGCGCAGTTGCCGCAGTCGGCGTTGATGGGCGCGAAGATGCTGGAGGGGCCTGTGCTGCCTGCGGCTTCGGGTGTGTTGCAGGCGGGGCAGCGCGACCTGGGGGCTGGCTTTGGGTCTGGACTTGGTTCTGGATCGGGCCTCGCTTCCGGGTTGTATGAATGACCGCGCCGGGCGACACGCGGCAGGGTGCGGCATCCAATCATTTCCACATGCATGGTGGCGCCGCTGCAACCGCATCTCTCGCTGGCCAGGGGTTGCCTTCGGTCGTGTGGCAGGGCGCGCTTGCGGGGTTGCAAGAGGGTCTGCGTCTGGTCGGGCCCGAGGCGGCGCGGTTTCGCGAAGAGCTTGGGCTCCCACGCAGCGGACCGATCGTGATGAGCGGGCATCAGCCCGCGCTGTGGCATCCGGGCATCGCGGCGAAGCTGTTTGCGACGCGGGCCTTGGCGCGAGCGATAGGCGCAACCCCCGTGTGGCTTGTGGTCGACACCGATGAGCTCGTGCCGCTCACGCTGCGCATCCCAACGACACCAAACGAGCAAGGTCGCATCGGCGCGATGGAGCTGCGGCTCGATGGACGCGCCGCGCCGACGATTCCTGCGTTGCAACGCATCAGCCCGGCTGCGGTGCGAGCTCTTCGGGTGCCTACGGACGCTCTCGACCGGGCCCACCCTTGCGTGCGCGAGCCGCTGGCGGCGCTGGCGCGGGCGTGCGAACGTGGCGAGTTCGTCACGGCGAAGGCATCGACCGGAGCAACGCTCGCGGAGCTTTCCACCGGCATCCTGCGAGCAACGCCCGGACTTGCGGAGGCCTTTGCGGGCGTGGGGATCGTGTACGCGAGCGAGCTGGCGCGAACGAGCGCGTTTGCGGAGCTTGCTGAGCGCCTGCGGCAGAGCGCCGAGCTTCGCAGCGCGTACGACGACAGCACGCGGCAGCACCCCGCGGCGCGGATGAGGCCCTTGCGACCGGGCGAACTGCCCCTGTGGCGCGTGGAGGGCGCGCGACGCGTGCCTGCGCTGCTGAGTGACGACGTCGACTCGCGGCTGCTGCCTCGGGCGATCATCACCACGTTGCTGCTGCGCGGGCTGGGGTGCGAGCTGTTTGTGCATGGGCTGGGTGGGGGCGTGTATGACCGGGTGCTCGAGGCGTGGCACGGGCGGGCGAGCAGCACCGGTGGCACGCCCTTGGTTGCCGACACGCTCGCGCGGGCGGTGGTGGTGAGTGCCACGCTGCGGCTGCCCCTTGGCAGCGCGGGTGAGCAACCGCGATTCGGAGCGCATCACAAGGCGCTGCACACGCCCGCGCTGCTGGGTGATGGCGCGGCGCAGCATCGCAAGGATGAGCTGGTGCGGGCGATTGCGAGCACGCCGCGAGGCAGCGTGCGTTCTGGGCTGTTTCGCAGGTTGCACGCGCTGCTGGCAGAGGTGCGCGCCTCGCACGAGGCGACACTTGCTGCTCTGCATGAGCAGGACGCGGCTTCGCGGATGCTTGCTGGCAGTGCGGCCCTCGCGCAAGACCGCACCTGGAGCTGCGTGCTGCACACACCCGACGCGCTGGCGCGGCTGCGGAGTGCGGTGGAGGCGGTGGTGCAGCGCGAGCTGAGTGCTGCGAGTGGGTTTGGCGCAGGCAGCGTCCACGCGCGGGGCGAGGGCACGGCATGAGGTGCGTGCTTCGAGCTGTGTCGTTCGCGATTGCTGCGAGCATGCTCGGCGCGGCTGGTTGCGAGCGAGCGGGGCAGGCTCCGCAGCAGGTGCTGGGTCCGGTGCCAGGACATCAGCAAGTCCAGCCGCAAGTGCAGCAGCAAGCTCAGCCAACAGCCGAGCCCGCGCGCGCAAACCTCGCACGCGTTGCGATGCTCAGCCCCGCCGGCGCGGTCATGCTCCGCGATCTTGGGCTGGGTGATGTGATCGTGGCTCGGCACGCGTTTGATGCGGCGAGCAGCCCGGGTCTGCCCAGCGTGGGCGACCAGGCGGGCATCGACTACGAGGCGTTGCTTGCTGCGCGCCCTACGCACGTCGTCACGCAGTGGGGAGCAAGGGAGCTGCCCGAGCGCTTGCAAGCCCTCGCACGCAGCGGCGGCATGCACCTGCACGACATGAATCCGGTGTCGCTCCAAGATGTGCGGCAGGAGCTTGCTGCGCTGCAAGCGCTGCTGGGCACGCCAGCGACTGCGCCGCGCGCGGCAGAGCTGGACGCGCAGCTTGCGAGCATGCTGGAAGCGGCGGACGCATCGAGTCCGTCGCAAGCAGAGGGTGCGAGCGATGTGCGGCGTCTCGTGCTGCTGCTGTCGGCCTCGCCCATCGCGGTGCTGGGGCCCACAAGCTGTCAGGCGCAGGCGGCGCGGGCGGCGGGGTTTGTGGTGGTGCCGCAAAGTGGGCCCGCGTATGCGGAGCTGAGCGGGGAAGAGTTTGTGGCGCTGGGTGCGCAGGCGGCGGTGCTGTTCGCGCCGGTGAGTGCGGGGGTGGACGTCGCGACTGATGAAGCTGACGAAGCGAAATCAGCGCGAGGTGATTCGGCGCAGGCGAAGCAGCTGGCCGCACGGGCGCGGGCGGCGTTGCACGCCGTAGGGTTTCGAGCCAGTGAAAATGAAGGTGAACTGCCCATGCTCGTCGTGCAAGACGTTGAGAGCCTGCTGCCCAGCACCAGCATGGTGCGGCTGCACGGCATGATGCAAGCATGGCGAGTGGGCCTTGCGAACCAGCGGCAGGACGCAAAGACCGGCAAGGCACCCGCCGCGGAGAAAGCCCCGAGCGCAGGCCCATCGGGCGGCACGTGACGCACCGCGCAGCACGCTTGGGCATTGCTCCATGCTGTCCCACGCCGCGTCACGCAAACGCTGTCAGTCCATCGCGTGCGGGTGCTCGCTTACGGGTGCTGCTGGTCGTACGCCTTTGCGTCCAGGCAGCTTCCGAGCTTGCCTTGCCCGGCGATCTTCACTTTGATGAGCCAGCCCTTGCCATAGGGGTCGCTGTTCAGCAGGCTGGGGTCGGCGACGACCGCGCTGTTCACCTCGAGCACCTCGCCATCGGCAAAGCAGTAGATGTCGCTGGTGGTCTTCACGCTCTCGACCATACCCACCGCCTCGCCCGCCTTGAACGAGAACCCGGGCTTCTTCATCTCGACGTACGTGACGTCGGTCA
Source organism: Planctomycetaceae bacterium (assembly GCA_027487735.1). GTDB lineage: Bacteria > Planctomycetota > Phycisphaerae > Phycisphaerales > UBA1924 > BJHL01. The sequence continues at coordinate 14,529 of JAIYDA010000067.1, read as the reverse complement.
GCTGGTCGACGGCGTGCTTGGTGATGCCGAGGGTCAGCGTCTGGCCCTCAACCTTGTGCCATTCGTGCGAGGCGGAGTAGACGCGATCGGTGGGGCTTGCCATGGTTGCTTCCTTTGGGCCGTTTGGTTCGCGCGGTTTGCGTTGCGCGAGGAGGTCGCGAGTGTAGGGGCAGGGCTCGCGCGGTGTAAAGGCGCGATGGCACGCGCGGGTCTGCGCTGGCTTGCCCTCGCTTCCTACTGTCCCGCTCCATGATCCTCACGCTGAGCGCACGCTGTCTTCGTTCGATGCTCTCGCCCGCGGGCAAGGGCAAAAAGCCCTCCCTCGACATGCTCGATCTTCCCAAGTTCACGCGCGAGAGCCTCGGGCTCGCGGGCATCAACCTCAGCACCGACCTGCTCGCAGGCGCCGATCGCTCAAGGCTGGAGTCCATCCGCGAGCGTGCCGACCGTGCGAGCTGCGCCTGCCTCCTGCTCATCGAGCCCGACGCGCAGAACTTTGGCAGCCACGACGAGGCCCTCGTTGCCGCGGCGATCCACCGCACCACGCGCGTGGTCGAGGCGGCCCACATCCTGGGGTGCAGCTCCATCGCCGTGCGCGTGAAGGCCAGCGACGACGACGCGGCGTTGCTGCGCGTCGCGGCGGGCCTGAAGAAGGTTGTCGAGCGCGCAGAGAAGCTCGACATCAACTTGCTCATCGCGCCCGAGCAGGGGCTCACCGCTCGCCCCGAGCGAGTGACCGAGCTGCTCAAGAAGATCGGCGGCTTCCGCGTCGGCACCTTTCCCGACTTTCAGGCCGCGGCGGCCTTTGGCGACAGCGTGGGCTATCTGCACCGCCTGACGCCCTACGCCACCAGCGTCTGCGCCAGCACCGTGCGGCTGCTGGGCGAGGCGGAGGTGGCAAAGGCCGCGAAGGAGAGTGCTGCTGCGGCGAGCGCGGCGGCGAGCGGGTCAGTCAGCAAGGAGCTCCGCGATGCCCTCGCGGCGGATATTGCCGCGATTGCGAAGGCGGGCAGCTCGGCCAAGGCTGAGGGCAAAGCAGAAGGCAAGGCAGACAGCAAATCAGGCAAGGGCAAGAAGGGCAAGGCTGATCCGAAAGCTGTCGCCGATGCCGAAGCCGAGGCCGCGCTCGAAGCCGCGAGCAAGGCCGGGGGCAAGAAGGGCAAGGGGAAGAAGGATGCGCCGCTGCCTGCGGTGCCCGTGCCCGTACCAACCGCTGACGAAGAGCTCGACGAGCTCGACGACGCCGAGCTCGATGAGATCGAGGCCCTGATCGACGACGTGATCGACGAGGTCGATGCCCCTGTGCGTCTCGTCGCCTACGAGCACGAGCCCTACGACCTGCGCCCGATGATCAACGCCATCACGGCGGTGGGCTACGACGGCAGCCTCTGCCTCGACTACCGCGGCACGGGCGACATCGTCGTGGGCCTCACGCAGACGCGCGACACGCTGGTGGCGCTGATCGCGGAGGCGAGGAAAGTGGGGGGGTGAGGACAAAGTGGTGTCGAGGTGGCGAGGTGGCAAGGTGGCAAGGGAGAGCACGTCGCTGGGTAGCCCGGTTCTCTGAACCGGGCGGTGGGCACGACCAGCGGGCAGCCCGAGGTCAGGTTTGCCGCGTGAGTGACGGAACGGTGAGCGGGTGACAGGTGACAGGAAACAGGCGACATGAGAAGGCCCGGCGCGCGGAAGCGTGCCGGGCCTTCCTTTGTTTTGCTGTCCCTTCATCCCTCTATCCCTCTATCCCTCCATCCCTTCTTCGCTTCTTCCCTCGACACCTCGACACCTCTTTCCCCTCTCCCGCCGCTCCCGGCTCCTTCTTCCCCTATCCTCGGCCCGTGTTCCGGCTCGATCAGGACCTCACCCTCACCATCGACGGCCCCGCGGCAAGCGGGAAGAGCGCGACTGCGAAGCTGCTGGCCCGCGAGCTGGGCCTGAGCGTGCTGAACACGGGGGCGATGTATCGCTGCGCGACCGCACTCGCCATCGAGCACAACTGCGACGTAGAGCACGAGAAGCGCCTGGTGGAGCTGGTGCGGGCCGCCCGCATGCACTTTGACTGGAAGAAGGACCCGCCCGAGATCATCGCCGAGGGGCGCAGCTTCATGCAGCGCATCACCGACCGCGACGTCTCGGCGCTCGTGAGCCGCTACAGCGACTGCGTGCCGCTGCGGCAGCTGCTGGTGGGCATGCAGCGCGACGTGCGCGATGCGCACCCGCGGCTGGTGTCCGAGGGGCGCGACCAGGGGAGCGTGGTCTTTCCTGATGCCGACGTGAAGTTCTATCTGCACGCCACGCCCATGAAGCGGGCCGAGCGTCGCCGCGATCAGCTGCTGCTGGAGAAGGGGCTGGACATCAACGCCCAGCAGCTTGCCGAGGAGATCGCGCAGCGCGACGAACGCGACCGCAAAAAGCCGTATGGCGCGCTGACCAAGCCCGAGGGGGCGTTCGTCGTCGACAGCACCGAGCTCTCGCTCGCGCAGGTGGTGGACATGATGAAGATGGTGGTGGTGAGCAAGGCCCGCCGAGCTTCGGGCCCCGCGGGCAGCGAGGATGGGCATGGCACTGCGTGATTTTCAACCCGGGGCGTCGCTTGCTCGCATTCTGTTCCACATCGTCGTGGCGCGAAGCACGCGGGTGGCGGGCCTGCTGCTGTTTGGGCTGCGTGGTGTGGACGTTTCGAACGTGCCTGCACGCGGGCCCGCGCTGCTCGCGGCCAACCACCAGAGCTATCTCGACCCGCCCTTCATCGGGTGCCTCATCCGCTCGCGCAACCTCGATTACATCGCACGCGTCGGGCTGTTCTGGGGGCCACTGGGGTGGTTCATCGCGGCGCTCTCGGCGATTCCGATCCGCGGCAGCGGTGCCGACAAGGGCACCATCCGCGAGGTGGTGTCGCGCCTCAAGATGGGGCGAGCGACGCTGATCTTTCCTGAGGGCAGCCGCACCGAGAACGGCAACATGGGCGAGTTTCAGGCCGGCGTGCTCATGCTCGCAAAGCTGAGCGACGCGCCGGTGGTGCCCGTCGCGATCTCCGGCGCGTTTACGGCGTGGCCCCGCACGAGAAAACTGCCCACGCCCTGGAAGGCACGCGTGGTCGTGAAGTTTGGCACGCCCATTCCTGCGAAAGAGCTGCTGGCGAATGGCAACGAAGCCGGGCTGCTGCGGCTGCGGAATGAGATCACGCGCTTGCTGAGTGAGATTGAAGGGCCACGCGGGAGCTAAACGCATGCGTCGCCACGCGCGTGCTTCGCTTCAGGCATCGCCCGCTACGCCTCTCTCCTCGCGTGCAGCTCTTCCACCGCCCGCACGTATGCCTCGCTGGGCTGCACCTTTCTGCGGGCCATCGCGGTGCGCATGACTTCCAGAAACTTGTCGAGGCGGAAGCTCGACATCCCGGCGTCCGTCGCCCACGAAAAAGCCGGCGGCGTGCCGCTGACGGCGGCGGTGGTGGCGAACATGCCGCCCGTGTGCAGCACGCTTGCGGTCATCACGCGCGTGCAGATCGCGGTCTTGGTGTGGTCGCCAAAGATGGTGCCCAGGAAGACCTCGCCCGTGCGTTCGTTGCGGGTGCTGGGCAGGGCCTTGGCGATCGTCTCGCCGTAGGTGTTGAGGAGGTTGCTGGTGGTGGTGCCCGCGCCGAGGTTGCACCACTCGCCCACCCAGCTATCGCCCACATAGCCGTCGTGGGCCTTGTTGGCAAAGCCTTGAAAGATCGTGCCGCCCACCTCGCCATTCACCTTGCACATCGGGCCGATCGCGGTGCCGGGGCGAATCGTCGCACGCTCCAGCACGGTGCTGCCATGCCCAACAAAGCAGGGACCGATGAGAATCGCACCGGGGCGGATGACGGCATGGTCGGCGATGACGATGGGCCCGTGCGAGACATCAAAGACCGTGGCGGGGTGGATGGTGGCCCACGGATGCACAAACAGATCGTGCGTGGTCGTTGCATCGCGGATCACCGCGATCGTCCCAGCAGACGGGCCCGACGCTGCGGGATGCGAAGCAAACGACGGGATGGCGTGCTGCTCGGCTGCGGGGGTTGTGAGCAGGGCGATGTCGTGGGCCAGCGCGGCATCGCGATGCGTGCGGACGCTCCAGGGGCGGCGTAGCACGCGTGCTTGCGGGGCAGCGCGGTCGCGCAGCGAGAGTGCGCTCGCGGAGAGCTCGGGTGCGGGCGCGGCTTGCGGCACGTGCAGCGCATCGAGCAGGCGCGTGGGGTTGGTGCGTGCGGCGAGTAGTTCGCCCTCGTGGGTGATGCACTCGCCCGGCGCGAGGTCGAGCCACCCTTCGGGCGGCAGCACGCAGTGGGAAAACAGACAAATCGCGTCCTCGGGTAGCGCCTCGTTGGTGGGCAGGTGCGTTGCTTCGCGCGAGAGGGCAGCCCGCGCAGGGCTGGTCACGAGCGCAACAACTTCGAAGGCGTGTGCCGAGCGCGTGAGCTTGCTCGCAAGCCGCAAACGCTCCAGCAGCGAGCACGCGCCGGTGCGAATGCAGCACTGCGGACGCAGATCGGCGAGGGGCGCGAGCAGCGGCTGGGGGCTCTCGATGAGGACGACGGGCGTAGCCATGCCAGCAGGATAGTGGTCGCGGGCTAGCCTGCGGAAGCCAGACCATCGCCCGGCTTGACAAGCACAGTCATGGTGTACGCAACCTCAAAGCCCATCCGCCGGACGTTGCGCTCGGTGCCAGCGCCGGGCGAGCCGCCAATGGTCGCAACGACCGCGCCGCGCGAGCGAGCAAACGCAAGGCGCGCAGCGATCATCGCCTGCTGGATGCCGCAGCGGCGGAACTGTTGCGCCGTGCTGTGCCCAAACAATGCAGCGATGGGCATGTCGCTGGTGCCGCGCACCTCGCATGCTCCCGCCGCCGCTGGTGTGCCGTCGATGGTCGCGAGGAACGCGAACGAGTGATGGTGGTCGATGGTGCGCAGCGCGAGAGCAACGTCCTCATCGCGCACCTGCTTGCCTTGCGGCGTGAAGCCCTCGCACTGCACTCGGGCCCAGGTGCGGAGCAGGGCATCGTCGCCCGGCTGCACGACTTGGACGCGCAGCGATGTCGGTGGCGTGATGATGGGCGCGAACGTGTCGCGCTCGCGCAGTGGGCGATAGAGCACCGTCTCAAACCTCCGCACCACCCAGGCCCGCTGGGCGAGCTGCGCGAGCGCATCGGCGTGGATGTAGGGCGATGTCTCGATGCGAGGCTCTTGCCCGCGCTCGATGTAAAAGGTCTCCAGGCGATCAAGCTCGGCCTCGGTCAGCGGGCCATCGAGCCCGATGCCGCAGGCGAAGTTGCACCATGTGCCGCGCTCGCTGGCAAGGAGCGCTCCACCGGCGAGCGGCTCGCTGTGTGTTGCGACGTGCAGACAGCCCTCGAGCAGACGGGCTGTCTCATGACGGGCGAGAAGTGTCAGATCGATGGGTTGGTCGCTCATGTCCTCAGCACACTTTCCAGCGTGAGTTCCGCCGTGCTCTGCACCACGCGCGTCGCGCCCGCTAGCCTCGAGGCGGGCAGCGTGTGGCAAACGGCAATGCACGCAAGCCCGGCACCGAGCGCGCTCCGCATGCCCCCGGGCGAATCCTCGATCGCGACGCACGCTGCCGGCGCGAGTCCAAGGCGCTGCGCAGCAAGTGCATAGCAGGCAGGGTCGGGCTTGCTCACGGGCACGTCGTCGGCACTCACGATGGTGGCAAACGCGTTGAGCAGGCCCAGCGAGCCCAAGGATCGCTCGATGTCGCGACGCGTTGCCGCGCTGCACACCGCGATGGGTACGCCCGCAGCGCGAGCAGCTTCGATGAGCGACAGCGTGCCGCCAAACACGCCCACCTCGCCCGTGCTCACGAGCGCGTCGTACGCGTCCCACTTTGCTTGCAGCGTGCGCTGCTGCACGTCGTCGTTCCAGGCAAGGCCAAAGTCGCTGGCGATCGTCGGGAAGAGGTCCTTATCGCTGAACGCCACATACTTCGCGTAGTACGTCGCCTCATCGAACGCGACGCCCAGGGGCGCAAACGCGTGCAGAATCGCACGCATGTGCAGCGGCTCGCTGTGCACGATGACACCGTCAAAGTCGAAGATGATGGCAGCACGCATGATGGGTCACCAGGGCAGCAAGGCTTGTGCGAGCGGTCGGGCCCTGCATGCTACGCGGCGCGGGGGGGTGATTCGGATTTCAGCACAGAGGCTCAGAGGGAATGAGCAAGATGAGAGCAAGGAGAGACTGCGAGGTGCGTTGGCTCTGGCGACATCACCTTCCGGCAAAGCATCGCACCCTCGCGCTCATGTTGCTTGTCTCTTGTCCCCTGTCTCTTGTCTCCTGTCTCCTGTCTCTTCCTTCCCCTCATCTTGCTCATCCTCTCTGAGCCTCTGTGCTGAAGTCCTACGTGCTGAAGCCCTACACCACCCGCGTCGCGACGCACGCAGCACCCGCTCGCACCACGAGGTGCACGCGGACCGGGGCGTGCATGAGCGAGCGCAGGGCGGTGCTGGTGGTTGTCAGCAGGTGCAGCGTGCAGGGGCCATGGCCCGAGCCAGCCGCCAAGCCCGCAGTCTGGTTCGCAATCGGGGCATGCAGCGCGAGCGCCAGCAGCGAGGCATGCTCGCGGGCCCACGTCTGCACCGTGAGCAGGCTTGCCATCGCGCTCGCTTCGCTCGCTGGCACGTCCGTGAGGACCGCCGCGTGCAAACCTCCTGAAGCATCGAGACCAAATCGCACGCTCGGCGCGTAGGGGCACTGCACCGTAAGGGCGCGAAGCCCGGGCACATCGCTCGCGCTCAGCAGCGCAATCGCATCGACCGAAGCCTGCGGCGTGCGCGGCTCATCGGGCCCCGCCTGCGAGCTGACGACGCTTGCCACTGCCGGTGCTGGCGCGCTTGCGACCAGCGAGGACTGAAATCCGCGAGCGACCACTGGTGGCACAGCGGGAAACAACGCCGGTGCTGTGACTGGTGATGCAACTGGTGATGCAACTCGTGATGCAACTGGTGGCACAGGCGTCTCGCCTGTGCCCTCCGCGAGCCCCACATCCGACCCCACCCGGCCCTCACGCCGCACCCGCTGCGTTTGTTCGCGTTGCACGGACTCGGGCTGAAGCGTCTCGCTCGTAGCGGCCGCGCTGTGTTGCGACGCGATCACTGGGTGCGCAGCCGGAGCCTTGGGTTCGTTGGGCGTGGCGGGTGACGAGGGCACAGGCGAGACGCCTATGCCACCAGGTCTCTCACCAGCCTGATCGCCAGTCAGGCCCTCCCCGCGCCGAGCCTCGATCGCCGCATCGAGCACCGCCGCGACGCTCGCCGTCGCCGCGCCGCGATAGAGCGCCACCGTGCCGCATGGGCTGATCTTCGCAATCGCCTGCGCAGGCGCGAGCGCCGCGCCAAGGAACGCAAGGGCAGAGCGGCGAATCTTCGTATCCGCTTCGCGGGCCTTCGCCGCGTCGGCACCCATGATGACGAGCTGGATGCGCAAAGCTCCAGGCTCGGTGCCATCGCTCAAGGGCCGCCCGATCTCCTCGCACAGCTGCGCAAGGTGCTTGATCGTGCGGTAGCTCGCGAGGATCGCGGGGTCGTCGGCTCCGGTCAGCAGCGTCACGGTCTGCACGCTCGCGAGGCTCAGCAGATCAACCTCGTGCGCATCATCGACGCGCAACATCCACGACTGCGCCTCGCGTGCAGCTCGCGCCGCACACGCGAGCAAGTCGGGCTCGGCAGCTTCTTCCTGCCCGGCGTGCTCGTGACCGTCGCTGCCCGACTCGCTTCCACGGTCGCCTGCTGGCTGCTCACCGCGTGCCTCCGCCGCAGCTGGCGGCTGAAACTGCCTGCTCCGCGGCTGCACAAGATCGAGCCACGCCTGGCCCTCATGGCATCGCAGCAGCGCGACCGTCTGCCCCTTGCTCTCGGCGATGAACTTCGCATACTGCGTCACCCACGCCGCACCAAGCACGGGCAGATGCCCGAGGATGAGCCCCTCCACGCGCAGCCCAGTCGCAGACATGTTCGCAGCATCGCTGCGGGCTCGATCATCCCGCGCTTCGCTTGCTTCCACGGCTGACGCCAGCCGCAGCCTGGGGGAGGGGAGCGCAGGAATCTCAGGCAGTTCGCCATGCGTGGGCTGGGTGATGACGCCCGCGCGCGAAGCCTCGCGTGAGGCGTCACGCGTGCCCTCGCGTGCTCGTGCCTGCGCTGTGCCCGCCGCCTGCCCCGCTGTGTGCAAGGGCTGGTCGGACATGAAGAGGTCCGTCAGAGCGTCGTATTCCGCATCGTGCAAGGGCGAGCTCCGAGAGGTTCGAGCGACAGACAAGACAAATCAGGTCAAAATCAGCGATCACGGCCTGCGCCCACGACCCAGCTGCACCGAGCCGCCAGCCGCACACGCGTGGGCACAAAGCTCTGTTCGCTCACGCCCCCACCATGCTCGCGCTCTCCACCGTGGCGATGCTGTTCAGCTCGCCAAAGGGGTTGGGCTCGTTGCTGGGGTTGTGCACGTCGTGCGTCCACTGCCCGTCGATCACGAGGCGATACGCAAACGTGCCCTTGGGCAGGCGAATGCACAGCTCGTGCACGCCCAGCTGCTCGTTGCGCTTCATCACGTGCTCGGTCGTCGACCAGTTGTTGAACGCGCCCGCAATCGCGATGCGTTTGCCGCTCGTGATGGGCTGCACAAACAGCAGCCCCTGGGTCGTGTCGCGCACGCCCAGCAGGCGGTCTGCCGACGAGTGCACGGGCATCACCGTCGCGGGCTCGTCGATCATCTCCAGCACGTTGCGCGCCTCCAGCAGCACGGGGCCCTGGCTTGCGTCGATGGGCTTGGGCTCCACGGGGTTCGTGGTCAGGGGCTTGGGCAGCGTCGTCGCACGCCCCGGGGCCGCGATGCCACCGGGCAGCGTGATCGTCGTCGCGGGCAGTTCCACGGGCTGCTTCGCCGCGTTCGGCAGCGGGCTGTTCAGCGGGCTGTTCAGCGTGCTGTTCAGTTGGCCGCCCGCCAGCTGCGTCGCCGCCGTGGTGGGGCTCATGGGCTGGGTCGCAGCGACGGGCTTGGTCTCCGTCGTGCTGTTTGCCGCAGGAATCGCCTGCCGCAGCGAGGCCGCGGCCTGCGTCGAGGCGGCAGTCGTTGCGTTGGTGGTCGTTCCATTGGCGCTGCTCGCGTTGCGACCGCTCGCGATGCGACGCAAGAACTCCTGCGCCCGCCGAGCCACGTCTTCCGCCCGCGTCATGGGCTTGACCTCGCCTGTTGCCGTGGTCGTGCTCGCTGGCGTGATCTGCTGCCCCGTCTGCCCCGTTTGCTGCGTCTGGGCCGCCGCTTGCCCTGCGTTCACTTGCGTGGGCTGCGAGATGGGCTGCGAAATGGGCTGGCCCAGCTCCGCCGCCGCCGTCTGCTGCACGGGCGCCGCGTTCAGCGTGGTCTTCACCACATCAAAGCCATCGAGCTCGATGCTGCCGCCCATTCTGCCATCGATGCTGCTCTCGGTCTCGGCAAACGCGTCCGCCGTCAGCGGCTTGCGACCCACGAGATTCTCCGACACCCACACGCCCAGCCGCCCATAGTCCTCGGCGCCGCTGCTGCCCGGGGCATAGTCCACGATCGTCTGCCCAAAGCTCGCGGCCTCGCGCAAGCGCGTGTCGCGCCGCACCACCACAGGAATGATCCGCTCGCGATAGCGCCGGTGCATCTCATCGAGCAGATCGCACGCGACTGTGTTCGTCGGGTCGTGCAGCGTGGGCAGCATGAACGCCGGAATCGCCACGCCCAGCTTCTTGCTCACGCTCTTCACGGTGTTCAGCTGGCGGTTGGCCCCCTGCAAGCTAAAGAAGCCCGTCTCGACGGGAATCAGCGCCATGTCCGCCGCGGCCAGCGCGTTGTACGTCAAAAGCCCAATCGCGGGCGAGCAATCCACCACCGCGATGTCGTAGTCGGTTTTAAACTTCTCGAGCACCGCCAGCAGCCGCCGGTGCTTGTCCGCAAGCTCCGCGAGCCCGCCCTTGGCCGCCTCCAGGCTCGCCAGCCGCATCCGGCTCGGTGCCAGGTCGAGGTTGCGCACCGCGCGCCACAGCAAGCGAGCCGGGTCGATGGGCCGGCTGCCGATCGCGAGCATCGCATCGCCAATGTCCATCTCGATGCGCTGCTCAGGAATGCCAAGCCCAGCGGCGCAGTGGCTCTGTGGGTCCATGTCCACCAGCAGCACGCGCTTGCCCTGCCTCGCGAGCACGGCGGAAAGGTTGATGGCGCTGGTCGTCTTGCCGCAGCCGCCCTTTTGATTGATGATCGCGATCGTGCGCATGGACACAGCCTTCTCTCTGCGAAAGGTGGAGGCATGCCCGCGAGCGCACAACGTGCGCGAAGGCAGACAGCACCACCCAAAAACACCACCGCGAGTGGCGAAGGACTCCGTTCCTTAGGGCCAGCAGCTCGCGGATTGCTCGTTTATCGGAAGAGCGAGAAAGTTGGCTTGAAATGTGGAGGAGATGGCTAGTGACAGAGGGGGGAGGGGAAGAGGTGTCGAGGTGTCGAGGTGGCAAGGTGTCGAGGAGGCCGGGCGCGTCGCGGTGGTGGGGGTGCGAGCTGCCGCGAGCCCACCTGAACCACCCAGGCCGGGACTTGACGCCCCCGTCACCCCCAACCAAGCACAATCCAGCTCCGCCCGACACCAGCCCCAATGGGGCAACGGCTTGTCGCCAAGGGTGAGGCAAGGCCTGCCGTTAAGGCTACATGCCTCAACTGATCGATGAAGACTCTCGTCGCGCGGACGCTCCGGGCCCACGCTATCTTACCGCAGTTCGTTGGGCGGCAACCAGCTGTTAGTCGAACTCTCATCATGTCTCTCAGAACGCAGAAACATTCAGTGGACTTTGTAGATCTCTTTTCGGGGCTCGGTGGATTTCACCACGGGCTGGCTCGGCTTGGCCACCGTTGTGTGTTGGCGTGCGAGCTTCAGGCCGATTTGCGTGACTTGTATTCGCGCAACTTCGGGGTGACACCGTGGGACGACATCCGAACCCTGGACCCAGAGACCGTCCCTCCGCATCAACTACTTTGCGCGGGGTTCCCGTGCCAACCGTTCTCGAAGGCTGGAGAGCAGTTGGGGCTGGCGTGCTCAAAGGATGGTGACCTCTTTGGTCACTTGCTTCGGCTGGTGAGTGTCTGTCGCCCAAGGATGCTGATGTTCGAGAATGTAGCAAACCTTGCGAGACACAACGATGGCGAGACATGGCGGAAGATGGCAAAGCAGTTGCGCTCGCTCGGCTACTCCGTCGATTGCCAGACGCTGTCGCCGCATCAATTCGGTATTCCACAGATACGTGAGCGCCTCTTTATTGTGGGGGCGCTAGGGGGTTTGGAGGGATTCGAATGGCCAATGCCCACAGGCGAGCGATCGCACATCAGAACTGTGCTGGATACGAAGCCAACTGACGCCAAGGTGATTCCTCCGCACTATGCGTCGTGCATCGATGTTTGGCAGGAGTTCCTCGACAGATTTCCGAAGAACGAGGAATTGCCCTCGTTTCCTATCTGGTCGATGGAGTTTGGAGCGGACTATCCATTTGAGACAACTACGCCATTCCACTGTCGTAGTCTCGCGACCTTCCGCGGCGCTCACGGTTTGGCGCTAAGCGAAGTAAGTTCCAAGGACAGGCTCGCAGTACTTCCCTCGTACGCGCGCCGTGAGCATTTTCCAACTTGGAAGAAGACCTTTATCAGGCAGAATCGAGAGTTCTATCAACGCCACAGCCGATGGCTCGACAAGTGGATACCCGCGATTGCCACGTTTCCACCAAGCCTTCAAAAGCTTGAGTGGAACTGCAAGGGTGAATCGCGCAAGATGTCGAAACACATCCTTCAGTTTCGGGCTTCAGGCGTAAGGGTGAAACGCTCGGATGCCGCACCGGCGTTGATCGCTATGACGACAACCCAAGTGCCAATTATTGCAGCCGAAGGCCGCTATATGACGGTGCGTGAATGTGCTCGCCTTCAAGGCCTAGGAGAACTCAGATACTTCCCTGAGTCCTCAACCAAGGCATATCGTGCACTTGGCAACGCGGTCAACGCAGACCTGGTCAGTCGAATTGCAAAGCGACTTATCGCTGCGACGACAAAGTCGCATCTCGCCGCCTGAGCCATACATCGACTGTGTCCCATATTTACGAGGCTGTGGCGAGAAGCGCAGTTACGCGCTTCTTCATCCACTTCAAGATGTCCTCGTTGAGATCGTTGGGTATCCACTCCTTTGGCTTCTTTCCTGGAACTGCCAAGCGATGTCGATCTAGCAAAAGCGCAAACTCATCCGTCACGCTGGCTTGATGAAATCGGTCTTTACGAATCGCGAATGGCATTGCCAGCCCTCGCGCAGGAACTGCGTGCATATCGAGCAGCTTGTTCCATATCTTTAGATTGGGAGTGTGCAATTTGTCTTCCCAGTTGTCACCACTTGCGCATTGCGTCAAGATAATGGGCTTGCCGCCCCAGCCATCCTTAAACTCGTATTGACAGATTAGATCCAGTCCCGCATCCTTTGCCTTGGGTGCAAGCCACTTCTTGCTGGCGTCCGGCATCGGATCGACACGGAGAAACTCAGCCACGGCTTGAATCTTGGATTCGATAGAGTCAGAGGCCGATTTGGACCAGCCTGTATTGTGGACCTGCCACCCAAGTGCGCTGAGTGACGCCTGAGTCAATCGCTCAAAGATCTGCCCCTGCTCTGTGTAGCCGCGGAACTGCCTGAACGCGGTTCGGTACGCCGGAAGAAGGGCAACGATCAAGCAGAACGCGAACCCAGGCGTATGCTCCCACTCCTGCGTACGCTTGACTTGAGGCCCATCGACTTCGTAGGAAGCTGCAGCTCCAAGGCAGCCAGCTCTCCGATGCAACTCCTGCCATGTCTGCTTGACTCGATCAACTGCCCGATCATTTGCTGACTGGTCGCTTGCCTTTGCCGTGAGATAATTTTCCTTGAGAACATCGACGACCTCGCTCTGAGACAGTTCTTGATCTGCGAATGTGATTGACCCCTCAATCCAATCGGCTATCTGCAGTTCGTCCAGCTTGATTGCGGACTTTGGATCAGAAAAGTCGGTCTCTGGTAGTCCCAGCATAATCAACTCTCCCCTTCAACATCTTTCTTGATTTCCGGGAAAACGTCTAAGAGTTGGTCCGTGTCCAATCCGATACGCTTCACCGCAGCTTGCACACGCTTAGATTTCTTGTGCTGATGAACTGCTTTCAATGCCTCCTCTATCTCGTCTGCTGCCCGTTCGAGGTGCTCTGAAATTTCAGACTCTGCAACGCCTGCCATTCGTCTTGCGACTTCGAAGCTGGGTCGCTCCGTTCGCTCGAGATACGCCACTGCTGCTTCGCTCTCGAGTATCCTTCCAAACTCGTCCACTTCGCGTGACTCGGGGACAATTGGCTCTATCTCTTCATTGCCAAAAAGCCAGAGTGCGAAGTTCGCAAGGTTGTTAAGGTGCTTCTTTGGAACTGGCCGCTTCGCTGCGGCAGGATCTGCTTTTATGTCGACATCTAGGTATGTTTGCACTCCATTTGTCCTGAGCGAAAGGTACAGAACGCTGAAGCGATCTTCGACGCGCTTTACGTCAATTTTGTCCGAGGCGTCCTCCATCTGAAGCAGCACGCGATAGGCAATGTAGTTTTGTCGAACTGTTGGAGTTTTGCTGCCGATTTGCTTACGAACATCCTCGTATGACATCCCATCATCATCGATGAGTGACGAGATAAACTCTGCTTTCTCCGCAGGATTCCACTCGGCGATACCGGTGACGTGTCGAAAGCCTAGGTAAGCCTTGACTTCCTTTCGACTCGCCTTGCGAATCACGGCGATCTCTTCGAGTTCCTTGCGCCGTTGAATGGTTGCTTGCTTGGCGAGCTCCTCCCATTTGGTTGATGTCAGCTTGCCGTTCCAGGCAAGATGCAGGAGCTTGAGCGCCGCTAACCGCCTGTTCCCTTCGACCACTACGTCAGCCAGCTGGCCGTAGTGCTTTTCTTGAACGACGATGACAGCTTCCTGCGGCCAATACCCGCTCTCCACGAACGAAACGGCCAGTTCGTCGAGCGTCCACTCCTTCATGAGGTCAAGAATCTGCGATTGGTCGAGTCCGTGCTCAACGTTGCGGCGTCCGAGTCGGGGGTTCTTCGGATCGAGAAGCACGTCCGCAACCTTTAGGTACTCGATCTTCGGGGCGTCCGACTTCAGCGGTGATCTGGCCATGCGAGAATACTATCTGAGTTTCGCGGCGACATGCGAGCAAAATCTTCGTCGTCAGCCTCCTGAGAAAAAACGTCGTGTCGGTATCCGATGGCGCGACCCTGGACATGGGGTCTCTTGGTTCTGAATCGAGAGAGGTGCGTGAAGACTTCCCAACACCTGACGCGCCGATCGACAAGGGCACTTTCGCCTTCTTGCCCCTCAGCTTCGGCGGCGGCCCTTTCCACTTCATGTTCATTCGCGCCATTCGCGAAGGCATCGACGTCGCAGCCCTGGGCGTGCCGGTTGCGACCTTCAGCGACGAGCACCCGACCGCGAAGGT
>JAIYDA010000126.1 GCA_027487735.1 Planctomycetaceae bacterium | reverse complement strand
TGACCGCGCTGCGCAAGCGGCTGCTTGCGATGCCCCCGCACCAACAAGTAGAGCAGTTGCTGGGCGCGATGAAGCGATTTGCGACCAATAGCGTGCTGACGGGGAGTGTGCAGTAGGGGCTTGTTTCCGCCGCGTTCCGCGACGTCCCCCCCTCCCTCGCCCTACCCTCGCTCCCTATGGCCATCCTCGTCAACGCCGATACTCGCGTCATCTGCCAGGGCATCACGGGCTCCTTCGGTGCCGTCCACACCCGCGGCTGCCTTCATTACGGCGGCAAGATCGTCGGCGGCGTCACGCCCGGCAAGGGCGGCAGCAAGGACGAGAACGGCCTGCCCATCTTCGACACTGTGGCCCAAGCCGTGAAGGCCACCGGTGCCACCGCCACCATGATCTTCGTGCCCCCGCCCTTCGCGGGCGAAGCGATCCTCGAAGCCGCTGCCGCGGGCCTCAGCCTCATCTGCTGCATCACCGAGGGCGTGCCCGTGCAGGACATGATCCGCGTTCGCGCCCAGCTCGATGAGCTCAACGCCCGCGCCGCCCTCGACGCGCAAGCTGGCAACGCCCAAGCAAACCGGGCCCTCCTCGCCAGCTACGCCCCAGGCTCGCCCTATCGGTTCACCCTCGTCGGGCCCAACTGCCCGGGCGTCATCACCCCAGGCCCCAAGACCGGCAGCGGCACAGGCCCTGCCGACACCTTCACCAACGCGGGCTGCAAGATCGGCATCATGCCCGGATACATCCACACGCACATCAGCCAGGCCAAGCGCGGCAAGGCCATCGGCATCGTCTCGCGCAGCGGCACGCTCACATACGAAGCCGTCTGGCAGACCAGCGCCCTGGGCTTTGCCCAGAGCACCTGCGTGGGCATCGGCGGCGACCCCGTCCGCGGCGTGAACCACCTCGACGTCGTCAAGATGTTCGAGAACGACCCCGAGACCGCCGCGATCCTGATGATCGGCGAGATCGGCGGCAGCGACGAGATCCGCGCCGCCGAGTACATCAAGCAGCACGTCAAGAAGCCCGTCGCGGGCTTCATCGCAGGCCGCACCGCACCTCCCGGCCGCCGCATGGGCCACGCCGGCGCAATCGTGGGCGGAGCTGACGACACCGCCGACTTCAAGATCAAGGCCCTGCAAGCCGCGGGCATCGAAGTGGCGATGAGCCCCGCGGACATGGGCGCGGCGGTGCTGCGGGCGATGAAGCTGAGCTGAGAAGCGCGTCGCTGGCGGTGCGCACGGGCGTCTGTGTGCTGAAGACCGCGTATCCCAACGCGTCCGCCCGCAGCAATCGCCGCGCGGAAAGAAAAACTCCCCGATGCGTCGCACCGGGGAGCTTGAGATAATCGAAACCAATCAAGCTGAGGCTGATTCAGGTCAAGCTTCGGAGCCGGAGCTTGGTTCTGCCCTCGCTTCTCACGCGCGCCGACGCCGACCCGCCACCAAGCCGCCCAGGCCCACCAGCGCCAGAGCGCCGGGGCTGGGGATGTTGGTCGTCAGGTTCAGCGTGTAGCTGCCGAAGGTCGCGGGGGTGTTCAGGCGGAAGCCCTCGCCCGCCACAACCGCATCGCCCGCGGGGTTGAACGCGCTGGTGTAGTAGCCCACCGCGAGGTAGTACTCGCCCGCGTCGAGCGCGAAGTCGCGCCCGTGCTGGCTCGCCGTCGCGCTGCTGCTGCCCGTGTAGATCGCGCCCGAGCCGCGGTTGCCCGCGCTTGCGCCCGTGAAGGGCGTGATGCTGGGGCTGCCGAAGCTCAGCTGGCTAAAGCTGCCCGTGCCGTCCTCGTCGTCCACGCTCAGCAGCGCGCCGTCGCCCGCGCGGAAGAGCGCGAGGCTGGTGTCAAACGTCGCGCCGTTCGCACGCGTCGTGATGTCAAACCACCGTCCGGTGTCGAACGATGCGTTGCTGGGGACGACAAAGCGATACCACTGCACGGGTGCAGCCGCGCTCGTCGTGCCCGTCAGCTGCGCACCATTGAAGCCGATCGTGCCCAGGTTCGTCACGTTCGCCGTCGGCGCAACCACGGCGTTCACCGTGATGCTCAGGTTGCTCCAGCGAGAGTCAAACTGCACCTCGCCGCCGTCGTCCACGGTCTCGTAGAAGCGGAAGTTGCCCGCGCCGGGCTGCATCATGGCAGGGGCCGAGGCGATCCGCATCACGTTGCCCGAGCCCGCCTGCACGCTCGTGCTCCCGATGGCGCGGCGAGTGATGTTCGAGCCCAGCACCGTGCCCGAGACCGGGAACGTGCCGCTGAACAGCGCGCTGTCGATCCGGCTCTGGGCACCGCCCGGAATGTCCAGACCGATCCGCGACTCGGCAGGCAGCGAGGGGCTCGTGCCGGCGCGAGACAACCGCCCGCTGATGGTGTATGAGGAGATCGGGAACGCGCTGCCCGTGTAGTTGAAGGGCAGCAGCCCGTTCGCCGCCGAGTTGAACAGCCCGTTGCTCACGATGGTGGGCGTCGAGCCCGTCGTGACCGTGAACTGGGCCAGGGCACTCCCCGCGGTCGCGGCGAGTGCCAACGCAAAAACGCTCATCTTCGTCATGTCTTGTCTCTCCCGACAGCGCCGCTGTTCGCGATCGCTGCCTCGTTTGGGGTCGAAAACTCTCTCTACCAACACCGACCAACGCGGCCTGGGTCAGCCCTCGCTTTCGCGACTCTCTGGGCATTTCTGCCGCATCGCGAAGATCGGACCGACACCGCGACACTGCCGCCTGCATGACCCAAATGAGCCACGCAAACACCGCGCGAGCCTTCACGCTCAGCGGCACCGACAGCTTTGCTGGGATTGAGCTTGCTCTCTCCTGCAACGTCGTCGCCATCACGCCGATCGGCGCACAGCGAGCCACGCAACTTTACGCGTTCGCGAGCAAGTCTGTTGCTCGAAACGCGTTACAGGCCGCTGAGAATTGCGAGCGATGGCGTTATCGGGAGAACCAGCGCTGCGGGCCTGCGCGGCCTCGACGGCTCGCTGATGCGGCGCTCGCAGCGACAGACAAGCGGACGCACAGCGCAAAAAGACAAGGCCCGCACCATGTGGCGCGGGCCTTGCAAAGAGGGCAGAAGTTGCGATGAAGCTACCACAACGTGCGGTGCGGCGAATGCTCCGTGCAAGCGCACGCAGCCTCGCGCCCCGCGAGTCGGGTGCCCATCAGGCACTTAGGCGCGGCGACGACGAGCCGCGAGCAGGCCACCCAGGCCAGCCAGCGCGAGAGCGCCGGGGGTCGGGATGGTGAGGATCGAGACTGCCTCGCGGCTTGCGCCGGGAGCCAGATCGCCGAAGTTCCACTGCATGATGCCCGTCTGGTCGCCAGCAACGAGCGCGTTGTTGGTGTCAGCGAAGTTGTCGATGCCCGTGTCGCCCATCTGGCCCGCGATGACGGAGAACGAACCAGCGCCGTAGGCGGACGCGCCGATGCCGTGGTGGTACATCGTGCCGAAGCCGCCCGTGTCGCTCGTGTCGCTGACCTTGATGAAGCGGTTGCCGCTGCCATCGATGCCCGCGTCACCTGCGAGCACCTGGTCGCCAGGGTCTTCACCCGTGAAGAAGTAGTCCATGTTGTTGAACAGGGTGAGGGCGCTCACCGTCGTCGTGCCGATGTTCGTGGCGCTGAGGATCGAGATGAACTGGCCCTGGAGCGTGCCCGCGCCGTCGAGATCGACAACGCGCTGGGTGAGCGTGAAGCGGATGTTCTGGAGCCCCGCAGCCGCGGCAGGCATCTGGATGTTCGACCAGGTGACCGAGTCAGCGGTGAAGGTCTTCACGACCGCCGCTTGCTGAGCCGTCGCGACCGACAGCGTGTGCTCGCGGGTGTCCGCGCCAGCGCGTGCCCACCACCAGTTGGTGAACAGGTGATCGGTGCTGCCCGTGCCGCCGAGGCGGAAGTCAGCCGTCACGCTTGCGGCACCCAACGTGTTGCTCGCGGGCAGGCTGTTCGTCGCGATGACGTTGCCGCTGGTGATGATCTGCGTCGTCCACTGGGCGTTTGCCACGCCAGCCGCAGCAACCAACGCCATGATTCCGAATGCAATCTTCATATCTGCTCCCTCTTTGCAACCGCAAAACCCACGAATGCCCAGCCCGTGCTCGGCACGGTGCGAGGCTGATCGTCCTTCGCAAAGAGGGGAAGCCGAGGCGACACTCGCCTCGATTCAGAATCGCGCACACCATTTGGCGGCTGGGAGTTCTCGTACCCTTTCGGGCAGCCCACACGCCTCGCGATCCAGGTCTGTTCTCTCTCTTCCTTACTGCTTTGCACGCTTCTTGTGCGGCACAAGAAGCGGATGTTAAGATAACCGAAGTGACGATTCTGTCAAGGCGATCATCCCAGATTTTCGAGCCCGGACTGCGGATTGTGCGGGTTTTGGTCCCAAAAACGAACGACCCCGCCCTCAGTTCTGATGGGCGGGGTCTGGTGTTCTCTCGCGAGGCGGTGGTGAGCCGCTTTTCAGTTCAAAACCTCTGACAGCAAAGCATTTATGTCGCGTTCGCGTCGCCCTCGTCCGCGGGCGACGTCTCGGCCTTGGCAGCCGGGATGGGCTTGCTGCGGCGTTCGTTCGCTTCAGTCTCGCGGGCGGCGAACTTCTCGATGAGGGCCTGGGGGGCGGGGCCACTGTCGAAGAACAGATGGTCCTGGGGCTTCCCCTCGGCATCGTTCTTGCGCGTCACGACGATCGTCGCAGGTGCGGTGAAGTTGCCCTGCAGCAACATCTCCGAGAGCGGATCCTCGATGAACTGCCCGATCGAGCGACGAAGGGGGCGGGCACCGAACTCGGGGTTGTAGCCCTTGTCGATGAGGTAGTCCTTCGCGGCTTGGTCGATGGTCAGGGCAAAGCCCTGCGTCACGAGGCGCTTGCTCAGCTTCTCGACCTCGTACTCGACGATCGAGGCGATGTTGTCGCGGCTCAGCGGGCGGAAGACGATCACGTCGTCGAGGCGGTTGATGAACTCGGGGCGGAAGAACCGCTCGATCTCCTTCATCAGCACGCCCTTGATGTTCTCGTAGTCCGTCGCCTCGGTGCGCTTGCCAAACCCAAAGCCCGCGCCGCTCTTGATGATGTCGCTGCCCAGGTTGCTCGTCATGATGATGACGGCGTTCTTGAAATCGACGTGACGACCAAAGCTGTCGGTCAGGCGACCATCCTCCAGAATCTGGAGCAGCAGGTTGAAGACGTCGGGGTGGGCCTTCTCGACTTCGTCGAGCAGCACCACGCTGTAGGGGCGGCGACGGATGCGCTCGGTCAGCTGCCCGCCCTCTTCATAGCCCACGTAGCCGGGGGGCGCGCCCACCAGGCGGCTGACGTTGTGCTTCTCCATGTACTCGCTCATGTCCAGGTGTACGAGGGCTTCCTCGTCGCCAAACATGAACTCGGCGAGGGCCTTGGCGAGCAGCGTCTTGCCCACGCCCGTGGGACCGACGAAGATAAAGCTGCCCATCGGACGCTTGGGGTCCTTCAGGCCCGCCCGCGCGCGGCGGATGGCCTTCGAGATCGCCTTGATGGCGTCGTCCTGGCTGATGACCTTCTTGTGCAGCTCGGCTTCCAGACGCAGCAGGCGGGCTGCCTCGTCCTTCTCCAAGCGCTTGAGGGGCACGCCCGTCATCTTGCTCACGACCTCGGCGATGATCTCCTCATCGACAAGGCCCGCGGCCTCCTGGCTCTTGGCGCGCCACTCGCGCTGGATGTCTTCCTTCTTCTTGCGAAGCTGCTCGGCCTGGTCGCGCAGCTCGGCGGCGCGCTCATAGTCCGCCGCCTTCACCGCTTCGTCCTTCTCGATGCTCAGCTTCTCGATCTCCGCCTCGAGGTCGGCGAGGTTCGGCGGCTTGGTCATGCCCTTGAGGCGCACGCGGGCGCCCGCCTCGTCGATGACGTCGATGCTCTTGTCGGGCTGCACGCGGCCCGTGATGTAGCGACCGCTCAGCTCAACGGCGGCCTTGAGGGCGGCGTCGGTGATGTGCACCTTGTGGTGCTGCTCATACTTGTCGCGCAGGCCCTTCAGGATGAGCACCGTCTGCTCGGGGTTGGGCGGCTCGACGGTGATGGCCTGGAAGCGGCGGGCAAGGGCCGCGTCCTTCTCGATGTACTTGCGATACTCGTCGAAGGTCGTGGCGCCGATGCACTGGATCTCGCCGCGCGCCAGCGCGGGCTTGAGCACGTTGCTCGCGTCGATTGCGCCCTCCGCGCCGCCCGCGCCCACAAGCGTGTGCAGCTCGTCGATGAACAGCACGACGTTCTTGGCGCGACGCACCTCGTTCATCACGGCCTTGATGCGCTCCTCAAACTGCCCGCGGTACTTCGTGCCCGCGACCATCATCGCAAGGTCGAGCACCACGAGGCGCTTGTCGAGCAGGATCTCGGGCACGTCGGCGGTGATGATGCGCTGCGCCAGGCCCTCGACGATCGCGGTCTTGCCCACGCCCGCCTCGCCCAGCAGCACCGGGTTGTTCTTCGTGCGCCGGCAGAGGACCTGCACGACGCGTTCGATTTCTGTCATGCGCCCGATCACGGGGTCGAGCGTGCCCTCGCGGGCGAGCTCGGTGAGGTCGCGGCCGAAGCTGTCGAGGGCGGGCGTCTTGCTCGCCTTGCCGCCCTTGCCAGCGGGTGCGCCGCCTCCCACGCTCGCGCTCGCGTCGCGCTCCTTCTCGCGCTCCTTGCTGGGGCCAGAGCCCGGGGCACCGCCCGAGGAGTCCATGCCTTCGCCCTGCTCGTTGCCCGCGCCCAGCAGGTTGAGCACTTCCTCGCGCACTTCTTCGAGCTTGAGGTTGAGGTTCATCAGCACCTGGGCGGCAACGCCATCGTGCTCGCGCAGCAGGCCCAGCAGCAAGTGCTCGGTGCCCACATAGTTGTGGTTCAGGTTGCGGGCCTCTTCGATGGCGTACTCGATGACCTTCTTCGCGCGGGGCGTCTGGGGCAGGCGACCCATGGTCACCATCTCCGGGCCAGCGCGCACCAGCTTCTCGACCTCGAGGCGAACCTTGCGAAGGTCGACATCGAGGTTGCGGAGCACGTTGGCGCCCACACCCGAGCCTTCCTTCACCAGCCCCAGCAGGATGTGTTCGGTCCCGATGTACTCGTGGTTGAGGCGCTGGGCTTCTTGATTCGCCAGGGCCATCACCTTGCGGGCACGATCGGTAAAGCGTTCGAACATGGCGTTCCTCTTTCTTCGCTCAGCCTCTGCTTCGCCCAGCTGCACGGGCAACAACCCGGGCCTCATGGTGCTCAGCTTGGTGCTCAGCTTGGCTTTGCATGCAAACCACACACCACACGATTCGTACGCAGCAGCGCACAGGATGGTGCGTGCTGCATTCGATGCTTGCCCTAAGCATCGGTTGCCGGGGGGAGGTGTTTGCACGGGAGGCGCAAGAACGCCCGAAAGTGTTGTGGACGCAAGACTTGCGCGGTGCTTGGCGGGCTGGCTTTTTCGCTCGCGATTTGCCCCGCGTGCGCACAGGTGCCCGGGGCACAGCATCCGCGAGCCCATTTGGGGTGTGCACGCTGGCGAAGCGCGTGCCCGCACCCGCCAAAGTGGCAGGGGAGGATGAGGGCTGGTGCAGCGCCCGCACGGCGTGCAACGCGCTACGGTTTGGCATGATTGCTCCGCACCCGACCTCGAAGATCGACCCTGTGCTGGCTCGCGGCACGCTGCTGGCAGTGCACGGCGCGAGCGCGACCAAGCCCGCCCACATCGTGTTTGGCGTGCCCAACACGAGTTATGAGATGCACCTGGTGCCCCAGGGCACCATCACCGCAGCCGTGGGCAAGCGGCTCATCGGCACCATCCGAGCCCAGGCCCGGCGGATCGACATCGTGACGACGGGCGGGCAGTATGTCGAGCCCGTGTATGGCAGGCCTCGGCGCGTACAGGGGACGGTGATCGCGATCAAGGACGGCGCGGTGGTGGTGGATGCGGGCGTGCCGATTCATTGCACGCCCACCGACGCGCGGCAGAAGGCCGAGCAGTTTAGTGTGGGGCAGTTTGTGAGCTTTGATGTGATGGATGGGGCGACGGTGAGGCAGGGGGAGTAAGGCAAGAGGTGTCGAGGTGTCAAGGTGTCGAGGTGTCGAGGCGGTGTATAAGCCGACACGACGGGTGGATTGCAGCGCGTTTCTCCTCGACACTTCTTTGCTCGACACCTCTTCTTCTCCCATGCTTCCCGATTCCGACCAGACGCCTCAGGCCGACCCGGGAGCACGCGAGGCGCGTGTGACGGATGCGCCGCCGGCGTGGGGGACGGAGGGTGATGACGAGCGTCTCGCCCGGCTGAACAAGAAGGCCCGCGCGCTGCCCGAGCAGCCTGGTGTGTACCTGATGAAGGACGGGGCTGGGGTGGTGATCTATGTGGGCAAGGCGTTGCGCCTGCCCGATCGCGTGAGCAGCTACTTCGTGCCCAGCACCGACCTGGGCTTTCACAAGCAGCCCATGCTCGATGTCGTACACGACTTTGATTTTCTCGTGTGCGAGAGCGAGTGGGAGGCGCTGCTTGCCGAGAATCGGCTGATCAAGGACATCAAGCCCCGCTTCAACGTGCGGCTGATCGACGACAAGACGTTTCCGTATTTGGTCATCACGACGCGTGAGGATTTTCCGCGCGTGTTCGTGACGCGCAACCCCACCGGCGCGGGCGACGACGAGCTGCGCGACCTGCTGCGCAGCGCGAAGGTCTTTGGCCCGTTTGCGAATGCGGGCGCGCTGCGCGAGGCGCTGAGCACGCTGCAGCGGGTCTTCAAGTTTCGCACGTGCAAGCTCGACATCGTGGCGGGCGATGAGAAGAACCGGTTCTTTCGCCCCTGCCTGCTCTACAACATCGGGCAGTGCACCGCGCCGTGCGCCGCCAAGGTGGGCAAGGACGCCTACGCGAGCGATGTCGATCGCTTCGCGCGGTTTCTCAACACCAAGCAGAGCGTGATGCTGCGCGAGCTGCGCGACGAGATGGAGAAAGCCGCGAGCGCGATGCGGTATGAGCAAGCCGCGAGCCTGCGCGACCAGATTCGCGCCATCGAGCGCCTGAGCGAGCGAGCCGACCGCAGCGACGGCTGGCAGCCCGAGACCGAGAGCATGATCTTTGAGCCCGAGAAGGCGCTGCGCAGCCTGCAGCGCACGCTGGAGCTGGAGGAGCCCATCCGCTGCATCGAGGGCATCGACATCGCGCACCTGCAGGGCAACGAGACGGTGGGCAGCAAGGTCTGCTTCATTGACGGCAAGCCCTTCAAGGACCAGTATCGCAGGTTCAAGATTCAGACCGTGAGCAACGACGACTACAGCAGCATCCGCGAGGTGGTGCTGCGGCGTTATCGCGAGGCGGGCAGCGGGCACGAGCTGTATCCGGAGGTCATTCTCATCGATGGCGGGCTGGGGCAGCTGCACGCGGCGTTGGAGGCGTTTGCGACGCTGGACGTGAAGCCGCCGATGGTGATCAGCCTTGCGAAGAAGGAAGAGCTGGTGTATGCGCAGCAACGCGGCGAGCCCATTCGCCTGGGGCGAGAGAACCTGGGGCTGAAGCTGCTGCAGGCGATCCGCGATGAGGCGCACAGGTTTGCGCAGCACTATCACCATGTGCTTCGGCGCAAACGCACGCTCGACGAGTGAGCCCGATTGCGCAAGCAACGGGACGGGCCGAGCGTGCTGAGCGTGCGTTCGCCCTGCGCGCGCATCGTGCGAACGAGCGCGGGCGCTGCGTCCGCACGCGAAGTGCGCGTGCCTGGCGCGTGCTTTGGCCGTTTGACCCGTTCCGTTGCTTGCGCAATCGGGCTCGCGATATCCTGCGGGATGCGGACAGCGGTTGTGCTTCTTTCGGGCGGGCTGGATAGCGCGACGTGCCTTGCGATCGCGCAGCACGAGGGGTTTGCGCCGCACGCGCTCGTCATCGACTATGGGCAGAGGCATCGGCATGAGCTGGTCGCTGCGGCTGCCCTCGCGGCCCACGCGCGCGTGCCCAGCACGCTCGTCGCGCTCGACCTGCGGGCGATTGGCGGCTCGGCCCTCACGTCGAGCGTCGCGGTGCCCAAGCACGAGAGCGTGAGCGAGATTGGCAGCAGCGTGCCCGTGACGTATGTGCCCGCCCGCAACCTCACGTTTCTTTCCATCGCGGTGGGGCTGTGCGAGGCGCTGGGCGCGAGCGACATCTTTTTGGGCGTGAACGCGGTGGACTACTCGGGCTATCCGGATTGTCGCCCGGCGTTCATCGAGAGCTTTGCGAGCACCGCGAAGCTCGCGACCAAGGCGGGGGTTGAGGGCAGGCCCTTTCGCATCCACACGCCGCTCATCGCGCTGAGCAAGGCGCAGATCATCCTTCGCGGCGTGGCGATGGGCATCGACTATGCGCGGACGCACAGCTGCTACGACCCCGTGAGGCGCGATGGGGCCAGCGAGCAGCGCGAGGTGCTCGCGTGCGGGCGGTGCGACAGCTGCTTGCTGCGTGCGAAGGGGTTTGCGGATGCGGGGGTGATGGACCCGACGAGGTATGTGTAGGGCGAGGTATGTGTCGCGAGCGGCTTGGCTCGCGGCTTGGCTCCCGTCTGGCCGCGCTGCTTCGCCCGTTGGTTCCTCTACCCTGCGCTCGTGCCCCAAACGCCCCTCACCCTCACCACAACGCTCGAAGACTCGCGGCTGATTCCGCCCGCGACGCTGCGGGGGCTGCGCGGGCTGGGCATTGGCAGCGTGGGGCAACTGCTGGCGCATCTGCCCACGCGGCACGAGCAGCTCGAAGCCGAGACCACGATCGCGGAGCTCGTGCCCGGCGCGATCTGCCATGTGCGGGGTGAGATCACGGCAACGCGCCCAACCCGCGGGCCCAGGCCCAGGTTTGAGGCGGTGCTGCACGATGGCACGGGGCGGCTGGACCTGGTGTGGTTCAACCAGGTGTACCTCAGCGACAAGATCGCGCCGGGCGTGCGGCTGCGCGTGCAGGGCAAGGTTGCCAAGCGCGGGCCCATGCTGCAGATGAGCAACCCGCGCCCCGAGGTGCTGAACCCCGAAGACGAGCCCGAGCGCAGCGATGGTCGCATCCGCCCTGTCTATCCGGCGAGCGAGGACATCGCGAGCCGCAAGATCGAGTATGCGGTGCAGAAGATTCTGCCTGCGGCGCTGCCGCTGGTGGAGGACCATCTGTCGCCCGCATTTCGCGAGCAGCGTGCCTTGCCCGAGCTGCGCGAGGCCTATCGCATGCTCCATGCGCCGCAGTCTCCGGAGGAGGCGCTGGCGGGCAGGCGGCGCTTGGCGTATGACGAGCTGCTGCTGCTGCAACTGGGCGTAGCGATGAAGCGGGCGCACCTGCGGGCCCATCTGCGCGCGCCAGCGCTCGATGCGGGCGACGTGGTGTTTGCACGCATCGTGAAGCGCCTGCCCTTTGCGCTCACGCCCGGGCAGCGCAGTGTGATCGAAGAGATTCGGGCGGACTTGTCGCAAGCAAGGCCCGCGAACCGGCTCATTCAGGGCGATGTGGGCAGCGGCAAGACGGCGGTTGCGCTCTGCGCGCTGCTCATGGCGGTGGCGAGCAAGCACCAGGGGGCTTTGCTCGCGCCGACGGAGATTCTCGCGGAGCAGCACTTTGCGAGCATCTCCAAGCTGCTGGGCGATAGCAAAGTGCGGCTCGCGCTGCTCACGGGCAGCACGCCCGCCAGCGAGCGCGAGGCGACGACGAGCAAGCTGGAGGCGGGGGAGCTCGACATCGTGGTCGGCACGCACGCGCTGCTGAGCGAGGACGTGCGATTCCGCAGCCTCGCGGTCGCGATCATCGACGAGCAGCACCGCTTTGGTGTTGCGCAGCGGGCCCAGCTTCGCGCCAGCGCGAGCGATGGCTTTGCCACGCCCCACGTGCTGGTGATGACGGCTACGCCCATCCCTCGCTCGCTCGCGCTCACGCTGTTTGGCGATCTGGACATCTCGACCATTCGCGGGCTGCCCCCGGGGCGCACGCCCATCGAGACTAGGGTGCTTTCGAGCCACGATCGCGTGCTCGCGTACAACACGCTCAAGGCACGCATCGAGGCGGGCGAGCAGGGGTATGTGGTGGTGCCCGCGATCGACCCGACGGGCGTCGAGAGCCCCAGCGGGCCACTGGTGGACATCCGCACCGTCGTCAATGCGATGGAGAGTGGCTTGCTGCAGGGCAAGCGCGTCGCGGCGTTGCACGGGCAGCTTGAGCGCGGCACGCGCGAGGCGGTGATGGAGCGGTTTCGCAGCGGGGTGATCGACTGCCTGGTGGCGACGACGGTGATCGAGGTGGGGGTGGACGTGCCCAACGCGAGCGTGATGATCGTGGAGCATGCCGACCGCTTCGGGCTCGCGCAGCTGCACCAGCTTCGCGGGCGCGTGGGGCGGGGCAAGGCCAAGGGCACGTGCTACTTGGTGGCAGACCCCACAACCCCCGAGGGCCAGGCCCGGCTCGCGGTGATGGAGCAGAGCAGCGACGGCTTCGTGCTCGCCGAGAAGGACCTGGAGATTCGCGGCTTTGGCGAGGTGTTTGGCACGCGGCAGTCGGGCTTGCCGCCCTTCCGCATCGCCGATCCCTTCCGCGACCGCGAGCTGCTGCTCATGGCCCGCACCGACGCGCAGGCGATGATCGACGCAAGCCCCAACCTGCTCGGCAAAGACGAGCTGCTGCTGCGCAAGCGGCTGATGAAGGCGCATGGGAAGTCGCTGGCGCTGGCGGATGTGGGGTGAGGGGGTTGCGGGGCACGCTCAGAAGACCTCGCGATCAGTTGAGACTCTGTCTCAACTTGTCTACGCTGGCATTGTGACCAGTCTTCCGACCAAAGCGGCATTCGCGCTCACCATGGTTGCCCCGGGGCAGCAGGCGAGCATTTTGGAGAGCCCAGCGCTGAGTGGTGAGGAGGCGAACTCCTTGCGGGCCATGGGGTTGCGCCCGGGGGCGGCGGTGCGCGTCGTGCGCGTGGGCCAGCCCACGATTCTGGAGATTCTCTCGTGCGGGGGGCCGGCGTGCGGGCAGTGCGGATGCCGGATGGGGCTGGCGCGGGGCGTGGCGGAGCGGGTGCTGGTGCAACCGCTGCCAACGGGGGTGGAGCCATGAGCGACGCGACCACCCGCGTGCTGCACGTCTGCCTGCTGGGCAACCCCAACACGGGGAAGACGACGCTGCTCAATCGCCTGTGCGGGCTGCGGCACAAGACGGGCAACTTTCCGGGCACGACGCAGGAGGCACGCGTGGGCACTGTGGGCAACAGCGGCTTGCCCGCCGTGCGCATCACCGATCTGCCCGGCATCTACTCGCTGGAGCTGGCAAGCAGCGAGAGCGAGGTCTGTCGCGAGGTGCTGAGCGGTCGCACGAGCGCGCCGGGGACGGACGCGCGCGAGCCCGACGCGGTGTGCATCGTGGTCGATGCCACGAACCTGGAGCGCAACTTGCTGATCGTGGGCGAGGTGCTGCGGCGGCGCTTGCCCACGGTGGTGGCGCTAAATATGGTGGACCTGGCACGCAAGCTGGGCACGCCTCCGGACGAAGCAACGCTGAGCGAGCAGCTCGGCGCGCGGGTGGTGCCCATCTGTGCGCGCAGTGGTGATGGGCTGCCAGCGCTCGTGCAGGCGCTCCAGCACGCGAGCATTCCGACGCAGACACCCCCGGGCACGCAGGCGGGGCTGGAGGCCTGGACCACGAGTGTGGCAACCGCGGCAACGCTCGCGGCGCAGCGCAAGGCCCACGCGGGCGACACGGGCGCACAAGGCAAAGCGAAGGCCAAGAGCCGCATGGCGCTCACGGACGCGATCGATCGCGTGGCGACGCACCCGCTGGGCGGGCTGGCGATGTTTGTGGGTGTGATGTTCGCGTTGTTCTACGCGATCTTCGCGCTGGCGCAGATTCCGATGGGGCTGATCGAGGCGATCTTTGGGTGGAGCGCGGAGCGCGTGCAGAAGCTGCTGGGAGATGGGCTGCTGGCGGACTTCATCGCGGGTGGCGTGCTGGGCGGGCTGGGGGGAACGCTGGTGTTCTTGCCGCAGATCATGCTGCTGTTCTTTCTCATCAGCTTGCTGGAGGACACGGGTTACCTCGCGCGGGCGGCGTTCGTGGCGGATCGCTTCATGAGGCCCTTCGGGCTGAGCGGGTATGCGTTTGTGCCGCTGCTGAGCAGCCACGCGTGTGCGCTCCCCGGCATCATGGCGACGCGGACGATTCCGGATCGCAAGGAGCGGCTGGCGGCGATTCTGGTCGCGCCGTTCATGAGTTGCTCAGCGCGAATTCCGGTGTATGTGCTGCTGACGGCGTTGCTTTTTCCGGGCAAGCCCGGGCAGCAGGCGCTGGCGTTTTTGGGGTGTTATGCCCTCGGGGCAGCGGCGGGGCTGCTGAGCAGCCTGGTGGCGCGGCGCACGATCGCGCGGGGCGCAAGCCGGGAGCTGGCGATGGAACTGCCGACATACAAGCGCCCGAGCGTGCGCACAGCGATGCTCAGCGCGTGGGACCGCGGGCTGCTGTTTGTGAAGAAGGCGGGGACGATCATTCTCGCGATCAGCATGGTGCTCTGGTGGCTGAGCAGCTTTCCGAAGCAGCACGCACCATCGCCCGCAGCGGCGGAGGCGCGGGAGCGCGCGGCGATGGTGCTGGCAGGCGCGGACGCGTTGCCCACGGCAGAGCGCGAGGCGGCGCAGCAGCAGCACGACGCGCTGCAAGAGCAGGCTGAGCACCTGGAGGCGAGCCACCACGCGGCCCAGACATTCGCGGGGCGCATCGGCAGGTTCGTGCAGCCTGTGTTTGAGCCCTTGGGGTATGACTGGCGGCTGAGCATCGGCGTGATGACGAGCTTTGCCGCGCGCGAGGTGTTTGCGAGCACGATGGCGGTGGTGGCGACGGGCAAGGACGACGCGGAGGATGAGGGCGTGCTGCGTGCGATTAAGGAACTGCGGCGTGACGACGGCGTGACGCTGGTGTTTACCACAGCAACGGCGTGGAGCCTGCTGGTGTACTACGTGCTCGCGATGCAGTGCCTCCCCACACTCGCGGTGACAGCACGCGAGAGCGGGCATTGGAAGTGGGCGGTGCTGCAACTGGTGTGGATGTGCGGCTTGGCGTATCTCGGCGCGATGGTGGTGTATTGGGTTGCCAGATAGGGAAGGAGGGATAGAGGGAAGAAGGGATAAAGTGACAAACGCGATTGTCTTCCACTCCATCCCTCTTTCCCTCCACCCCTTCGTCCCTCTTCTCTCCCCATGCCCACCCATGACTGGCAGTTCTGGATTGTGACCTTGCTTGCTGCGGGCGCGGCGGGGTGGATGGTGTGGCGCGCGGTGCGTGCGCTGCGTGCTGGCAAGCGCGGCAAGGGGAAGGGGACGCGGACGAACCTGACGGTGGGGGGGCGGCGGGTCTAGAGCATGGCGCTCGGGGCAAGTCCTCGGAGGAAACCGCCGATATGCTGGGAGCATGAGCATTCGTCGCGCGCTGATTACCGGCATCACTGGGCAGGACGGCAGTTATCTTGCAGAGCTGCTGCTCAGCAAGGGCTACGAGGTGCACGGGGTGATCCGTCGCAGCAGCAGCTTCAACACCGCGCGCATCGACCACATCTATCAGGACCCGCACGTGCCGCGGGCACGCCTGCGCCTGCACTTTGGCGACATGACCGACAGCAACAGCCTGCAGGACCTGATGCGGAAGGTGAGGCCCCACGAGGTGTACAACCTGGCGAGCCAGAGCCACGTGCGGGTGAGCTTTGACATGCCCATCTACACGGCGGAGGTCGATGCCATCGGCGCGCTGCGCCTGCTCGATGCGACGCGCGACTTTCAGCAGGAGAGCGGGCAGCAGGTGCGGTTCTATCAGGCGAGCAGCAGCGAGCAGTTTGGCAACAACGCGAGCAAGGTGCAGAACGAGCTCTCGCCCTTCCGCCCGCGCAGCCCGCACGCGGTGGCGAAGGTGATGGCCCACAACCTCGCGGTGAACTATCGCGAGGCGTATGGCATGCACATCTCGTGCGGCCTCTGCTTCAACCACGAGAGCCCAAGGCGCGGCGAGACGTTTGTGACGCGCAAGATCACGCGTGCGGTGGGGCGCATCAAGCTGGGGTTGCAGGACAAGCTCTACTTGGGCAGCCTGGAGCCCAAGCGCGACTGGGGCTATGCGGGCGACTACGTGAAGGCGATGTGGACGATGCTGCAGATGGACAAGGCGGACGACTATGTGGTCGCGACGGGCAAGCCCAGCAGCGTGCGCGACTTTGCCGAGCTCGCCTTCGGGCATGTGGGGCTCGACTATCGCGAGTACGTGGAGTATGACCCGCGCTACCTGCGCCCCAGCGAGGTGAACGAGCTGTGCGGCGATGCGAGCAAGGCGAAGGCGAAGCTGGGGTGGGAGCCCACGACGAACGTCGAGCAGCTCGCGAAGATGATGGTGGACAGCGACATGGAGCTGGCGCAGCGCGAGAAGGTGCTGCGCGACCACGGGCACAAGGTGCTGGCGCAGGTGGGCCAGCACGACCATCACTCGAGGTGACGCGAGCCCAGTGCTCGCGAGCCCGGTTGCGCAAGCAACGGGACGGGTCGTGCGGACAGAGCTTGCGCGAGGCACGCAGAGCTCGCGAGCGGACGGTGTGATCGCGTGTGACAGCGTGTGAGGGTGGGCCATCGCGGCGCGGCGTTCGGGCTCGTTCGGGCTCGTTCGTGCGCGTTGTGCGCGGGGCGAAGGCAAGCTCAGGTTGTGCGACCCTTCCCGTTGCTGGCGCAACTGGGCTCGCGGGGAGTGGGCTCGCGGCATGCGCGCGTAGGCTGTGGGGTGGAGAAACTCGTGGGCATGTTCTGGGCGTGGCGAGGGCGGGTGGCGGCGTGGCCAAACCTTGTGCGCTGGGCGTGCGCGGTGGTGCTCGTGCTCTTCTTGGTGGGACAGCTCGTCTTCATCAGGATGGAGTACACGGGGCAGACGCTGCTCCCGAACATGTGCTGCGGTTACTTCGCTGGAGAGAGGCCAAGGGGGAAGTGGATTGCGTTTCGCGGTTCCGACGGGCAGTGGAGCATCGACGTCGCCTCGACGAACGACCCGAGTCTGGCGAGCGAGGGTGCTGTGCTTCTGTGGCACCGGCGCTGGGCAACGTACATGGGACTCGTGAGTCCGATCGTGGAGTCGAGGTCGAACGCGGTGGTGCTCGTCGACGCGAGAAGCTTCGAGGACAGGTCCGACCATCCAGAGCGCGATGCGATCATTCGCGCCTATGCAACGCAGTACCTCCGACTTCCGGCTAGCTCGCCTCGGCTGGCGCAGATGGTTGGCACTGGCAGGCCGACGGTTCGTGTTGTGTGGTGGGCGTTGCTGAACGACCTGCTCGTGCTCGCGGCGTTTGTGATGCTCTGCGGCGTGGTTGGCACGTTGAGGCGGCCCTGGAAGACAGGACGGGAGAAGCGAGAGGCGGCGGGATTGTGCGTGCGCTGCGGCTATGAAATCGCGGGTTTGGGCACGTGTCCGGAGTGTGGGGAGGAGTCGCCTCGGGCAGTTCGCGAGCGATTGGCGAGGATTGCGGCGGGCGCAGGTGGAGACAGCGTGGAGAGGAAAGCGGAGAACGGGGTGTGAGCATGTGGTCGGTGTTGTGGGGCGAGCGGGCTTGTTCGTGCGCGATGTGCGCGGGGCGAAGGCAAGCTCAGGTTGTGCGACCCTTCCCGTTGCTGGCGCAACTGGGCTCGCGGGGAGTGGGCTCGCGGGGTGGGTTCGCGAGTGCGGACTCGATGAATGCGGCTTTTGCGTCGCGATAGTCGTCCATGGGTTTGCCGTGCCACGCGAGTTTGAGGGCGTTGTAGTGCTCGACGAGCTTCGGGCTTGCGAGCAGCAGGTCGCGGAATCGCACGAAGGTGTCTTCGGGGCTGCCGATCGCGACGAGTTGCACGCCCGCTTCGTGCGCGGTGCCCGGGTGGGCGATGAACGACGCGAGCGAGGACGTGTGCAGCGAGCCCTGGTTTCGTGCGAGGACGCGTGCGAGCGCGGCTTCGCAGCTGGCGAAGTGCTCGGGCGGCACGCGGACGCAGAGGTCGAGGTCGCCCTTGGTGAGGCAGCCTGGCACGGCGGTGGAGCCGATGTGCTGGATGTCGGCGTGGGCGGGGAGGAGGCGCGCGAGGAACTCGCGGAGGGAAGGGAAGCGCGCGTGGGCGTCGGAGGCAGCGGAGATGGTGAAAAGGTCTGCCATGTCCGCGTGCAGCGTAGTAGCGGCTGGGCATACCCCTTGGCGGCGGGGTCGTTCACTGCCCGCGCAATCAAGCCCCTTGTGCTTCCCCACCCCCGCCTGCCCATCTACCATCCCCATCCATGCCCAGCATCACCATCAACGGCAAGAAGTGCGAGTTCACGCAGGGTCAGATGATTCTGCAGGTGGCCAACGCCAACAGCGTCGAGATACCGCAGTATTGCTATCACGATGGGCTGTCGGTGGTGGCGAGCTGCCGCATCTGCCTGGGCGAGGCGATGACGCTGGACCCCAAGACGGGCAGCCTCGCGCCATACATGGGTGGCAAGCTGTTCCCCACGTGCCAGACGCCCGCGATGGACGGGATGGTGGTGTATACCGACAGCCCCAAGGCGGTGGCGAACCAGAAGGCGGTGATGGAGTTTTTGCTCATCAACCACCCGCTGGACTGCCCGGTGTGCGACCAGAGCGGCGAGTGCTTTTTGCAGGATTACAGCTATCTCTACGGTCGCGGCGTGAGCCGGTTTGAAGAGCAGAAGGTGAAGCAGCCCAAGAAGGACGTGGGTCCGCATGTTTACCTTTACAGCGACCGCTGCATCATGTGCACCCGCTGTGTGCGCTTCACGCGCGAAGTCAGCGGCACGAGCGAGCTCATGGTGATGGGCCGCGGCAACAAGGAAGAGATCGACGTCTTTCCGGGCATGCCCCTCGACAACGAGCTGAGCGCGAACGTGATCGACCTCTGCCCCGTGGGCGCACTGCTGGACAAGGACTTTTTGTTCTCGCAGCGCGTCTGGTTCCTCAAGGAGACGCCCAGCATCGACCCGCTGACGGCGAGCGGCGACAACATCTCGGTGCATCACAACGAGGGCAAGATCTATCGCGTCAAGCCCCGCACGAACCTCGCGGTGAACAAGTGGTGGATCACCGACGAGGTGCGGTATGGCTGGAAGTTTGTGCACAGCGACGAGCGCCTCCGCACACCCATGCGCAAGCAGTTTGGGGCGCTCATCGAGTGCGACTACACCCGCGCGTATGACGACGCGTGCGAGGGGTTGCAGAAGGCCGCCACGCAAGGGCGGCTGGCGATGGTCATCAGCCCGATGCTGCCGTGCGAGGAGGCGTATGTGCTCGCGCAGCTAGCGCGGATGATCGACCCGCGTGCCCTGCTGGTGGTGGGCCCGGTGCCGATGGATGGGCAGAGCAAGACGCTGCCCGCTGGCGTGGATGCCAACCACCCCAAGGCCTTCCACGTGAGCGCGGAGAAGGCACCCAACGCACGCGGCGTGCGGCGCGTGCTCGGCGCGTTTGGCGGCGGGATGGAGTTTGGGGAGTTTGTGAGTGCGCTGCGCGCGGGCGGGCAAGGCGGTGGCCCGATCACGGGTGTGGTCATGACGGCGAACTACCCCAGCGAGTGGGGCAATGCCGACCTGGCGACCGCACTTCGCGGCAAGTTTGTCGTGCTCATCGACACGCTGCGGAGCACGATGACCGACCTGGCGGACATCGTGCTGCCCGGCGCGACCTTTGCCGAGAAGGCGGGGACGTTTGAAAACTGGCGGAACATGCTGCAGGCGTTCGAGCAGGCGATCCCGGTGATTGAGATGGCGAAGACCGAGGGCCAGCTCGCGCTCGACCTGATCGCGACGCTCGAGGGTCGGCCCGCGCCGCGCCACGAGTCCGAGGCCCGCATCATCGATACCACGCGCGGTCAGGTGGCGGCGGGCGTGCAGGTCGCGCTCCCCCGCGCGGTTGCCTTCCACGCGGCAAACGTGCGGGCCGACATGGTGCGCAGCCACACGCAGCTCAGCGAGTTTGCCAAGGTGAGTGTGCCCGTGGGCGGCGAGGTGCGCGAGCCGGACATGAAGGTGATGGAGCTGTAAGCGAACGAGCGGGTGAGGCGGGTGGAGTTGTTGTAGCTGGTGGCACAGGCGTCTCGCCTGTGTCACGTGCCCCCCATCGCTCACAGCACCCGCTTACTCCGCCTGCTCCCACCTCGTCTTCAGCGCATGCGGCACGTGCAGCAAGTCCAGCACTTTGCCCACCGTGAAGTCAATCACCTCGCCCACGCTCCGCGGCAGCAGATAGAACCCTGGATTGGGCGAGCAGATCGTCGCGCCCGAGAGCGCGAGCGTTTCCATCGCGCGAATGTCAATCAGGCTCAGCGGCATCTCGCGATGGCACACGATGAGCGGGCGACGCTCCTTCAGTGTCACCATCGCGGCGCGCGTCAGCAGGTTGCTGCCCGCGCCGCTCGCCATCGCACCAAGGCTCGCGCTGCTGCAGGGCAGCACCACCATCCCCTCGTGCAAGAAGCTGCCCGAGGCGATGACCGCGCCGACGTCCTTGTGCGGGTGCAGGAACAGCTTTGCCCTCATCGCTTCGATCGTGGGCTCCCAGGCCTGCTGGGGCTCTGCGGGCAAGTTGGGCACCAGCGACTCGAGCGACAGCTCCTTCACGCCCGACTCATCGAACAGCAGCCTGCGACCATACTCGCTCACGACCAGGTGCACCTCGTGCCCGCTGCGCAGCAGCACCTCGAGCAAGCGCTGCGCATACCACGCACCCGACGCGCCGCTGATGCCCACCACAAACCGCGCGGGGCGACCGATGGCGTGCGGAAAAGCCTGCGCGGGCTGGGGCGCAAGCGTGGCGGGCTGGGAGAAGGGGTAGGGCATGCGTGTCAACCCCTGCGGTTTCGGCGTGTTTGGGGCGGGCGATGCACGAAAACTGACAACCCGTCTGCTCCGGTGCCCGCAGCCCCCGCGCAGCCGCATACACTCGTGCTCGCGCAAATCTCGCCGGTTTGGCACGGAAAGCCTCGCACCGACGCACGCACGCCCCTTGTGGCGCTGCCCAACGCGGACCAAGAGGATCGGGGCCAAAGTCCGAGCGGAACGGAGTCCGCAGTGTATGGCACGCCCACGTTTTTCCATGCTTCCCGCCCGCACGCCTGCCTTCCTCGCGATGGGTCTTCTTGCCCTCCTCGCGGGCGGGTGCCAGCAATATGTCACGTCGCCCGTGATTCCGACGGCCCGCGGCATGAGCGAGAACCCCAACGCCCCCGCGCCCGAGCAGGCCATCACCGCGAGCCTGCAATACGTCGCGACGCGCTGGGCCCCGGGCAAGACGCGCGAGTTTGACGCCAAGCTCACGCCCGGCGCGACCTACGTCGACCAGGCGATGGTCATCAACCTGCCCGCGGGCACGCGCCAGAGTTTTTACGACCGCATCGCCCGCAGGCTGGGCCCCAGCGTGCAGCCCGCAACGCCCGACAACACCGACGGCTCGCTGCCCATCTACCACGTCGGTCGCGTCTGGCTGCGATTTGAAGAGGCGCGGGTGGACGTCTATCGCCCGATGCTTGAGCTGCCCCCGGGGCCTGATGGCCAGCCTGTGTATCAGATGGTGACGGTGCACCTGCGCGGGGGTTTTTCGCCCTGGCGCGCGGAGTTTGCCCG
This sequence comes from Planctomycetaceae bacterium, assembly GCA_027487735.1. Lineage (GTDB taxonomy): Bacteria > Planctomycetota > Phycisphaerae > Phycisphaerales > UBA1924 > BJHL01. Next base: position 6,092 of record JAIYDA010000126.1, on the reverse strand, counting down.
CGCCTGGGGCCCGGGAGACAACTCGCCGCCCGAGTACTTCTATCGCCCGGAGATCGACCGCGCGAATGAGCACGACATCGCGATGCGAGCCAGCGCGACGCAGCCCGCCACGCTGTCGCAGAGCGAAGTGGCGGAGCAGACCAAGCTGATGGACGCGATCATGACTGAGAACGACGAGACCGCGCCGCAGACGCCCTAAAGGCCAAGCCTGCCGCCCAAGCCTTTGCGCAAGGTGGCGGCGTCAGCTCCCGCAGCGGTGCTGCACGCCTTGCTCGCACTCTGCCGATAGCTCCGACCGCATGCTGCTCTCCCTCGCGACCACTCCAGCCGAAACCATCGCCACCACGCTTCCCCTCTGGAAGGCGGCGGTGCTCGGGCTCGTCGAGGGCATTACCGAATACTTGCCCATCAGCAGCACGGGGCACCTCATCATCGCCAGCTCGCTCATGGGGCTGGACGTGGACCCCGCGACCAAGCGCGCGGTCGACGACTTCAACATCGTCATCCAGGCGGGCGCGATCCTCGCAGTGGTGGGGCTCTATCGTGCCACCGTCGCGCGGCTCATCAAGGGCCTGCTGGGCAAAGACCCCGCGGGCTTTCGGCTGTGCATCAATCTGCTGATCGCCTTTGTGCCCGCAGCCGTGCTGGGGCTGCTGCTCGATGACTGGATCGAGGCCAAGCTCTTCCATCTGCCCCCCGTGCTCGCGGCGTTGTTGCTGGGCGGGGTGTTCATGATCGTGCTCGACTTCTGGCGCAGCGGCCGTCTGAGTGCCCCGAGATTTCATACCACGGGCACGCGCGATGTGTTCGAGGTTACGCCCAAGCAGGCCCTCATCGTGGGCAGCTTGCAGTGCATCGCGATGTGGCCCGGCACCAGCCGGAGCATGATGACCATCACGGGCGGCATCATCGGCGGCATGAGCGCGCGGTGCGCCGCGGAGTTCAGCTTTCTGCTGGGCGTCATCACGCTCTGCGCGGCGAGCGCGTACAAGCTGCTCAAAAACCTCTCGCACGCGCACAAGACGGGCACGCCAAACATGTTCGAGACCCTCGGCGTGCTGCCCATCCTCGTGGGCGTCGTGGTCGCGGCGATCAGCGCGGCTCTGGCGGTGAAGTGGCTCGTGGGCTTTCTGACCAAGCACGGCCTTGCGCCCTTTGGGTGGTATCGCATCGCGCTGGCGATCGTGCTGGGCACGCTGGCGTGGCAGGGGTTGGTGCGGGTGTAGGACGGCATCAGCTTGCGGCGCGTGCGTTGCCGGGACTGCGTCCGACGCGATTGGCCTTGTGCATTTTCAAGGAATCCGTATACTGCGTGCATGCGCGTGTGCCCCCATCTATGTGTGGTTGCGTTGGGCGGTGTGGTCGTTGGGCTTGCGTCGCTCGCTGGGTGCATGGGTGGCAGGACCGATTGCCCGCGTGCGCCCGAGGGCATGCCCACGCCTCCCGCAGGCGCATTTGTCGTGGGTGGGCCAGTGGTCGCGGGCTCGACACCTGTTGTCGTGAAGGACACACGCCTGATGCGTCACGCGCCGGAGGTGTTTGGCCGCTCGCGCGCGAGCGAGCGCGCGGTGCGAGAGATTCTGCCCGAGCACGAGTGGCCCGACAAGCGAACCCGGCAGGGTGCGCCGGACCAACTCGCAACCACGCACGGGCTCACCCTCGCCGAGCCACTCGCAGAGGTTGAGGCGCTCGCGCCCGGCCCGTTTCAAACCGAGTGGCGGCCGCCCGACCCCACGGTTGCCGTGGGACCAAACCACATTGTCTCGACCGTGAACATGGCCTTCGGCATCTATGACAAAGCCTCGGGCGAGCTGCTGTTTGCCAACACGCTGAACAACTATGGCGACCCGGGCCTGTTCGAGGAGGACGGCGCGGCGTGGTTCGTCTTCGACCCCAAGTGCTTCTACGACCACTTCGCGCAGCGATTCGTCATCGTGGGATTGGAAACCTACTCGCAGCCCTTCGGCGCGTGGGTCAACATCGCTGTGAGCGACGATGCCGACCCGCTGGGCGTGTGGTACACCTATCGCACGCCTGCGGATACGGGCACAGCCTGGTGGGACTATCCCGGGTTTGGCTATAGCGAGAACGCGTGGGTCGTCACCAGCAATCTCATCGGCGGAGGCGGTTCGGGCATCCGCGTGTTCGACAAGCAGTCGATGTTGCAGGGTGGCCCCGCGCGATACTCCACCCTGACCTCTCCGGAGTTCACGCTGCAAGTGGCCCAGCACCTTGGGGCGCCACGCGGGCCCGACGCGCCCGTCTATCTCGCCGCGACCGGTGGCAGCACCACAGTCAGCCTGCTCGCGATTCGCAACCCGCTCACGCAGCCCTCGCTTGCAACCTTTGCCCTCAGCGTGCCTAGCGAGGCCGGGGCGAGCACCATTCCAACGCCCACCGACACCATCGGCAACCTCGTTGATCGACGGATGCAGACCATCGTGCACCGTGATGGCGTGCTGCTCACGGCAAAGACGGTGGGCGCTGCAGGCGGCAGCCGCGCGCGGATGGAACTCGTTGCGACCAACGGCTGGCCCGACGCTGGAACGCCCACGCTCTTGCAGACCTTGCAGCACGAGCCGGGGGCCGGCATCCACGCGTTCTTCCCCGCCGCGACGCTCGACGCCGACGGTCGCGTGGGCCTGGTGATGAACCTCAGCGCGCAGACGCTGAACCCCTCGGTTGCCGTGGCGATGAGCACGCCCGGGCCGGGTGCGCGGGTGTTTGGCGCAGCGCAGGTGGTGAAGACGGGCAGCGTGGGCGAGGGCGGGCGCTGGGGGGACTACTCGGGCATCGCGATCGACCCAACCGACGACCGCACCTTCTGGGGCATCGCGGAGTACAAAGGCGCGGGCGGGTGGGCCACGTGGATCGCGCGCTTCGCCCCGCCCGACAGCACGCTGCCCAGCTCCGTGGCAGACCAGTTGGGCGTGACGCAAACCGGCGCGAGCATCGTTGCCGACGTGCTCGCGAACGACGTGACACGGGGCGAGCCCGCGACGATCGCCTCGTTCGATGCAACCTCGCTGCTGGGGGGCACGCTCAGTCGCGTCACACAAGGCGGACGCGACGGGCTGCGCTACACAGCCCCCGCGATGCTCACGACCGACCGGGCCACCGACTCGTTCTCGTACACCATGCAGACCGCGAGTGGCGAGAGCACCACCACCGCGAGCGTCGAGGTCTTCGAGACCACGCTGTTCACACCCCCCAGCCCCGTCACGCCCGGCTCGCCCATCGGGCTCACGGTGGACGTTTACAACCTGAACGACCCGCAGTCCTTTCCAGACTTTGGCCCGCTCACGCCCGTGGCGAGCGTCACCACAACGGAGCTGATCTCCACGGACTGGGGCTTGGGCCCGCTGTCGGGTCGCAACAGCGACGGCGTGGGGCTCGTCTATCGCGGCACGATCGTGCTGCCACGGTCGGGCGTGCACACCATCTTCCTCACCGCGAACGAGGGCGCGAGGCTGTACATCGGTGGCAACCTGGTGTGCGACAACAGCGGGCCAAACAGCAGCCTGCGCGAGGTGCAGTGCTTTGCGGGCTTGCTGCGAGGCGCGCACGACGTTCGCCTCGAGTATTACGAGCGCTGGGAGCGTGCGGGCCTCACGGTGCAGTTGCGACAGGGCACCTGGGAGGGAATTCTGGGTGGACAGATCACGCGTGTCGCCCGCGTCTGCGACACCATCGACTTCAACCGCAACGGGCTCTACCCCGAGGACGCCGACCTGATCGACCTGCTGAGCGTGCTCGCGGGCGGGCCTTGCTCCACCACGCGCTGCGGCGACATCGACATCAACAACGACGGCCTCTTTCCAAGCGACGACGACCTGATCGCGTTCCTTCGCACGCTCGCGGGCGGCGCGTGCTGAACGCGTGCCTTCGCCAACCCATCGCAAAGGCTCCATATCCTCGCCCATGATCGCTCACTGGCAACACCTGCTCGCGTATGAAATTTGGGCCAACGCTCGCACGCTGCAAAGCCTGCGGACGATTCCTGCCGCCTCGCTGACGACGCCCGAGGGCAATCGCGCGGTGGGCTTGCTTGGGCACAACACGCTCGCGCGGCAGGTGTGGCTCTGGCGCATCCACGACACGCCTTACACCAACCCCAGCGACTGGTTTCCGGTGTGGTCCTTCGATGAGCTTGCCGCGAAGCTCGCCGATGTCGACGCGCAGTGGACTGCGTTCCTCGCGTCGCTGCCCGAGGCAGAGCTGTCGCGCGAGCTGCACTACAACGCCAGCGATGGCACCGCGTATAGCAGCACTATCAACGATGTCTGCGAGCACGTGTTCAATCACAGCTCTTACCACCGGGGCCAGATCGCCCGCATTGTGCACCTGCTGGGCGGCACGCGAGCAAGCACCGACCTGATCGCCTTCTCGCGCAAGGCGCGGTGAGAGAAGAGTCAGCACAAAGAGTCAGTAGAAGGATTCAACACAGAGACACAGAGACACAGAGACGCAGAGACGCAGAGACGCAGAGAAAGAGGAGAGAAAAGGTGGGGAGGTGGGCGATCCGCGGAGAGCATGTCTCACGCGAAGGGCTTCACGTCTGTCCCTGTTTGCTTGTCACCTGTCCCCTGTCTCTTGTCTCCCGCTCCCCGTTCGCCGCTCCCCGCTCCCCCGCTCCCCCCCCCTCACGCAATCCTCGCCATCGCTTCCAGCTCGCTCTTTGTCGCCACGCTTCGCGCGTCGCGCAGCCAGCGCTGGCCGTCGAGGGCGTAGCCTGCGGTGGGCTTGAGCTCGACGCCCTTGGCTCGTGCTTGCACGCTCCACCAGGCGTTGAAGCGGGCCATGAGCAGCTCGCGGCTGAGCTTTGCGATCATCGACGAGAGCGCGATCGTGAGGTGTTGGCGTTCGCCCTCCACCAGAAAACTCACGCCCATTCTCCGCCCCTCGCCCAGCAACACATACCGCGAGCGCGTGGGCCCTTCTTCCAGCGTCGTCACGCTCGCCTGCGGAAACAGCTTTGCGAGCGCATCGCCATACTGCGCTCGCCCGCCCAGGCGATCGCACGTGAGGCTCAGGCGCCCGCTGCCATCGTCGGTGTGCGCGTGCTGCTCCCACAGCGCCTTGGCGTGCACGCTCACGGCGTGCCACGTGGTCGCGGCTTTGCCCCCCTCGCGCGCGAGCGCGTTGAACTGGGCCTCATCCACTACGCAGCACGCAAGCCGCTCGACGCGCACGCCCGCGCCGCGCATCGCGCTGCCCAGCACGTTGCTCGCGATGTTCAGCTGTGCCGCAAAGAGCGCGAGGGGCAGCACTGTGGGAGGCGCTGCCGCATACCAAGGCTGCGCGGGCATGGGCGCGCCGAGGGCCGCCAGCAGCTCCGCGTCGTCGCTTAGCGTGATTGGGCTCCCGAGCGCATCGTGCTGGGCGCGCAGCATGCTCAGCACGCCTCGCTCCAGGTGCACCAGCGGGTGGGCTGTGGTGCTGTCGCTCGCGAGCCGCAGTTGCTTGCTGTCGGCGATCGCGACCCGGCCTTGCGCATCGCCCTTGCACGCGTCCTTGGGGCGAGGGCGGTCGCGCGTCACGCCCGCGTGCAGCACACGCCAGAGGTCGAGGTCGCTGGCTGTCGGGTTGGCCGGGAGGGGCAAGCTCAGCACGCTCAGCCCCACGCACAACGGCCCAAGCAGGGGGCCATACCCCGCTTCGTCGATGCCTGCGAGAATCAGACGATCGGTGGACATGGGCAGGGAATCATTCGGGAGAACACTGAAGGCGCGCGGCAGACGGGCGGAGCAGCTTCCCCAGACTCGACCGTACACCGGCAAAGCCAGCCGCAATGCGCTCATGCGCAGGAGCCCGCCGGCAAAAACAACAAGAGCCCCCAACCGGAGGCTCGCGTCAGCCAAAAAACTCAGCTACAAGACTCAGGTAGCTCGCCCGCCGCAGCGATCAAACGAAAGGAGGGCAAGCACGCCCTTCGCTTTACCGAGAGCCCAGCGTCGTCCGATCTTTTCCCAGAGCACTTCCATTCCCAAACCCAATCAAAGCAATGCGGCGGAGAGGACTTGAACCTCCAAGGATGTTACTCCACTAGTACCTGAAACTAGCGCGTCTGCCATTTCGCCACCGCCGCGGCG
>JAIYDA010000005.1 GCA_027487735.1 Planctomycetaceae bacterium | reverse complement strand
GTCACGCGCTCGCGTGTTGGCGCGCGAGCCAGGCGGTGCGGAGGAGGCGGAAGACTTTGCCGGGCTTGTGGGGGGTGGGGCCCAGGGGCGTGTCTTCGAGGGCGATGACGGGGAGGAAGCCCCAGCTGCTGTTGCAGAGGATTGTCTCGTCGGCGGTGAGGACATCGCGCATGGTGAGGGGGCGGAGGGCGATGTCGAGCAGTTCGTCGTCGGCGGTGTCGAGCGCGAACTGGCGGGTGATGCCCGGGAGCACGCAGCTGGGGAGGCCCTGGTTGGAGAGGGCTTGGGAAGCAAAGGTTGGGCGCGACTGCGGGGCTTGGCCCAGGCCTGCGGCGGCGAGGGCGTCGGCGGTGCGTGCGGGCTCTGGGCTCGCTTCGTTTGGAGTTTCGTGTTGGGGCGGCAGCTCGCCTCGCGCGGGGGGCAGCAGCAGCGTGTTGTCTTTCACGAGGATGATGCTGCTGACGCAGCCGCCCACGAGGTGGTTCGTGACGTCGAGCACGAGGGCTTCGCTTGCGCCGCGGGTGTGGGCGCGTTGCAGCTCGCGGAGGCGGGCCCAGTAGTTGAGGGCTTTGTGGCTTGCGGTTTCGTCGAGGGGGCTGATGCGGAGCTGGGAGAGGACGATGGGCACGCCCTGCTCGAACATCGCGGCGGGGTACGTCGTGGCGGGCTGGGCGACGATGAGGACGGTGGGGCTTTGCTGCGGGTTGGCTTGTGCGTGCAGCAGGTTCAGGTCGCCACCGGTGATGGTGCAGCGGACGCGGTAGAAGCGCCGGTCGGGCGCGCTGGGAGCGGTGGCGATGTGCTCGCGGGCGACGGTGCGGAGGATTGCCTCTTCGAGCGGGGCGATGCGGAGGTTGGTGGTGAGGCCCAGCTCGATGCAGCTTGTGAGCAGGCGGCGGGTGTGGGCAGCGAGGGCGATGGGGCGGCAGCGAGCGACGACGCTCGCTTCGTCGGTGGGGAGCGAGCTCGCATCTTGCAGCTCGGCGTTGAGGGGTGGATCGACAGCGACCAAGAGGGTTTCGAAGACCCCGACCGCGTGCTGCAGGCCCGCATCGAAGGCGGAGACGCGCGCGTCTCTGGCGTCGAGAAAGTCGCCTTGGAGGAAGACCGAGGGCATGGAGAAGAATAGCGATTCGGCATCAGCGATGAGCGATTCGGGAAGGGCATTCGGCACTCGTCACTCGGCACTCGGGGCGAGTGGGCTTGTGGCGGGTCACTTGTTGCGTGTCAGTCTTGCCTCTTGCCCGCTCCGCTTCCTTACGAGACCATGACGCGGATGGGTTCGGCGAGGGCGCTGGGGGTCATGCCGGGGAGGGGGTAGTGGTCGCAGAGGGCTTCGCCCAGGTGGTGGGGGTGGCTGAGGACGAAGTGGCAGATGTGGCCGAGGCGCCAGCCTGCGAAGCGCAGGGCGCGGACGAGGTGCTCTTGCGTGGTGCAGAGGACGAGCTTGTCGGGGCGGAGCTCGATGGGGAGGACGGCGAACTGCCATGCTTGGCGGCGGGTGATGAGGTCGAGTGCAGCGCTGGAGATAGACAGGTTGCGCGGGTCGATGGGGGGCGTGAAGCTTGCGTATTGCTCGCTCCAGGCGCGCTCGACGGCTTGGGGGGAGACGCCGAACATTTCTTCGGCGAGCACGCCGAAGGGGCCGCCGCGGTGGGTCTGGGCGAGGAGGACCTCGTCGCGCTGCTGCTGGGTGAGCACGCCGTGTTGGACGAGGAGGTCGCCGAGGTGGAGATGGTGGGCCATGGTTGGACGCGGCTCCGAGAGGTGTTGGCGGTGTGCGACGGGCACACGGTTCAACGCAGAGGGAGCATCGAGCGTCGCGGGGCGAGACTGTGGGGGTTGCGGGACAAGAAGTGGAGCGGGCGCACGGGTGTGGCGGCTGGCGTGTGCGTGGGGAGCGTGGGGGGTGAGGCGTGCTTGGCGAAGAAAGCGGGGCGGGACGAGGGGAGACGTGAAATTTTGCTTGACAAGGGGCGCGGGCAAATGCAGACTGCGGCGGAAGCGGGCGCGGGCGAAGCGGCGGGGCGAACATCGGGGCGAGGGCGTGGGGCGAAGGGGTTATGGCACGCTGAAGAACGTGTGATGCCGGCGCGAGTTATGGGAGAGTGGGGCGCGGGGTGCAAGGGCCGGGAATGTGTTTCCGAAGGAGGGGGCGGGACGAATATGGTGTGGTGGTGGGCAGGGTGCGGGTCGGTCGCTGGCTTTGGCAAGCGGCCTGCAAGGAATTGGCCTGCAAGTAACTGGGGCGGGTTTGGCGAGTAGGAGAGTGTCGCGGGTTGCGTGGCCCGCGGCAAAGCCTGTCGAAGCAAACTGTTTGAAAGGACCGCCCCTTGTGGAAGTGGCTCGGGCTGGTGTTGTTGTTCATCCTTGGGCTGTGTGCGGCGGCGGCGATCTTTGCGAGCCAGAGCGGCGTGCAAGCGATGCTGCGCGGGCGCATCGACCCTGAGAGCAAGCCTGCGACGGTTCGGTTTGGCGTAGCAGAGGTGGGGCGGCTGCAGCGCGCGATCTCCGCGCCGGGGGAGCTTGAGCCCAAGAGCAAGGTGGAGATCAGCGCGCAGGTGAGCGCGCGGATTGTGGAGCTGCCCAAGCGCGAGAACGCGCGGGTGGTGAAGGATGACGTGCTCGTGAAGCTCGATGATCGCGATCTGGTCGCGCTGCTGGATAGTGCGCGGGCGCAGCTTGCGAGCGAGCAGGCGCGCCTGGAGGGCGCGCGGGCGGAGCTTGCCACGGCGGAGAGCGAGCTGAGCCGGGCGGCGCGGCTGGTGCAGAGCGGGGATGTGGCGAAGACCGAGCAAGAGCGTGCGCAGCTGGCGTATGACCGCGCGATGAGCGGGCTGCGGCAGGTGGAGCAGGCGATTGAGAGCGCGAAGGCGAGCATTCGGCGCGCGGAGAAGGACCTGGACAACACGGTGATCCGCTCGCCCATTGATGGCGTGGTGACGGTGCTGAACGCGGAGATTGGCGAGACGGTGGTGGTGGGGACGCTGAACAGCCCGGGCAGCATCATCATGGAGGTCGCGGACCTTGGGAGCATGATGGTCAAGGCGCGGGTGGACGAGGGGAACATCGCGCCGGTGCAGGCGGGGCAGCGGGCACGGGTGTATATCAACGCGTATCGCGATGTGGAGTTTGCGGGCACGGTGGAGTATGTCAGCCTGAAACGCATGCAGGACAGGGAGAACACGCCGTACTTTGAGGTGCGGGTGGTGATCGATGGGGTGGATGGGGCTGGTCAGCAAGGGGGTCAGCAAGGGGGTCAGCAGGGCAAGCCGGGCGTGGAGCTGCGCGAGGGGCTGGCGGCGAACGTGGACGTGCTGGTGGAAACGTTTGAGAACGTGGTGCGCGTGCCGAGCCAGGCGGTGGTCGATCGGTCGGTGGATGAGCTGCCCCTGGCGGTGACGAAGGACAACCCGCTCATTGACGTGAACAAGAAGTTCACGCGGGTGGTGTTTCTCGAGGAGGGTGGGAAGGCGGTGGCGCGGCCTGTGAAGACGGGCGTGAGCGACCAGACGCACACGGTGATCGTGGATGGGCTGGCGGCGGGGCAGCGCGTGGTGGTGGGACCGTATAAGGAGCTGCTGAAGCTGAAGCACGAGCGGGCGCTGGAGGATGAAGCGACGAAGGTGAAGGAGGCGAAGGAGAAAGTGGAGGCAGGTGAGGGGCTGCTGCCAAATCCGGAGCGGAGGAGGTAGAGGGAAGAGCGGGCCAAGCGCAGAGGGCCAAGCACAGAGACACAGAGATGATGAGCAAGATGAGGGGTTGGAGAATCTGGCAAGCGTTATGAAGCGATCGGATGATCAACCCAGGGCGATGAGCGGCGTGCAGGATGATCCGCTGACCGGGAAGATCATCGGCGTGGCGATTGATGTCCATCGTGGGCTTGGACCCGGGTTGCTGGAGTCCGTGTATGAAGAGGTGTTGGCGCTCGAGCTGGAGCGGGCCGGGTTGTCGGTCAGGCGGCAGGTGCACGTGCCGATTGTGTGGAAGGGCGAGCAGCTCACGCATGGTTTACGTCTGGACATGCTGGTTGGCGATGAAGTGATCGTTGAGGTGAAGTGTGTTGAGCGGATTCAGCCTGTGCACAAGGCGCAGTTGATCAGCTACATGCGACTGGCTTCGAAGCGAACGGGTCTGCTCATGAACTTTCACGTCGTGGTGCTGAGGGACGGTATCACTCGCTGTGTGATTTAGGCATTTCGCAACTTCTCGCGTTTATCTCTCCTCTCCCTCATCTTGCTCCTTCTCTCTGTGTCTCTGTGCTGAGAATTTGTGCTGAGAATCTCCCCCCATGACACCCCCCACGATTCGCATTGCCGGACTCACGAAGCTCTACAAGATGGGCACCGAGACCGTGCGCGCGCTCAACGGCGTGGACCTGACGATCGAGCGGAACGAGTTTGTGGCGATCATGGGTGCGAGCGGCAGCGGGAAGAGCACGCTCATGAACATTCTGGGGTGTCTGGATCAGCCGACGTCGGGGACGTATGAGCTTGGGGGCAAGGCGGTGCAGGGGCGGAGCGCGACCGAGCTTGCGGAGATTCGCAATCAGCAGATCGGGTTTGTGTTTCAGAGCTTTGAGCTGCTGCACCGCGCGACGGCCCTCAAGAACGTGATGCTGCCCATGCTGTACAGCCCCGGGGGCTGGGGCGGGGCGGGCAAGCGGGCGAAGGCCGCGCTGGAGAAGGTGGGGCTTGGGGAGCGGATGGACCACAAGCCCAACCAGCTCTCGGGCGGGCAGAAGCAGCGCGTGGCGATTGCGCGGGCACTGGTGAACAACCCGAGCCTGCTGCTGGCGGACGAGCCCACGGGCGCGCTGGATAGCAGGACCAGCGAGGAGATCATCGCGCTGTTCAAGCAGTTGCACAAGGATGGGCAGACCATCGTGGTGGTGACGCACGAGGAGGACGTGGCGGGGCACGCGCACCGCATCGTGCGGCTGCGCGACGGCAAGATCGTGAGCGACTACCCGACAGCGCAGGACCCGATCCACCAGGACTATGTGGCGCGGGCGGTGCAGCATGCGCAGGCGATGGCAGGCGGGCTGGCGGCGAGCGCGGGAGGCAAGCCATGAGCGTGTTGCGATTGATCTTTCAGACGGTGTGGCTCGCGCTGGAGCAGATCTGGGCGAACAAGGTGCGGGCGATGCTCACGACGCTGGGCATCATCGTCGCGGTGAGCGCGATCGCTGCGGTGAGCGCGGTGGGGCAGGGGTTCAAGGCGTTCGTGCTCGATCAGTTCGCGACCTTCGGGGCGAACAAGGTGTGGATCTTTCCGGACATGCCCGACAGCCAGCCCGGGAGATACACGTGGCGCCAGGTTCGCATCAAGACGTGGGAGCTGGAGGGGTTGAAGGAGAGCGCGCCGAGCCTGCTGCGCTATTCGCCCATCATGGAGTACACGCAGCGCGTGGAGCATGGCGAGCGCGTGAAGGAGTTTGTGAAGGTCACGGGCATCTCGCCCGACTGGCATGAGATCGAGCAGCGGTTTGTGACGGTGGGCAGGCCCTTTAGCAGCCAGGACAGCGACGAGCGCAAGAACGTGGTGCTGGTGAACGACAAAGGCGTGGAGGAGCTTGGGCTGCCCAAGGACCCCACGGGGCAGGTGCTCATCGTGGGCGGCCGGCGTTTCGTGATCGTGGGCGTGGTCGAGACGCGGAGCGTTGTGCCCATGTTTGGCGGCAACGAGGCGCAGACGGAGCTCTTCATTCCGTTTGCGACGGGCGAGCTCATGCGACCCAACCCGCGGATGTATGTGGTGGCGCAGAGCATCGGGCCCGACTTTGCTGAGGACGTGAAGGCGGAGGTGCGGAGCCACTTCCGGCGTGTGCGGCAGCTGGGGCCCGACGAGCCCAACACGTTTGGAGTCGAGACGATTGACAGCGTAATCGAGCAGTTCAACAAGCTCGCGACGGGCATCACGGTGTTTTTGGCGGGCGTGGTGGGCATTAGCCTGCTGGTGGGGGGCATCGGCATCATGAACATCATGCTCGTGAGCGTGAGCGAGCGGACGCACGAGATCGGGCTGCGCAAAGCCGTGGGGGCGAGGCCCGCGGTGATTCTGTTGCAGTTCCTGGTGGAGGCGGTGACGCTGTGCCTGGTGGGGTGCGTTGTTGGGCTTGCGGTGGGGGGGGCGCTCGTGCTGGCGTTCCAGAGCGTGCCCGACACGCCCGTGAGCAAGGCGAGCGTGCCCGGGTGGGCGGTGATTCTGAGCGTGACGTTCTCTGCGGGGACGGGGCTCATCTTCGGCATGTTCCCGGCGATGAAGGCGGCAAGGCTCGACCCCATCGAGGCCCTGCGGCATGAGTGAGGAAGCGTGCGGGGCGAAACAAGAGAAAGAAGAGTGAGCACAGAGACATAGAGACGCAGAGCAAGAGGAGAAGAGAAGAGAGAGAGAACGGGTTGAAGGGGTTGAGGGATGGGTGTGGAGAGGAGCACAAGATAGTCCGTGCAAGTTCTTTCTCCTTTCTTGTTTCTTTCTCTCTCATCTTGCTCTGTCTCTCTGTGTCTCTGTGCTGAAGTCTTTCTTGGCCGGGAAAGTGTCGAGGAGTGTTGTGATGCTTCGATGCGGAACGAGGGCGTGGTGGGGCTTGGGCGCGCTGGCGGGCACGGTGGCAGCGTGCGCGGGGGGGTGCGGCGTGGTGGGAGGGGGCAACCCCTTCGCGACCAGCGACGAGGACGTGCGGCGCATCGCGCTGCAGCGGCTGCGGCAGATCGAGCCCATGGGCGATGGCGCGGGCGCGGTGCGGCGCGAAACGCCTCGCCTAGACATCGACGAGGCGACGCTGCGCGACGAGGTGCTCGCGCTGCGCCGGGCCTTTGCCGAGAAGCCCACGCTGGAGGTGTCGCTCGAAGAGGCGCGGGCGAGCGCGCTGGCGCACAATCTCAACTTGCAGGTGGCGATGATGGACCCGGCGATAGCGCGCGAGCGTGTGAACGCCGAGGCCGCGCGGTTTAGCGCGGTGTTTGAGGCCGATGCCCGGTATGAGGATGCGGAGCGGGCGACGGGCAGTCGGGTGAGTTCGCAGACCACGAAGCAGGCGCGGCTGACGCCCTCGCTGACAGTGCCGATGCGCACGGGCGGGAGCGTGCAGGTGTCGACGTTTGCAAGCCGGGTGGAGCAGGACAACGAGTTTGCGGAGGTGCCCGAGTTCTACAACACGGGCGCAACGGTGAGCGTGTCGCAGCCCTTGCTGCGCGGAGCTGGGCGGCGCGTGAACCTTGCGGGGCTGCGGATTGCCGTATATGACGAACAGGCGAGCCTGGCGCGGACGAAGCTGGAGACGATCGCGCAGCTTGCGGAGGTGGAGCGTGCGTATTGGCGGCTGTATGCGGCGCGGGCCGCGCTGGATGTGAACGTGCAGCAGATCGAGCTTGCGGACAAGCAGCTCTCGACGAGCAGGCGACGCGTGGAGCAGGGGGCGAGCGCGCAGGTGGAGGTCGATCGCAGCCGGGCGGGGTTGGCGCAGCGGGTGGAGGGGCTGCTCCAGGCGCAGAACACGGTGCTGGAGGCGCAGCGGCAGGTGAAGCTGATCATGAACAAGCCCGGGCTGACGCTGGACACGCCCACCGCGCTGGTGCCCTCGACGCTGCCCGATCCGGTGGAGTATCTGCTCGATCGCGAGCAGCTGCAGCGGGCGGCGCAGGCAAACCGCATGGAGCTTGCTGAGCTCGAGCTGCAGCTCGCGGCGGATGCGGCTCGCGTGCTGCTCGAGCGCAACGGCACGCTGCCCGACGTGCGGTTCCTCGCGAGCTATGGGGCCTCGGGCCTGGATGAGCAACTGGGGGATGCGCTGCAGGATGCGCTGGAGCGAGAGAGCAGGGAGTGGAGCGTGGGGGCGAGCCTGAGCATGCCCCTGGACAACGAAGCGGCGCGGAGCAGGCTGCGGGGCGCGCTGCTGGAAAGGCTGCAACGCGGGCGCAGCAAGGCGGCCCGCGAGCAGGCGATTGCGCAGCAGACGCTCCGCGCGGCGGACGCGCTCGAGACGGCATGGCAGCGGATTCTCGCGACGCGGATCGCCGCGATCGCGGCGGGGACGGCGCTCGCGAGCGAGCAGCGGCAGTTTGAGATTGGCGCGAGCACCAGCACCGACGTGCTGAACGCCGCGAGCACGCTGGCTCAGGCGCAACTTGCGGAGATTCAGTCGCTCACCGACTATCAGATCGCGCTGGTGGACCTGAGCGTCGCCACGGGCACACTGCTGGGCGCGGCAAAGGTGGACCTGGATATCTCCGCGCCGGTGCCGACGGTGGACGTGCGGGCGGCGGAGGGCGTGGAGGAGTGAGGGAGCGGGAGGGAGCGGGAGGGAGCGGGGAGCGGCGAGCGGGGAACGGGATGGAGACAAGAGGCAAGAGGCAAGAGACAGGAGGCAGGGATAGAGAGATGAAGGGATGGAGTGACACTGCGGCAACGTTGAGGCGCGGGGGCGACAGCCTCGTCCACGCGTCGTTCCGTCGCCTTCCACCCTCCCCTTCTTCTCTCCTCTTCCTCTGCGTCTCTGTGTCTCTGTGCTGACTCTTCCTGCGTGCTACCGTGGCGCATGGCGAACCTTCTTGCTGGAAAGTCCGGGATTGTCATCGGCATCGCGAACGAGCGGAGCTATGCGTGGCACATCGCAAAGAGCCTGACCGAGCACGGCGCGACCTGCGCGTTTACGCACCTGCCGGGCGAGCGCAACGAGCACCGCACGCGGCGTGCGGTGAACGCGATGGGGCTGGAGCAGCCCTGGCTCAGGCCCTTGGATGCAGGCAAGGACGAGGAGATTGAGGGCGTGTTCGCGGCCTACGCGAAGGACTTCCCGCGGCTGGACTTTGTGATCCACTCGATTGCGTTCGCGGAGCGCGACCTGTTGCAGGTGGGCAAGTTCATCACCACGCCCCGGGCCCAGTACCTCAGCGCGATCGACATCTCGGCGTACACGCTGCTGGCGTTCGCGCGGGCTGCGCAGCCGCAGATGAAGGCGAGCGGCGGCGGGTGCATCCTCGCCATGAGCTACTACGGCGCGGAGAAGGTGGTGCCCGGATATAACGTGATGGGCGTGGCGAAGGCGAGCCTGGAGTGCACGGCTCGGTACCTCGCGAGCGAGATGGGGCAGGATGGCGTGCGCGTGAACATCATCTCGGGCGGCTACCTCCGCACGCTCGCAAGCAGCGCGGTGGGCGGCACCGGAAGCATGGAGGAAGAGGTGGAAAAGCGGGCCCCGCTGCGGCGAAACGTGGAAGGCAGCGACGTGGGCGGCACCGCGACGTTCCTGTGCAGCGACCTGGGCAAGGGCGTGACGGGGGAGACGATTTATGTGGACTGCGGGGTGAACATTTTGGGGGCGTGAGCGGAGCGCAAAGCGCTAAAGCTCAAAGCGAGAAAGCGATAAAGCCCGAGCCCGAGCCCGAGCCCGAGCCCGAGCTCAGGGCTTGGCGGGTGGGTTCGGGCCGGGGGCTGGGCCCGATCGGGTTGCCAGCGCACGGTGTGATCGGTCAGAACAGCCTGGGCTGCTGGCTTGATGGCTGGATGGGCACGGGTTTGCCGTTGACGAGGCGCACGCGGGGTTTTTCGGCTTTGCCAGCAGGCTGAGCTTCCAATTTGTTTTCTGGCTTGCTTGCCGGCTTGGCTTCGGGCTTCTTGCTTGTGGGCTTTGCCGCGGGCTTTGCGGGCGCATCGTCGGCGGCGAGGGCGGCGACTTTGAGGGCGGCGGCTTCGGCCTTGGATGCCTTGAAGATGTCGGTGTCGTTGTCGTCGCGTGCGGTGCGCTTAGCTTTGCTCGTCAGCTCTTTCGCGGCGCGGGCGCCCTTGGCGGGGGCCTGGGCCTCTGCCTGGGCTTTGGCATGGGCCTGCGCCGGGCGTGCGGCGGCGCTCGACGGCACTGGCGGCGATGGGTCGTCGCCCGCGATGATGAGCACGCCTTCCTGATCTTGCGGGTCGTCCTTCACGGTCTTGCCCTCGTCGTCGAGCTGGGCATCGGCGATGGCGGTGCGCTCGCGGGCTTGCCTCAGCAGCGACTCGTAGAGCTTCTTGGTGTCCTCCTCCGTAATCGCGCTGATGGCTTTGCTGATCTCGCCGATGTATCGCTCAAAGACGTCGCGGCGTTCGCCCTCGCGCTTCATCTTGGCGCGCTTGCGGAGGTAGGTGCCCAGCTTGCGGCCGCACTCCATGAGCGCGAGCTTCATCTCCTTGCGGATTTCGTCGTAGTCGGCGATTGCCTCCTTGCTCTCGCTCGTGAAGGGCACCCACACGCTCGCCATGTGGATCATGATGACGAGCGGTCCGATGGGCAGCCCGCCGCGCGGGTGCTGCAGGTCGTAGTTGCGCCAGTTGGTTTCCGTCACGGCCTTGAAGCTGCTGCACGCGCTCTGCTGAAAGAGCAGCGGCACGCGGTTGGCAAAGCGGATGACGCGTGCGGTGTCCTCTGTCGGCAGCTCGCCGCCGAAGGCGATGGCAGACTCGATGAGGAACGGACGCCCGCGATAGACCGATGCCTCGCGGCTGCTCGCAGCATAAAACTCGGCCCGCACGCCCTTGAACATGCCGCGGAGCAGTTGCTGCACGCCGATGGGGGCGAGGCAGTCTGTGGGCGGTGGAGCGAGCTTGGCTTCCTGAAACTCTTTGTACAGCTTCTCGGCTTGCGGGGGCTCGACGTCGCCCGCCTTGGTGCGGCTGGAGCAGCCGATGGCCTTGCAGAACTCGCCTGCGGTTTGTGGGCTAATGCGGCAGAACTTCTCTTGCAAGAAGTTGTAGAGCGTGCCGCCCTTCTCATTGGCTTCGTAGTCCTTGAGCATCTGCAGCAAGGTGCCCAGCTCCACGCCCCGCGGGTGGGGCTGAATCTCTTTGGTCTCGGGGGGCAGCTGCTCGATGCCGCGCGGAAAGATGACGAGCGAGCCCAGGTCCGCCGTCACGGCGTCGGCTTTCGCGGCGGTCGCGGCTACAAGATCACCCGCTGCGAGCGCCTGCCCCTCCCCGCTCCCCGCTCCCCGTTCCCCGCTCCCCTTCTTCATCAGCGGCGCATCGTCGTCTTCTTCCGTCACGCGGGTGGGGCGGATGAGCGTGATGCGTGCGTGCGGGTTGGCGATTGCCGTGAGCTCAAGGAACTCATCGACGCTGCCCCGGCCTCGCTGATACTTGCCTTCGAGGTCGATGGTGACGCTGGTGCCCGTGGGGTACGCGGCGTGGCTGAGGAGCTCGCCCTTGTCCGCCAGCTCGCGCGTGGTGCTGCTGAGGTCGCGCAGGCGGGCGAGCGGGAAGTCGTCGGTCTCTTCATCGACCGTGACCTCGGCGCGGTTGGTCTTGGTGTTCATCGCCAGCTCGATGTGGTGGGCTTTTTTGCCCGCGCTGGGTCGAGTCTGGATGAGCATGGGCTTGCCCGTGGTGATGAGCCCGTACATGCCCGCGGCGGAGATGCCGATGCCCTGCTGGCCTCGGCTCATCTTCAGGCGGTGGAACTTGCTGCCAAACAGCAGGCGACCGAAGACGTTCTCGACCTGCTTGCGCACGATGCCGGGCCCGTTGTCGACGACGGTGATGCGATACTTGCTGCTCTTTGCGCTCGCGGGGCGGCTGGGCTCTAAGTCCTCGATCACCACGGTGATGTCGGGCAGAATGCCCGCCTCTTCGCAGGCGTCGAGGCTGTTGTCCACAGCTTCCTTCACGGTGGTGAGGACGGCCTTGCGCGGATTGTCGAAGCCCAGCAGGTGGCGGTTCTTGGCGAAGAACTCGCTGACGCTGATGTCACGCTGCTTGGTCGCCATGGTCTCGGCGGTGACGCGCGGCGTCTTGGGCGATTGGTCGTTGGCCTTGGTCATCTTGCTCTCAATGAGGGTGTCGTGCTCGGCGAGCTTTGCGGGCGATGCTGGCATGGCAGAAAAGCCTCCTTGCGAAGTGCGGGACCAGATGCGGGCCCGCGCCGAGCGGAAAAACAAACCGTGCGGCACGCCACGCGCGACTGCCTCCGTGCAGACGCCCTGGCGGGCCCGAATACTCGCGAGTTTAGGCCCGCTTCGCGCTTTTGCGACCGAGCTGATGATGATGGGCGCCGACGGGCACCGATGGTCGCGGCACGGGTTTGCGGGGCGCGGGCGTGGATTGCCGATAACGCCCCGCATGCCCAGCATGCCGATTATCTCCAGCACGCCCGTGCTTCCGACGCTCGCCGACCGCGACACGCTCCGCGCCATCCGCCTGCTCGTGTGGGACTTTGATGGCGTGTGGACCGACAACCGCGTGCTCGTGCTCGAGGATGGCACCGAGGGCGTGATGTGCAACCGCAGCGATGGGCTGGGCATCGGCATGCTCGCGCGGGCGGGGTTGTCGATGCTTGTGCTCAGCAAAGAGACCAACCCCGTGGTGAGCGCGCGCTGCCGCAAGCTGAGCGTGGATTGCATCCAGGGCATCGACGACAAGGCGAGCGTGCTGAAGAACCTGGCGCAGACGCGGGGCATCGAGCTGCGGCACGTGGCGTATGTGGGCAACGACCTGAACGACCTGCCCTGCATGCAGCTGGTGGGCCTGCCCATCGCCGTTGCCGATGCCTGGCCCGCGGTGCTGCCCGCGGCGAGGTTCGTCACGCAGCGCTTGGGCGGGCATGGCGCAGCTCGCGAGGTGTGCGACTGGTTCTTGGCGGCGCTTGCGCCGCAGCAGGGGCTGTAGGCAGACGCGCAGCCTACGCCTGCGGGCGAGCAACCCTGGCGAGGATCGCAAGCGACACCGTAGCGACGATGAGCACCAGCCCGACCACGCCGAAAGCGGCAGGCACATCGGCCCTCGCAATGACAGGCTGCACGCAGAGCGGGGACAAAAACTGCCCCGCGAAGATCGCGGCGGTGAGCGTGCCCGATGCGCTGCCTCGCGCATGGGGCGGCGCGAGCCGCATCGTCCAGCTCATGAGGTTGGGCATGATGAGCCCCGCGCCCGCGCCGAACAGGGCCTGAGCGAGGAACGCAGCGGGAATCGACGTCGCCCGCCACGTCGCAACGCAGCCCAGCGCCATGACGAGCGCAGTGGCAGCAGCGATGGCGTAAGGCCCTGCCCCACGCACCAACCGCGCGAAGTTCAGCGACACGAGCGAAGCCGCGAGCGTCATGCACGCCACGCAGAGCCCCGCGACGAGGGTGGAGGCACCGAGGACATCCTTCATGAGGAAGGGCGTCTGCACAGGCCCGAGGTAGAAGGCGATCTGAAAAAGCACCGCCAGAAGCAGCGCGGGCAGCAAGGCGCGGCGCCAGGTGGTGGTGGGTGCGCTGCTCGCATCGTGCGTGCCGGGCGCCGGAGATGGGGCAGCGGGCAGCGGGCGGAGCGTTGCAGCGGCGAGGGGCAGCAGCAGCAGCGACGCGGCGTAGATCGCGAACGGCGCGTGGTATGAGATCGTCCCCAAGTATCCACCCAGTGGCACAAAGACCACGCCACCCGCAGCCATGAACGCGGCTTGCATGCCCAGGAAGCGCGGGCGCTGGCTGGCATCGAAGCGATCGGCAACCAGCGCGCCGCACGCCGCCATGATGCCAGCGACGCTGAGACCAAGCACAAACCGGCCCACCAGGATGGTGGGCAGCGAGCTGAGATACAGGCCCGAGGTGCCCGCAATGGCGTAGAGGACGAGCGACGCGAGCAACACCCGCTCGCGACCGACACGGTCGGCGAGCAAACCCGCGAAGATGCCCGAGAGGGCGATAGCCAGCGCAGGCAGCGTGATGACAAGGCGGCTGAGCAGCTGCGCATGGGGCGTTGCGGCAAACTCGCGCGCGATCTGCGGCAGCACGGGCGAGACGATGGCCCCCGACATGACGGTGAGGCTCGAGCAGAGCAGGATGGCCCACGCAGCGGCGCGCGTGATGCGTGGTGAGGAGAGGGGCATGGAGCGCAGCGTATTGCCCGCGAGCGAAGGGTGGAGTGCTGATATCCTCTCGCGTGCTCCGCATGATCGCCCGCCGACTGCTGCTGCTGCCCGTGACGCTGCTGGCGATCTTCGCCATCGCGATCACCCTCGCATGGGCACTGCCCGGCAACCCGCTGGAAAACCCCGAGGGTCGCCAGCCGCCGCCCGAGGTGCAGGCCGCGATGAAAGCGCAGTACAACCTCGACAACTTCTGGCGCTTCTCGGGCAGCTACCTCGAGAGCGTGACGGGCGTGCGCTACGCCCGCGACGCATCGAGCGGCGTGCTGGCTGCGCAGCGCGAGGCCGCGAGGGCGGCTGGCCTGCCCCCGCCCAAGCGACCGATCTTCGACTTTGGCCCCAGCCTGCAATACCGCGACCAGCGCGTGAACGAGATCATCTTCGATGCGCTGCCCGTCAGCATCACGCTCGGGCTGTTTGCGATCGTGATCGCGCTGGGCATCGGGTTGTGCGCGGGCGTGCTGGGCGCATTGCGGCCCGGGGGCGTGCTCGACACGCTGACGCTCGCGGTCTCGCTCGTGGGCATCAGCGTGCCGAGCTTTGTGGTGGGCACGGGGCTGCTGCTGGTGTTCTGCGTGTGGCTTGGTGCGCTGCCCGTGGGCGTGTGGAACCCGCCCTCGTCGCTGCTGCTGCCTGCGCTCACGCTGAGCCTGCCCTATGCCGCGTACATCGCCCGCTTAACGCGCATGGGCATGATCGAGGCGCTCGATAGCGACTATGTCCGCACCGCCCGGGCGAAGGGCGCGCCGGCGTGGCGCGTCTGCCTCGTGCATGCGCTCAAGAACGCGTTCCTGCCCGTGCTGCAATATCTGGGCCCAGCGACCGCGATGGCGATGACGGGCAGCTTCGTCGTCGAGGTCGTGTTTGCGGTGCCGGGCCTGGGGCAGCACTTCGTGAATGCGGTGCAGAACAAGGACCTGTTCTTGCTGCTGGGCGTGGTGCTGACGTTTAGCACCATGCTGGTGCTGATGAACCTGGTGGTAGACGTGCTGAGCATGTGGGTCGATCCGCGCGTGCGGTGATTGCCGGCGCATTGGTGGGCCAGGCGTCTCGCCTGGCATTCGGCGAACACGCTCCCCAATCCAAGCAAGTCGG
>JAIYDA010000162.1 GCA_027487735.1 Planctomycetaceae bacterium | reverse complement strand
GCCATCGGCGCCCAGCGGCGCGTGCTTGCCCTGAGCCAGTTGCTCATGGGCGCACTCATCGGGCTGATGGGTGCGCTCGTAGGCGTGCCCATCGGCACCGCGCTTGCCTACCTCGTGCTCAAGCACTTTGAAGCCCGCCTTGCCGCTCCGCCCACCATCCTGCCCGAGCGCGTCGCGTGGAGCGTGGTTGCAGCGGTCATCGCGGGCGTGCTCGGTGCTGCGCTCCCCGCGTGGCAGGCCTCGCGCATCACGCCTCTGCAAGGGCTCGCGATGCGCGCCAAGACTGCGGGCGGGCGCGGGCTCGTGCTATGCGCCGTCGTCGGGCTTGTCTGCGTGCTCGCGCACCTGCTCGTCTTTCAGCTTGTGCGAGACGGCACGCTGCTGTTTTACGTCTACGTTGCCGTCGCCCTGCCCTGCTTTTTCGTGGGATACTTCCTCCTCGGCGTGCCCCTCACCCTGGGCGTCAGCACGCTGCTGGGGCGAGGGCTGGAGCTGCTGCTCCGCGTGCCGCGCGGCATGCTCACGCGCAGCGTCCGCGGCACGCCCTACCGCTTTGGCTTCACCGCCGGCGCAATGATGCTGGGCCTCAGCCTGCTCGTCAGCATCTGGACGCAAGGGGGCGGGGCAGTGCGAGACTGGCTCAACCAGCTTCGCTTTCCCGATGCCTTCGTCGTGGGCGTGAACCTGCCGCCCGAGGCGCAGCAAACGCTCCAAGGCCTCTCCAGCGTCACCGACACGAGCGCAGTTACGCTGCAGCCCGTCGAGACCGAGAGCTTCGGCGTGCGCGGCATGACCCGCGTGCAGACCTTCTTCATTGCCTTCGACATCGACGCCTTCTTCCGCATGACCGCGCTGCAATGGGTGCAGGGCGACGAGCAGACCGCGCTCGCGCGCCTGCGCCAGGGCGGGGCCGTCATCGTGAGCAAGGAGTTCCTCATCGCGCGCGGCACGGGCGTGGGCAGCGAGTTTGTCTGCTGGGACCCTGTGGGCAACGAGCATCGCTTCGAGGTCGTGGGCGTCGTTGCGAGCCCCGGGCTCGAGGTCGCCAACAACGTCTTCGACTTTGGACAAGACATCACGGCCCAGCGTGTGCACGCCGTCTTTGGCAGCCGCGAGGACCTGCGAACCAGGTTCGGCAACGAGTCTATCGGCATGGTGCAGCTCAGCCTGCGAGAGGACGTCTCCGACGAAGTGGCGATGCAAGAGGTGCAGCAGGCGATGGCCCCCTACGCCGTGCTCAACGCCGCGAGCGGTCGCGCGATCAAGGACACGCTGCTGGGCTTCGTGCGCACCACGCTGCTCATCAGCAGCCTCATCGCGATCTTCGCGATGGTGGTCGCGAGCTTTGGCGTCGCAAACCTCATCATCGCGGGCGTGCACGCGAGGGCCTTTGAGTTTGGCGTCGTGCGAGCCGTCGGCGCGCACCCAAGCCTGCCCCCAAGGCTCGTGCTGGGCGAAGCCTGCATCGTCGCGCTCGCCGCCAGCATCCTCGGCACGCTCATGGGCCTGCAAGGCGCGTGGGGCGGCAACCGCCTGAACGCGCTCATCTGGGGCATCGACCTGAAGATGTTCATCCCCTGGCCCCAGATCGGGCTGGGTTGGATCGCGGTGCTGCTCATCTGCTGCGGCGCAGCTGCACCCGCAGCCGTGCAGCTCGTGAGGAAGCCCGTGCGAGAGCTGCTGAGCGCGATTCGCGGGTGAGGGCCACCCATCGTCGTCTACCGCGACATCGTCCACCGTTCACATCGCAAACACAAGAACGAAAACAGGCCAGCACCATTCGGCACTGGCCTGCACACTTGCTGCGTTCAACACGTTCGGACGAACGACCCGATCACCCCTCGCAGTCCCCACCCGCCAGCACTCGCAGGAACGCGATGAGGTCCGCGTCATCCGGGAAGAGCCCGTCGTTGTTAAAGTCGATGCCGTCGCACGCTTCGCACGCCTGGCCCGCGAGCACGCTGAGGAACTCGATGAGGTCCGCATCGTCGGGGAAGAGCCCGTCGTTGTTGAAGTCGATGTCGTTGCACGCGCTGCCCACGATCACTTCCAAAATCTGCCAGTTCGCGCGCCCGTTCTCCTCAAAGGCCACCACAACGATCGTGTTCCGACCGTTCGTGAGGCCCGCCACGTTGCGGCTGAAATCCAGGCGGTCGTCCTGCGTCGCCTGGTTGCCCGCGTTCGCGAGCGCAACAGGGTCGTTCAGGTTCGCGGGGTTCGCGATGATGTGCATGCGAGCCGTCGTGCGATCCAGCGCCTTCGCGCGGAAGACAAAGCTCGCCGTGCCCGCGGGCAGATTGCCGGGGTTCGCAACCGCAAGCCCAGGGGGCAGACGATCGACATAAATGCCCGTGCGGAAGTCGCGGAACAGGGGCCCCTCGATCGCATCGCGCTTGCGGAAGGCCACCACCGAGAGGTAGTTCATGCCCTCGGGCAGTTGCGTCGCATCAATCGTCTGGCGATAGAGCCCGTTCGTGTTCGTCGTGTTCGCCAAGGGCTGACGCTGCGTGACAAACTGCTCATACCCAGGCACCACGCCGTTCTGCCAACCAATGTCCGCGCTGCCGTTGCCGTTCCAATCCTGATAGCCGGCATTCAGGCGGAACACCGCGTTGTCATCCGCGTTGTTGTTGTTGCCCGCACCAGGGTCGCCGTTGGTGGTGGTCAGGCTGATCGTGAAGCTGTTCGCCGTGACGATCGGCACCGCGTTCAGTCGCCGGCGCCAACGCAGCACGTTCAGCCCCTCGCTGGGCAGGCTGCCGTTGCTGCCCTCGATCGTCAGCGTGCCCGCAGGCAGCGCAGGTGCATACACCACAAACCCGCGGTTGTGCTCGGTGTTGGTGCCCGGAGCCACGTTCCGCGGCACGCGGATCGTCACGCTGCCGCCCGCCCCCACCGTCACGACATCAAAGATGTCGTTGTTGGGGTCGACGGCGTTGTTGGTCGCGTTGCCCGTCATCTCGATGAGGCGCGTGCCCGCAGGGAAGCTCGTGCTCACGGTGCGCGAGTCAAAGCCCGCGTCGTAGCGGTTGTTGATCGCCACCAGCACGTTGCCCGAATAGCCGCCACTGCCCGTGCCATTGCGACGCTCGAACACGAAGGTGTTCGCGTCCTCCCAGCGGGGCGTGAACTCACCACGCCCGAGCTGGTTGCTCAGCGTGATGAGGTTCGTGATGACGTTGTCGGGCGTGTTGTTCACAGGGTTCACGCCCAGCGCAACCGGAATGCCCTGGCGAGGCCAGAAGCCACCCGTGCGCAGCACCCCGCGCGCGTTGTGATAGAACTTCCGCTGCCCCGGGCGCATCGCGAGGTAGGCATGCATGTACCACCCCTGCTGCCGCGCCGTCGGGTCGGGCGGGGCGCTGTTGCCATCGCCCGCGGTGCCGTTGTCGTGGCTGAAGATGTGATTCATGCCGATCGTGCCGTTGTTGAAGCCGTCGTCGGTCGCATCGAGCTGCTGGTTCAGGAAGCCCGTGAAGGGCGTCGTGCCGCCACCACCGATGATGTTCCGCAGCGTGCCCGAGCCGGGAAGGTCCAGCGCATCGCGATTGCCAAACGCATCGCCCGCGACATTCCGCCCCGAGGTCCGCCCGTTGGGCATACGGATGTAGCGGTCAAACGTGAAGCTGTTGCCCTCCACGCTCTCGCCAAAGCTGTAAGGCGTCACGCGACGCCCATCGGGCGTCGTGCGCCGCATGTGCACCCACGTGTCAAAGAACGTGTCGTAGAACCAGCTGGGCATGTGCTTGATCGCATCGATGCGGAAGCCGTCGACCTTCTTCACGTCCAGCATCCACTGCGTCCAGCGCAGCAAGTACCCCGTGCCGTTCTCAGGCACTGGGTCCCCCGCCATCGGGTCGGCGAGGTTGAAACGACCAAGCGTCCACTGGCTCGCGGGCTCGTTGCGAGCAGGCACCTGGCAGGGGCTCGCAAAGATGCCCGTGTTCAGCTCGCCCGCGAACCACATGCCCGGGTTGTTCACGGTGTCGGTGCCCAGCGCCGCATCCGGGTAGAACCGGCGGTTGTTGGGGTCCACGCGATTGAAATACGTCCCGCCCGGAATGTTCCGCGTGTCGCCCGCATCCACAGGGTTGCGGATGTACGAGTTGTTCGTTGCGTGGTTGATGTCTACGAGCGCCACAAGGTCGCCCTGCAGCAGGCAGTAGCGCGGGTTGTTGGGGTTCTCACTCTGGTAATACCCCGACGCGATGCCATTATGGAAGTCGCCCCAGTTGTCCGTGGGCTGCTTGCCGTTGCTGCCGCTCTGCGGGCCCATCCAGAAGCCCGGATAGCCACCATCCTGCTGGAACTGCAGGCTCGTCTGCCGCCCCGCGTTGTGGTTCAGCACCATGTCGATGTACACGAGCGTGCCCGCACGATGGAACTCGCTCACGACATAGTCAAACATCGTCTCGGTGCCATACGCCGTCTGTCGCCCGGGCGCGCCGAGATCAAAGCGATCAAACGTGTCATACCCCGCGCTGAAGCTGTTCTGGTTCACCGCCCGGGGGTTCTGATAGCCGCGCGACACGGGAGGCAGCCACACGCTGCCATACCCCGCCACGAAGTAGTCGCTCATCCGCCGCTCCATGTCGCTCCAGCGGCACTCAAACCACTGCAACATCGGAGACGGGTCCTCTTGCGCGAGGGCGCTGGGTGCCCCAAACAGCGCGGCCCCCGCCATACCGGCAGAGGCCACGATGCGAGCCAAACGAGATGAGCGAGCAGACACAGCACCATGCATGCATGGCGTCTGTCCAGCGTGCGTCTGGGGGTGCTGGGCATCGGTGCGGTCGGTCATGAGGACGAATCTCCAGTTGAAAACCCCGGGGCGGGGGCGGGGCGTGCGAACGCACGAAGGCCCCGAGCATCATGCTCGGTCGTCTCTTCGTGGGGGCCAAGCAGTATGACGCAAAAATCGCCGATTTGCAAGTGGTTTCGCAAGAATCAAACAGATTCTCGCGCCTTGCGGACCATGCGGTGATCTTTGCCTCAACTACCTCCCGCGTGCCGCGTGCGAGCGCACGCGGCCTCTTCCAAAACGATCATCACCCCCGCGCGGTTTCACCATGTCGCGCGATTGACCGCAAAATTCACTTTTTTCCGCCCCCTCCCCCCTTGCGTTTCCGGTCCCATCCCCCGCCTACTCGCTATGCTCCATGCCCCACTGGTCGTCCGCTCGGGTGGACACGCCAGGGTGCGTTGCGCCGCGCCTCGCTGCCGGTGCCCATCGGAGGATCAAGCCTTGACCATGGTTCCGGTTCAGTCGTCGCGGGCCCTTCGGCATCGCCAAGGCCTTGCGGTCGTCGCTTGCCTCGCGCTCTGCGCGGGCACCGTCTTCGCCCAGGCGGGCTCATCTGGTTCGTCGGCTTCAGGAGGTGTGCAGATGGACGGCGCGATGGCTCAGGCAACCGCAAGCTCGCCAGTGAATACTTTGATGGGCGAAATGATCTCAGGCTCCGCCGCCCGCTTCTTTGCCAGCCCCGCCGCCAAAGAAGCCGCCCTCCCCAGCTACGCCCTCGAGCGCGAGCCCGGCGCCCAAGGCGCCTTGCCCGCAAGCTGGAAGGTCCGCCCCGTCTTCGGCACCATCGACGGCAAGGTCAGCGCCACCATCACGATCGCCCCCGGCACCAGCCTCTATGGCACGGGCGAGGTCGCGGGCCCCCTCCTCCGCAACGGTCGCAGCGTCGTCGCCTGGAACACCGACGCCTACGGCTACGACGACAGCGCACCGAGCCTCTACAAGAGCCACCCCTGGGTGCTCGCCGTGCGCCCAGACGGCACCGCCTTCGGCATCCTCGCCGACACCACCTACCGCTGCACCATCGACACCGCCGCGACCAAGAGCGACGAGATCCGCTTCATCGCCGATGGCCCAGCCTTCCCCGTCATCATCATCGAGGGCAAGACGCCCATCGAAGTCGTGCAAGAGCTCACGCGCCTCACGGGCCTGCCCCCGCTGCCCGCGCTCTGGACGCTGGGCTACCACCAGTGCCGCTACAGCTACTTCCCCGAGGCTCGCGTCCGCGAGATCGCCCAGAACTTCCGCGATCGCCAGATTCCCTGCGACGTCATCTGGTACGACATCGACTACTACGAGAGCTTCCGCGTCTTTACCTTCGATCGCTCCTACTTCCCCGACCCCAAAAAACTCAACGCCGACCTGCTCGCGATGGGCTTCCACAACGTCTGGATGATCAACCCGGGCATCAAGAGCCGCGAAGAACTCAGCCCCGCCGAGCCCCCCGCCGAGGAGCGTGCCAAGGAGCCCCAGGCCCTTCGCGAGCTGCGCGAAGTCGAGAAGAACCGCTTCCGCACCCTCCGCGATGATGGCCTCAAGAACGACGTCTACGTCAAGCGCGCCGACAACACCGTCTACGAGGGCGAAGTCTGGCCCGGCTGGTGCTACTTCCCCGACTACACCCAGCCCCGCGTCCGCGACTGGTGGGGTCCGTGGTACAAGGACTTCATGGCCCAGGGCATCACGGGCGTGTGGAACGACATGAACGAGCCCGCGATCTTCAACGTCCCCAGCAAGACGATGCCCGAGGACAACATCCACCTGGGCGACCCCAGCCTCATCACCCCCAACGGCTCGCCCCAGGGTGAGGCCATCGCCAAGGGCGACCACGCCCGCTATCACAACGTCTACGGCATGATGATGGTCAAGGGCACGCGCGACGGCATCCAAGCCGCCAACCCCGACAAGCGCCCCTTCGTCCTCAGCCGCGCCACATACATAGGCGGGCAGCGCTACCACGCCGGCTGGAGCGGCGACAACACCGCCAACTGGTACCACATCGAAGTCAGCGTGCCCATGGTCCTGAACATGGCCCTCAGCGGCTTCAGCAACTACGGCCCCGACATCGGCGGCTTCGCAGCCGATGGCGACGCGCAGATGTTCGAGCGCTGGATTGGCTTTGGCGCACTGCTCCCCTTCAGCCGCGGACACACGGGCAAGGGCAACATCGACAAGGAGCCCTGGTCGTTTGGCCCCGAGGTCGAAGAGACCAGCCGCCTCGCGCTGCAGCGTCGCTACCGCCTCATGCCCTACATCTACACGCTGTTTGAGCAGGCAAGCACGCTGGGCACGCCCGTCGCTCGCCCCACCTTCTTTGCCGACCCCACCGACAGCGCCCTGCGCACCGAGGACGACTCGTTCCTGCTGGGTGGCGACCTGCTTGTGGTGCCGCAGCTCGTGCCCGATCGCACCCGCGTCACCGTCATGCCCCGCGGCAGCTGGCGCGAGCTCGCGTGGCAAGTGCCCACAGGCGGCAAGAACACCACCGTGGGCCTCGACAACCAGAACGACGACCTGCCCAAGCTCTTCGTCCGCCCGGGCAGCATCATCCCCACGGGCCCACTCATGGAGTGGACCAACCAAAAACCCCTCGACCCCATCACCCTCATCATCAGCCTCGACGCGAACGGCTTCGCCACGGGCGTGCTGTATGAAGACATGGGCGATGGCTACTCCTTCAAGCAGGGCCAGTTCCTTCGCACCACCTACACCGCCCAGCGTGCGGGCGACACCCTCACCGTCAAAGTGCAAAGCGCCGAAGGCACCAAGCCCCGCCCCAAGCGTGGCCTCACCATCCGCCTGCTGCTCGACGGCGGCAAAGAGATCATCCACACCGCCACCGACGGCGGCACCGTGGAAGTCTCGCTGAAGTAAGGTCCGTTTGGGTACCCCCACGGTCCCCGTGGGGCTTCGTCTCAGACTCTTCTCAGCCAACCCCAAACGCCGGATGCGCACCCCTGCCCCCGCAGACCCCGCGCACCCGGCGTTTTCTCTTTGCCCACACGCCACCACACGACCCCCACGGGGACCGTGGGGCTACCCAAAGGCCCCGACGCTGCCCGTGTATCCTCGCCCACCTTGCAACCTCCCCGCCCCAGTTTCCCGCGCCTTTGCGTCTTCTGCGGCGCAGCCTCCGGCAACCACCCCGCCTTCGCCCTCGCCGCCCGCGAGCTGGGCGCGCACCTCGCCCACCAACACACCGAGCTCGTCTACGGCGGCGGCAACGTGGGCCTCATGGGCGAGGTCGCCAACAGCATCCTCGCCCACGGCGGCAAAGCCATAGGAGTCATCACCAAGCTCCTCGAGACCCGCGAGCTCGCCCACCGCGGCGTGCAGCGCCTCGAAGTCGTCGAGACCATGCACGAACGCAAAATGCTCATGGCAACCCTCGCCGACGGCTTCGTCGCTCTCCCCGGAGGCCTCGGCACGCTCGACGAGCTCTTCGAAATCCTCGCGTGGGCCCAGCTGGGCATCCACCACAAGCCTGTGGGCCTGCTCAACGTCGATGGCTTCTTCGACCCCGTCGCAGACCTCCTCGCGCACGTCGCCCGCACAGGCTTTCTCCGCCTCGATCTGCCCCGCACGCTCGTCGTCAAGAGCGAGCCAGAGGCGCTGCTCGCTGGCATGCGAGCCCTGCAATCGACTGCAAACCGCCCCGCAGCTTCGACCACCTAACATCGCGCATGACGCTGCAAGCCTATCTCGACTTCCTCTTCGCGCACGGCGGGCGCCAGCTCGCAAAGTCCCTCGCGCTCTGGAAGGGCGGCATCGACTACGAGCGCGATTTTTGGAAGAACTGGTTTGCGAGCGCAGGGGGCCGCTGGCCCGACGAGTTTCATGCTCGCATGAACAACCGCGAGCTGCTGCCCTTCGTCAAGAATCGCTTGCCCCAAGCAGGCGTCCCGGTCATCCTTGATGTCGGCGCGGGCCCCGCCACCAACATCGGCAGCATGCTGCCCGGCCGAGACGTCCGTGTCCTTGCCGTCGACCCACTCGCCCCCATCTACGACGAGATCATCCAGCAAGCCGCCATCGCCCCACCCGTGCGCACGCAGTTTGCCTTCGCCGAGGACCTCAGCTCGCGCTTTGACCCGTCCAGCATCGACGTCATCACCTGCACCAACGCCCTCGACCACGCCATCGAGCCCGCCTGGGGCATCATCGAGATGCTCATCATCCTCCGCCGCGAAGGTCGTATCTATCTGGGGCACAACCGTAACGAAGCCGAGGCCGAGAACTACTGCGGCTTCCACCAGTGGAACTTCGACGTGCAAGGCTCCGACTTCATCGTGTGGAACAAGGAACGCACCCTCAACGTCTCGCAGATGCTCCGACCCGTCGCCGACATCAAGGCCACCATGCCAGTCGAAAACTGGGTGGTGATCGACGGGACAAAGACCTCCGAAACGCCCGTGGAAATGCTGGGGTATCAGCGCCGCGTCCGTGCCTCGCTGCTCGAAGCCATGCTGCTCGACATGCTTCGAACCCCCGCCGCCTCTTCCCCTCGCGAATAACCCTGCTATCCTCTCTATTCGAAAAGCGAACTCGCCGTGGAAGTCGGCCCTTTCTGTGCGTTCACAGCACCCGCAAGCCGATTTGGACTTGAAGTCCATCGGATTGGCAGGTCGCAAGGCGTACTGCCCGGTCGAGGTCTCGACGCGTGGGCGCTGGGCGGTTGCCCTCCTCGCAACCACCCGCCGACTCTCCCTCGCGAGCCGCTCCGTCCGCACTGTCCGCGTGCGTTGCCAGGCCTCGTTTGGCCCCTTGGCAACCGCCCGCAGCCGTCACAGAAAGCCCGCATGTCCAGCCCTTCTCCCTTCGTGCTCGCCGCTTCCCAACGCACCCTCGTCTTCGACGGCGCGATGGGCACGCAAATCTACGCGCGCACGCTCTCTGTCGAGCACGACTACTGCGGCTGCGAAAACTGCACCGACATCCTCGTCAAGACGCGCCCCGACGTCATCCAAGAGATCCACGAGGGCTACCTCGCCGCCGGTGCAGACTGCCTCGAGACCGACACCTTCGGCGCCAGCAAGCTCGTGCTCGCAGAGTTTGACCTAACCGACCAGTGCTACGCCCTGAACAAAAAAGCCGCTGAGATCGCCCGCGCCGCCTGCGACAAGTTCTCCACCAAGGACAAGCCCCGCTTCGTCGTGGGCAGCATGGGCCCGGGCACCAAGCTCGTCACCCTGGGCAACACCACCTGGGACACCATGCTCGACAGCTACTGCGAGCAGGCCCGGGGCCTCATCGATGGCGGCACCGACGCCTTCATCATCGAGACCAGCCAAGACCTGTTGCAGGTCAAGTGCGCCATCAACGCCATCCTCCGAGCCCTCGCCGAGAAGGGCAAGACTCCCGAACAGCTGCCCATTCTCTGCTCCGTCACCATCGAGACCACGGGCACCATGCTGCTGGGCACCGAGATCGCAGCCGCCGCCCAGGCCCTCGCAGGCTACCCCATCCTCTCGCTGGGCCTCAACTGCGCCACAGGCCCGACCGAGATGACCGAGCACGTGCAATGGCTGGGCAAGCACTGGCCCGCCATCAAGGGCCCGGGCACGCGTACGGGCGCGATGCGCACCCGCGCCATCAGCGTCCTCCCCAACGCAGGCCTCCCAATCCTGCACGAAGGCCGCACCGAATACCCACTCCAGCCCAGGCCCTTCGTCGATGCCATGCTCAAGTTCGTTGAGGGCAATGGCGTCAGCATCGTGGGCGGCTGCTGCGGCACCACGCCCGAGCACATCGCCCTGCTCGTCAAAGAGCTCGAGAGCCACAAGCTGCACACGCGTGAGGCCCGCGCCGCGCGAGCCACCATCAGCGTGCAGGCCCCGCCCTCCAGCGTCACGAGCCTCTACTCCCCGCAAGACTACCGCCAGGACAACTCCATCCTCATCGTGGGCGAACGCATGAACGCCAGCGGCAGCCGCGCCTTCAAGCGCCTGCTCGAAGCCGAAGACTGGGACGGCATCGTCAGCCTCGCGCGCGAGCAGGTGCGCCACGACGGAGCCCACGTCCTCGACCTGAACGTCGACTACGCCGGTCGCGACAACGCACGCGACATGGGCGAGATCGTGCAGCGCGTCGTGCGCCAAGTGAACGTCCCCCTCATGCTCGACAGCACGCAGACCAAAACCCTCGAGGCAGGCCTCAAGCGCGCGGGCGGCAAGTGCATCATCAACAGCGCGAACTTTGAAGACGGTGAGCACAAGTTCGACGAGATCTGCCACCTCGCCAAGACCTACGGCGCAGGCCTGGTCATCGGCAGCATCGACGAGGACAAGGTCGCCAGCATGGCCCGCACCGCCGACCGCAAGCTCGCCATCGCCCGCCGCGGGCTCGAGCGCGCCGTGAGCGTCCACGGCCTCGCCGAAGAAGACATCATGTTCGATCCCCTCGTGCTCCCCATCAGCACGGGCATGGACACCGACCGCAAGAGCGGCCTCGAAACCGTCGAGGGCGTCCGCCGCATCATGCAGGCCTTCCCACGCTGCCAAACCACCGTGGGCCTCTCCAACTGCTCCTTCGGGCTCTCGCCCGCCGCCCGCATCGTGCTCAACAGCGCCTTCCTGCACGAGCTGCAAGAGGCAGGCCTCACCAGCGCAATCGTCCACTTCAGCAAGATCCTCCCCCGCAACAAAATCCCCGACGAGCAGTGGAACGCCGCCCTCGACCTCGTCTACGACCGCCGCGACAAGGACGGCATCAAGGGCTACGACCCCCTGCAAAAGTTCATCGAGCTCTTCAAGGACGCCACCACCACCTCGACCAAGCGCGAGAAGACCACCCTCACGATCGAAGAGCAGCTCCGCGCCCACATCATCGATGGCGAGAAAGAAGGCCTCAAAGCCACCCTCGACGGCGCACTGAGCAAGTACGCCCCCCTCGACATCATCAACGACCACCTCCTCGACGGCATGAAGACCGTGGGCGAGCTCTTTGGCAGCGGGCAGATGCAGCTCCCCTTCGTGCTCCAAAGCGCCGAAGTCATGAAGATGGCCGTCGCCCAGCTCGAGCCCCTCATGGAGCGCAAGGCAGGCCAGACCAAGGGCACCATCGTCCTCGCCACCGTGAAGGGCGACGTGCACGACATCGGCAAAAACCTCGTCGACATCATCCTCACCAACAACGGCTACAACGTCATCAACCTGGGCATCAAGCAGCCGCTGGTCGACATGATCAAGGCCTATCGCGAGCACAACGCCCACGCCATCGGCATGTCGGGCCTGCTCGTCAAGAGCGTGACGGTGATGGAAGAAAACCTGCACGAGCTGAACCAGCAAGGCATCACCGTGCCCATCCTGCTGGGCGGCGCAGCCCTCACGCGCCACTACTGCGAAGGCCACCTCAAGTCCATCTATCAGGGCGAGCTCTTCTACGGGCGCGACGCCTTCGAGGGCCTGCGCGTGATGGACGCCATCGCCGCCGGTGCCACCGCGCCGCTCCACGCCGAGGTTGTCGATCGCCTCGCCAAACGCAGCAACGCCGAGGAGCAGATCCAGCAAACCCGCATCGCCAAGCTCGCCGCCGCCAACAGCAGCACGCCCGCAAGCTCCGCAGGCATCGCACTGTTGGAGCCCGCGCCGCGCGTCCGCAGCGAGGTCTCGCAAACCAACTCCATCCCCGCCCCGCCCTTCTGGGGCACGCGCATCGTCGAGTCCATCGACCTCGACGACCTCTACCCCTTCATCAACCCCATCGCCCTCTTCCGAGGGCAGTGGCAAGTCAAAAGGGGCAGCATGAGCGACGCCCAATACGACGCCTTCCTCGAAGACAACATCCTCCCCGTCTTCGAAAAGTGGAAGGCCCTCTGCAAGCACGACCGCATCCTGCAACCCAAGGTCGTCTACGGCTACTTCCCCTGCAACAGCGAAGGCGAGGACCTCATCATCTGGTCCACCCCCGCCCGCACCACCGAGCGCCTCCGCTTCACCTTCCCGCGCCAGAAGGACAAGCGCCGCCTCTGCATCTCCGACTACTTCCGCGACGCGTCCGCCCCCGAGGCCGACGTGATAGGCATGCACTGCGTCACCATGGGCAAAGAGGCAACCACCCACGCCAACAAGCTCTTCGCCGCCAACAACTACAGCGACTACCTCTACCTCCACGGCCTCGCCGTCGAGACCGCCGAAGCCCTCGCCGAGTTCTGGCACAAGCGCATGCGCCAAGAGCTCGGCATCGCAGGCGACGACAGCCCGCGCATCAAAGAGCTCTTCACCCAGCACTACCGCGGCAGCCGCTACAGCTTTGGCTACCCCGCCTGCCCCCAGCTGCAAGATCAAGAAAAGCTCTGGACCCTCCTCGAACCCGAGCGCATCGGCTGCGACCTCACCGAGAACTGGCAGATCGACCCCGAGCAAAGCACCAGCGCCATCATCGTCCACCACCCCGAAGCCAAGTACTTCAACGTTTGAAGAAGGCACTAGGCACTAGGCACTAGGCACTAGGCACAAGGGGGAGTCCCCCTCTGCCTCTCTGCCTATTTGACCATTTATCGATTTACAGCTTTGCCCATTTCGTCCCCGTGTACCCTCCCCCATGCACGCAACCTGGGCGATCCTTCTCGACACCTACCGCGAACTCCGCACCAAGCGCCTCTTCTGGATCTCACTCATCCTCAGCGCGGTCCTCGTCCTTGCGATGGCCGCCACGGGCATCAATGAGAACGGGCTCACCATCCTGCACTGGGAGCTGGGCAGCTTCGGGGGCGTCCTCACGACCGACCTCTTCTCCCCCGCACAGTTCTACAAACTCACCTTCATCAACCTGGGCGTCGGCATCTGGCTCACATGGGGCGCGGTCATCCTCGCCCTCGTCTCCACCGCAGGCCTCGTGCCAGACATGATCTCCAGCGGCGCAATCGAAACCACCCTCAGCAAGCCCATCAGCCGCACGCGCTTGCTCCTCTCCAAGTTCGCGGGGGGCCTGCTCTTTGGCTCGCTCCAGGTCGCGGTCTTCTCGCTCGCATCGTTCCTCGTCATCGGCATCCGTGGCGGCAGCTGGGAGCCCGCAGTGTTCCTCGCCATTCCCCTCGTCGTGCTCGTGAACAGCTACCTCCTCTGCGTCTGCTTCCTCGCAGGCCTCCTCACCCGCAGCACCATCACCGCACTCATCATCACCCTGCTCTTCTGGTTCGCCGTCTTCGTCGTGAACTCCACCGACGCGATCATGATCGCCCAGTCCGAGTCCAGCAAAGTCCGCATCGAGACCCTCGACCAGCGCATCGAGCGCGACCAAGCCCGCCTCGAAACTGTCCGCCCCGAGCAGCGCCTCGCCCTCGAAAACACCATCGCCGAACGCAAGGACCGCAAGGCCAACATCGAAGCCAGCGCCGCACGCCTCGAACGCTGGGTCCGCCTGCCTGTCGTCGCGAAAACCCTGCTGCCCAAAACGCAAGAAACCACCAACCTCCTCGCCCGCACCCTCCGCGCCCAACTGCGCAACTCCGCCACCACCGACGCCGAACGCCAGCAGCTCGAGCCCGAAGACACCCCAAACCGCCCCGCCTTCGACATGCTCTCACGCGAAGAGCAGCGCATCCTCGAGCAGCGCATCGAAGACCGCTACGACGCTCGCAGCACCTGGTGGGTCCTGGGCACCAGCATCGCCTTCGTCGCCGCTGTCCTGGGCCTCACCTGCTTCATCTTCAATCGCCGCGACTTCTAATGCCCCCTAATGCCCCCTGGTGGCACAGGCGTCCCGCCTGTGCCTCTCTGTCCTGATAGCACAGGCGCCTCGCCTGTGCCCTCGTCTCCCCAACCGCCCAAGCCCACCCACCATCCCCGCGGGCACCCAAATCACCCACACCCCATGCCCCTCCCGCCCCCCACCACCGGCCCCTTCATCCTCAAGATCGGCGGCACCACCCTCGAGGCCCAAGCCGCCGACAACTCCCTCTGGCTCGCCCTCCTCTCTCTCCACCAGCGCCTCAGCGCGCAGGGCTCGGGCGTCATCGTCGTCCACGGCGGCGGCAAAGCCGTCGACGCCCTGCTCGCCAAGCTCGACATGCCCACACGCCGCGAACAAGGCCTGCGCATCACTCCGCCCGACCAGATGGAGATCATCGCGGGCGTGCTCGCAGGCACCATCAACAAACGCCTCGTGGGCCTCATCAACGCCGCCGCCCTCGCCGCCAACCACAGCGCCCGTGCCGTGGGCCTCTGCCTGGGCGATGGCGACGCCTTTCCCACGCGCCGCTTGCAGCTCAGTTTCGACCCAGGCCGCGTGGGCGAAGTCTCGCCCCCACCAACCGCCCACCCTTCACCAGCCTCGCCCCCGCTCCTCCGCGCCTTGCTCGCGAGCGGCTTCCTCCCCGTCCTCAGCTCCATAGGCATCGACGCTCAAGGCGGCCTGCTCAACGTGAACGCCGACGATGCCGCCGCTGGCATCGCCCGCTCCGTCCGCGCCTCCACCCT
Organism: Planctomycetaceae bacterium; assembly: GCA_027487735.1. Taxonomy (GTDB): domain Bacteria; phylum Planctomycetota; class Phycisphaerae; order Phycisphaerales; family UBA1924; genus BJHL01. The sequence continues at coordinate 2,616 of JAIYDA010000162.1, read as the reverse complement.
CGCCCTCCTCACCGATGTCCCAGGCGTGAAAGGCGAAGATGGCTCCGTCATCCCCACCCTGCGAGAGCCCGAAGCCGAGTCGCTCATCGCGCGCGGCATCATCTCCGGCGGCATGATTCCCAAAGTCCGCAGCGCCCTCGCCACCGCCCACGCCACCCGCTGCCCCGTCGTGGTCTTGAGCGCCGACCCCACGCAAGTGCAGGACCTACTGCTCGGCAACCCCGCCGGCACCCGATTCATCGCCTAGCCACCAGCCCCACCCCTGCCCCTCTCCCGTTCTCGCCTTGTCCCTTTATCGCTTCATCCCTTTATCCCTTTATCCCTTTAGCCCTTCATCGCTTTATCGCTTTATCCCTCCATCCCTTTATCGCTCTATCGCTTTATCACTTTATCGCTTTGCACTCTCCCCCTACCCCCTCTCCTCCGGCAACTGCTTCAACTCATCCCGCAGAATCGCCGCAAGCTCATAGTTCTCCTTCTCCAGCGCCCGCTGCAATCGCGCCTTGAGCTCCGCCTTGAGGCTCACAGGCAGCCGAGGCACCAGCGCGTCCCGCATGTTCTGCAGAATCTGCACCTCGTTGCTCGCGTCGACCTCGCTGCGGGGCGTGTCCCCCGCGCCCTTGCGAATCGCCTCCAGCGCATCATCCAGCACGAGCACCGCCGCCTTCAGCTCGTTGTCCGCGATCATCTTGCTCGCCAGCGCCCGCGCCCGGATCATCGTGATGTACGCGCGAAACTGCTCCAGCACCACGCGGTCACTCTCCTGCGCCGCATGCTTCGCGCACAAACTCAGCACCCGCAGGTTCCGCGTCGTGTCCCGCACCACCCGGTCAAAGTCCTCCATCGCCAGGCACGCCACATACCGCTGATAAAACTGCGCTGCCTCATCGCGCAACATCCGGCACTCCTCGGGCGAAAGCTGCACCTCCGACTTTCCCGGTTCTCGGACGGCCTCCCCTGCTTTTTCTGCTTCCTCCTCCTCCCCAGGCTGCTCCATGCGGTGCTCATGAAACTCCAGCCAACTCGCAAATCCCATGGGCCGCGTCCCGTCGGGCCGCCCATCCGCGTGCATCTGCAAAATCCCCAAATCCAGCCGCACCTGCACCAAATGCGACCCATCGTCCCCCACGATGAGCCGGGCGTTGATCATCCCGGGCTCAAAGGGCCATTCGTGCAAAAGCCGGGAGATGTCCTTCGAGGAATTCTTCGCCATGGCGTTATGTGACCTTGCAACGAGCCTGAATTGTGAGAGAATAGCCCCGGAGACAAGAACGGCGCAAAAACTTGCAAGGCATGCAAGAAAAAGTCGGCATTTTCCTTGCACATCGCGCAGGCGCGCGCATGTTGTAGGCGGTAGGATGCGAGAGAGATTGACCCATCATGGGTCCCATCCTTCCGGCCGATGAAACCCCAGGACGGGGACTAGCGGATAGACGGGCATCTGGATTGCTGCCATTCGTGCAGTGATCAGGCTGTCCGTCTGGGCATGTCCTGGTAGCGGAGAGACGACGCGAGAGAGCGTCGGAAGGACGAGATGTGAGCAAGACCCCGCAATCCGAACGTTCAACCTCCACCTCGCACGCGGAAACCACCGCGCGGGGTAGTGTCGCGCAGGCCTCTCGCAGGTCGCGCTCCAGCCGCAGCGACCTGCAGGCTTACTTCGACGATATCAATCGTTACCCCCTGCTCACCGCAGAGCAGGAGCGTGAGCTTGGCTGGGCCATCATCAACGAGGGCGACGAAGACGCTCGCCAGACGATGATCCGCAGCAACCTCCGCCTCGTCGTCGCCATCGCCAAGCGCTACGCCAATCGCGGCGTCCCCCTCAACGACCTCATTGAAGAAGGCAACATTGGCCTCATGCGCGCCGTCGAGGGCTTCGACCCCGCCCAAGGCGCCCGCTTCAGCACCTACGCCAGCTGGTGGATCAAGCAAGGCATGAAGCGTGCCTTCCTCACCAGCAGCAACCAGGCTGTGCACGTCCCCGCCTACATGGTCGAGCTCATCGCCAAGTGGAAGGTCGCCTACCACAAGCTCGAGAGCGAGCTCGGCGCTGCACCCAGCATGCAGGACCTCGCCAGCGAGCTGAACATCCCCGTCGCGAAGATCCGCATCATCCGCCGCGCCATCAAGGCCTTCCAAAACCCCGCCACCATGCGCGGCCCCGCGGGCGACAGCGTCAGCATCACCGAGATGGTCGCCGACTCGCGCCACGCCACCCCCGACGAGCAGGTCTTCCGCTCCGAAGAGCTCGCCATCGTCCGCTCGCTCATGCTCACCCTCAACGAGCGCGACGCCACCGTCCTCCGCATGCGCTTCGGCCTCGACGGCTGCGACCCCTGCACCCTCAAGGAAATCAGCGACGAGATCGGCATCTCGCGCGAGCGCGTGCGCCAAGTCATCGACGAAGCACTCACCCGCCTCAACCAGCAGCTCACGGGCAACCTCCCCGCCGACCAAGCAGGCCGAGGCGAGTCTGTCTTCACCGAGCACCTCATCGCCCAAAGCAAGCGCGCCGACTAAGCCAGCTGCGCCCCCGCAACAAACGCGCTCGCCTCTCTCCCCTGGTGGCACAGGCGTCTCGCCTTTCTCCCTGGTGGCACAGGCGTCTCGCCT
>JAIYDA010000069.1 GCA_027487735.1 Planctomycetaceae bacterium | reverse complement strand
CGCTCGCGCTGCTTGCCCCGTTTGATATGCTGATATTCGACGAGGTGGACAAGCCAGGCAGCGACGCTATGGGAGGCTCCAAGCACCACCACCTGTTCCACATCGTGGCACGCAAGCCCGAGAAGCCAAGTACGCCCGCATAAACCACACGCCCACTCTCTGCGTACGTCCATAACGTCCGGCTCGACGCTGGTTGCCTTGCGACATCCACCTTCCTCGGGTATCTTGACGATGCACGAGCGTTCGCCCGACGCGTTCGCTTTCACACGTTGGTCACAGGCCGCACGCACGCGGCAACGGCGCAGAGCCCACGGCGCATCATGCAGGATCGCACGCCCACAAACTCCGCGTCGCCCAAAGGCAACCCGCCTGCGCCATCGCGCCGCGAGCTGCTCGCCGCTTCGCTCGCCCTCGGCGCTGCGGGCGCGGCCCTGAGCCTTGGCGCGTGCGGCACCACGAAGCCCCGCGGCGGGCGAGATGACGTGCGCGTGCGACCGCCCCTTCGCATCGCCCTCATGCAGTCCAGCATCACGCACACGCTTGCGAGCACCGCACAAGGTGATGCGACGCGATTTGCCACGCTCGCCCGCACCATGCATCAGGCTCGCGCGGTGGGATACTCCAGCAGCTTGTGGAGCGACCAGGCCCGCGACACCCGCCTGCTCAAGACGCTCGCCCAGCGCGCACAGGACGAAGGCGTGCTGCCCCTGCTGCTGCAAGTCGATGACGAGGGCCTGCTGGGCGACGCCGATGCTTCGGCTCGCACGCGCACCGTCGTCGCCCACCACAAGTGGGCCGACGCGGCAAAGGCATTGGGCTGCGAAGCTCTCGTCGTGCGCCCGGGCGCTGCCGGCCCGCTCGCCTCGCAGGCAGACCAGCTCGCCGATGGACTTGCGTCGCTGAGCACCTACACCGCGTCACTCGGCCTGCGTTTGCTCGTGCGCAACGGCGGCACCGGCGCGGTGCTCTCGACCAACCCCGCGTGGATGGCGGGCGTCCTCCGCCGATTCGATGCCCAGCGCATCGCGGGCCTTGCAGACTTTGACGCACTCGCCGATGCATCGCGCGAGCTGGGCACCAACCCAAGCGATGCGATGCGCACGCAAATGCCCTTCGCGGCTGCCATCGCACTGCGAGGCGTGGACGATGGCACGCTGCCAGAACTGCCGGGCCAGGCGAACCCCAGCCGCGCGAGCTTCCTGCGAGCTGCGCTCGAGGATGCGATCATGGGCCGGGGCGAGGCTGCCTATGCACCGTTCCGGGGCTATGTGCTCATCGATGCAGAAGAGCAAAGTGCTGCGGCAGAAGACCGCGTGATCTCCGCGACACGAGAGTTCGTCAACGCGATCGTCCGGCGATACCACGATGGGTCGCTGCGGTAACGCCCCACGCGCGGTGGATGCGAAGGGGCTTTCGGTTTCAGCACAGAGACGCAGAGACGGAGAGCAAGATGAGGGAAGAGAGAGGCCTTGAAGAGGTCGATCTCCTCGGGGACATAGTGGCTTATTGATGTGATCGCGGGTGAACGGATTGTCGCTCTCGCTCCCAGCAGTGCGTTCGATTTCCATTTCTTCCGCGTCGTTGGCCTACTCAGCTCAAGCGCCTTACCCCACGCCGCCGCTTTGCGAGTTGCAGCACGCGGCAATCATCCGACGCACCAGCAACCAGCCAACGAAAAGCCCGCAGAGCATGCTGCTCTGCGGGCTTCGCTTTGATCCCACGTTGCTTCCATCACGCGATACAACGCCCCATGGTTTGACCCATCATCACTGCACCGCGCTCGCCGTGAAGTCGGTGCCGTCCAAGGCGGCCGCGAGTTCTTGCGGGTCGATCTTCTCGCCCGACACTTCCACGAGCTTGTCCTTCACGTTCACCTGCACGTCCTTCACGCCGCCAACTTTCTTGTACGCTTTCGCCACCTTGTCGGCGCAGAGCTCGCACTTCATGCCCTCCACCTTCATCTTCACCGTGCGCACCACAGGAATCGTCACCGGAATCTCAATCAACCGCGCCGCCGCCGCCGGTGCCGCTTCCTTCAACTGCGGGTTCATGTCCAGAGCTCGCACAAGGAACGCCCAGCGATCCGCCGCTTCCTCGATGATCTTCGCCGTGGGCTTGCCCGCGCCGTGGCCCGCGCGAGTCTCGATGCGAATCAGCGCAGGGCTCTTGCAGTTCTCCACTTTGCCCTGCGCCGCCTGCAGCGCAGCCGCAAACTTGAAGCTGTGGGCCGGCACCACGCGATCGTCGTGGTCTGCCGTCATCACCATCGTCGCGGGATAGCACACGCCCTGCTTGATGTTGTGGTAGGGGCTGTAGGCAAACAAGGCCTTGAACTGCTCCTCGGTGCCGTAGGGGTTGCTCGGGTCGGCCTCGTTGGGATACTTGTCCGCCGCGCCATAGTCGCTACGCCACGCGTGCCCGATGGTGAAGCGATGGAACCGCAGCATGTCGAGCACGCCCACCTCGGGGAGTGCCGCGCCAAACAGCTCGGGCCGCTGCGTGATGCACGCGCCCACCAGCAGGCCGCCGTTGCTGCCGCCACGGATGGCGAGCTTGCTCGGCTGCGTGAACTTGTTCTCCACGAGCCACTCGCCCGCGGCGATGAAATCGTCGAAGACGTTCTGCTTCTGCGTCAGGGTGCCCGCGCGGTGCCAGTCTTCGCCATACTCGCCGCCGCCGCGAATGTTCGCGCTCGCATACACGCCGCCCATCTCCATCCACACCAGATTGCTCACGCTGAAGCTGGGCGTGATGCTGATGTCAAACCCGCCATAGCCATACAGCAGCGTCGGATTGTTGCCATCGCGCTCCAGCCCCTTCTTGTATGTCAGGAACATGGGCACCCACGTGCCATCCTTGCTGCGATAGAACTCCTGCTCCGTGACAAAGTCGTCGGGGTTGAAGGCGACCTTCGCCGCCTTGAACAGCGTGCTCTGCCCCGTGCCCAGGTCAAAGCGGTAGATGCGGGTGGGCGTGGTAAACCCGCTGAAGCTGTAGAACGCCTCGGTGTCGCTGCGCTTGCCGCCAATGCCGCTCGCGCTGCCGATGCCGGGCAGCTCGACGATCCGCACGAGCGTGCCATCGAGCGCGAACTGACGAATCTCGCTGCGTGCATCGCGCAGATAGCTGGCAAAGAAGTTGTCGCCCAGCATGCCAACGCCCGTCAGGCGTGCGTCGCTCTGCGGGATGATCTCGCGCCACTCGCTGCGGTCGGGCTTGGTCAGGTCGATCGCGATGACACGCCCCTTGGGCGCATCGAGGTTGGTGTTGAAGTAGAACACGCTGCCGTCGTTACCCACATACTCATAGCTTGCGTCGCGCTCATCCAGCAGCTTCATCACGCTGCCATCGCCCAGGCTCTCCTTCGTGTTGCCCTTGGGCGAGATGTCCTTGACGTACACCCGGTTCTTCGGGTCGGTGCCTTGCCACACGCCGATCACCAAGTACTCGCCATCCTCCGTCACGCTCCCGCCAAAGCCCCAGTCCTTCTTCACCTCTTCGGTCTCTTGATACACCAGCACGTCGTCGCTCTGCGGCGTGCCGAGCTTGTGGTAGTAGAGCTTCTGGAAGAAGTTCTCTCCCGTCAGCTTCTCGCCCTCCTTCGGCGCGTCATACCGGCTGTAGAAGAACCCCTCGCCATCGTTCGTCCAGCTCGCGCCGCTGAACTTCACCCAGTTCAGCTCGTCGGGCAGGTCCTTGCCTGTCGCGATGTCGCGCACGCGCCACGTGTTCCAGTCGCTGCCCGCTTCCGACACGCCATACGCCATGTACCGCGCGTCGTCCGTGATCGCGAGCCCAGCCAACGCCATCGTGCCATCGGCCTTCAGTGTGTTCGGATCGAGCAGCACGCGGCCGCTGTCGCTCACGCTGTCTGCGACAAACAGCACGCTCTGGTTCTGCAACCCGCTGTTGTAGCTCCAGAAATACTTGTTCCCCTGCTTGCTCGGCGCGCCATACCGCTCAAAGTTCCACAGCTCGCGAATGCGGGCCTCGATCGCGCCGCGCTGCGGCACGCCCGCGAGATAGCTCGTCGTGAGTGCAACCTGCGCATCAATCCACGCCCGGCTCTCTTCGCTGTCGGGGTTCTCCAGCCAGCGATAGGGGTCCGCCACCGTCACGCCGTGATAGGTGTCCGTCACCGTCTCCACGCGAGCTGCGGGATAGGTCCAGGGGTGGGCACCGGCAGTGGCAGCAAGAGCGAGCATCATGGGCGAAACGACGCGAAGGGTCAGAGCACGAGCCATGCGAGTTGTCTCCAAAGTGCGTTCCCGCCCCGCAAGGGCGAAGCGGCTTCGCCACCCGCACGGACGGTGCAGGTTGCTACGCGGGGGATTGTATCAGGTTTCGGCGTCGGGCCGCGCGGGCTGGCCATCGGGATTTGGCTCGCCGGGCGTCGTCAATCCCTCCTGCGCACTCGCGCCTGTCCTCTTTGCTGCGCGGTCCCGCGCAGCTTCCAGCCCCCACCTCACCGCATATGCCACAGGACCCACTGCCAGCACGCCCAGCGTCAGCACCACGAGCAGCGGCACATCTGCCACCAGCAAGGCCCGTCTGTCGTGCCAGTCGAGGTCTGTCGCAAGGTAGCCAAACGGCGAACGCTGACCGGCTTGCTCGACAGCGACCATCGTGCGCAGCACCAAGGGCAGGCACGCCAAAGCCGCCGCACAAGTAACCCATCCACGCGGTATCGCGAGCAGCCCGACGTATGCCATCACCAGAAGCGTCTGCGAAATCGACAGCGAAAGGTCGCTGATGCACGCCCAAATCGTCAGCACGCCTGCCGCGACGGCGCACTTCCACTGCACACTCTCGCGGTCTCGCAAAGACAGTGCCCGGAGCATGCGGTTTCCCACCAAGAGCACCACGACCGCAACACCAAACGCCACGACCAAGCCGCGCACGCTCGACCCAGCAATCAGCGCGACAACCGGCAGCACCACCAGCACCGCAAGCAGCCGCACCTGCTGCGCCAGCTTCTCGACATCGATCCGCTCCTCGCGTGCCCGCGCAGCCTGCCGCAGCAACACCGCAGCGAAGACCTGCCCGCACTCCGGGCATGCACCATCGGGCAGGCCCGTGAGATCATACTGGCATCGTGAACACTGGAGCATCGCCCCGCCTCCCGCAGCTCACGTCTTCCCCACCGTCAGCCCCACCGCCTTGCCCTGCCCCGTTGCCGACGCCACATACCCCTTCGCCACCTTCTCCCACCCGCTGCCCACCTCGCCCAGCGGATCAGGCGGCAAAATCGCAACCTTCTTGTCCCCCAGCTTCACCTCGCCGCGCAGTACCTTCCCTTGAAAGTCCAAGCAGTGCGTCAGCAGCGTGTCGAGAATCTGCTCCTCGGGCACGTTCGCCACGCGCTCGCCCTGCACATAGATAATCCCGCGACGATCCCCCGCGAACACCGCGACGTCTGCCCCCTCCGCCTCGCCCGGCCCATTCACGATGCACCCCATCACCGCGACCTTCATGGGCACCGTCACGCGGGCCGCGAGCTGCTTGCGAACGTCCTGCACCAGCGTGAACAAATCCACCTGGATGCGCCCGCACGTGGGACAGGCGATGAGGTCCACGCCCTTGCGCTCGCGCAGCCCAAGGCTCCACAGCAGCTCCAGCCCATCCTCCACCTCATACACCGGGTCGCTCGCGTAGCTGATGCGAATCGTGTCGCCAATGCCGCGCGTCAGCAGCGCACTCAGCGCGGCCACGCTGCGGATGCACCCCGTCTCTTTGGGCCCCGCGTGCGTCACGCCCAGGTGCAGCGGATGCGGAAACCGCTGGCTGATCTCGCTGTACGCCGCGATGACCAGCGACGCGTCCATGCTCTTTGCGCTGATCGCGATGTCGCGAAAATCCTCCTCGTAGAAGATGTCGAGATACTCCTCGAGCTTCGCGATCATGATCGCCAGCATGTACCCATGCTTGTGCTCGCTGAAGACCGCGCCGAGCTCCTTCTGGCGCTTCTGCTTGTCCTTGCGCTCGATGATCGACCCCTCGTTCACCCCCACGCGGATCGGAATCTTGCGTGCCTTGCACGCCTGGATCACGTCCTTCACCTGCGCGCGGTCGTTGATGTTCCCGGGGTTCAGGCGAATCTTGTGCACCCCAGCCTCGACAGCCTCCAGCGCCCGCTGGAAGTGAAAGTGCACGTCCGCCACGATGGGCACGCGCACCTGCGGGATGATCTCGCGCAGCGCCTCGGTGTCTTTCTTCTCTGGCACCGCCACGCGCACGATCTCGGCGCCCGCCGCCGCGAGCTTGTGAATCTCGCCCACGCACTTATCGATGTCGTACGTGTAGCCCGCGGTCATCGTCTGCACCGAAATCGGTGCGGGCACGCTCGGCCTGCCGCTGGCATCGGGCAATCCGCCACCAATTTGCACGATTCCGACGCGGCTGTCTCCGACGAATATGGGTGAAGTAGGACGGCGTGCCTGGATCATTGAAGCATCGTAGCAGCCCGCCCGAAGTTGCTCTCGTGCGCTCTCTCTTGCGGTTCTTGTCTCAAGCGAAAGGGGCCCACGCAGCCCTCCCGCGTGCCATCTCGTGAATGGACTTCTCACCATGTCCGGGCCCATCCGATCGAGCGTCCACCTCTCCCCCACCCAGCGCATCGAGCTCTTGCATGCTATCGCCCTGCGCAGCGAGGCTCAGCCCGAACGAACGCGCCGCAAAGACCCACGCTTCGCCCTGCCAGACACCGCTGTCATCGTGGACGAGCTGTGCCAGCAGGGTGCCCCGACGCAGCGTGTGCTCATCACGGGCCGAGACATCGGGCGCGGAGGCATGGGCTTCTTGCACAACGGGTTCTTGCAGCCTGGCACTCTCTGCCGCTTTGCCTTTGCCGACGCGGATCGCAACGCTGTCTGCGAGCGCTCGGGCGTGGTCTGCCGCTGCGAGTACGTTCGCGGCATGGTGCACGACATCGGCGTGCGCTTCGACGAGCCCATGCCCATCACGGCACTCATGCAGCTTATCAACCGCGCCGGAGACCCCTGCGCGACGTGCAAGTATCCGGCGCTGCTCTCGCTCGCGCAAGAGATCGTCGAGCTCGTCCGCAACGGCACGCCCCTCCCGCAGGTACTGGGCGTCATGGAGGAGCTCGTGATCTCCCTTCACCAAAACCTCCCCGCCGACACACGCAAGCCCGTCGAAGACGCCACGCCCGACTCGCGAGCAGCCTAAACCCAGCGTTCTCGACTGGAAATCAACCCTCGCGTACCAAGATACACCCATAGAGGGCAACCTCTTTCTGTGTGAACAAGCCCACTTCTTTGTGCAAACAGGGCGATTCGCTCGCCCGACTTCAAGCCGCCGCAAACTGGTGACGAAATCCCCACCACAAGCCTGTGCAGGTCAAGCGGTCGCCAAGCCGCCACGGCCCAGCGCCCAGCGAGAGACCACCGCCTGCCGGAAAAGGAAGATGCCATGAGCGGCCCGATTCGCGCATCCGTTCGCCTGAATCCCACTGAGCGCAAGGAGCTCCTCGAAGCTATCGCGATGCGCAGCGACTCGAGGCCCGAGTCCTCGCGCCGCCGCGAGCCGCGATTCACGATTCCGGAGAGCACGCTCATCGTGGGAGAACTGCACCTGCAAGAAGGCTCGGTGGCCCGCGTCATCATCCCCGGACGCGACATCAGCCGGGGTGGCATGAGCTTCTTCCACAACTGCTACCTGCACCCGGGCACGCCCCTGCGAGTCGCCTTCGCCGACGGCGAGAAGAAATCGATCTGCGAACGCACAGGCATTGTGCGCCGCTGCGAGCACGTGAAGGGCACGCTGCACGACGTGAGCGTGAAGTTTGGCGATGCCCTGCCCGTGCCCGACCTCATGCGCATCATCAACCGCGTGGGAGACCCCAGCGCGACATGCAAGTATCCTGCGCTGCTCTCGCTCACGCAAGAGCTCGTCGAGATGGTCCGTACCGGTACGCCGTTGGGCCAGGTGCTCACGCTCATCGACCAGCTCAGCGAGCACCTCCGCAAGCAAATGCCCGCAACATCGGAAACCGCCGCGCCCAGCCCAACGGCAAACCAAGTCGCGCCCGCAGCCCCAAACAGCGCATCCTCGGTCGCTGCTGCAGCGGCGATCGATGCGCCGCCTCAACCCAACGCCACCAAAGCGGCATAGCGGCACACGCACAGAACAAAGCGAGCAAAGAAAGGCCCGGGCGTTGTCGCCCGGGCCTTGCACGCTATTCAGGTTCGTCCGACATGCGCCATGAGCCGGCAGGTGGCCCAGCGATGCTTACCGCCCGAACGGCATCAGCAGGCTGTCCTGCACGCCCGGGAAGTTCATCTGCTCTTCCTCGTTCTGGATGAGAATCGTGGGCTTGAGCAGAATCATCAGGGTGCTGTCTTCCTTGCTGAGCACACGGTTGGTGAAGAAGCGGCTCAGGATCGGAATCTTGCTGAGCACGGGCACGCCCGTCTCGACTTCCGCATCCGTCGTGAGGCGCTGGCCACCGATGAGGATCGTGCCCTGGTCGGGCACGGTCACCGTCGTCTGCACGCGCGTGACCGTCACGGTGGGAAGCTGGATGAAGCTCTGCGTCGCAGCCGAGTTCACGAGCTGACCACCCGCGATGGCACTGACCGCCAAGGGCTGGATGCTCTCGATGCGGCTGACGCCCGTGTCGATGTTCATCGTCACGTAGCGACGGTCGGCGCTGATGGTGCCGTCGACCTTCAGCGTCACGCCCTCGTTGATGGGCTGCGGGTCTGGGTCAAAGCCCACCGCGCTCTCGCTCACGACAGGCTCGAGGTCTGCCACGAACTGCACCTGCGTGCCGACCGTGATGTTCGAGATCTGCCCGTTCGTGAACGTCAGGCGAGGAGCCGTGAGGCTCACCGTCCGGCGGTCGGCCTGCGTCGCCTTGATGAGGAAGTCGACCTGGATGTCATCCAGGAACTGCCCGGCGATGCCCAGGGCCGGGGCGTTCGCGAAGATGTCCTGCGAGAAATCGGTCTGCAGCAGGCTCTCGCCCAGGCCCAGGCTGTTCTGCCCGATGCCCACGGGCGACCACGGGTCGCCCAGCGCGGAGCGATTCACGTTCGCGCCAGCACTCGGGGGCTGCGGGAAGGTATCGCGGAAGCCGCCGGCACGGAAGTCAAAGAAGTCGCTGGCGCGGGTGGTCGGGCGAGTACCGCGGGCGGCACGCACGGTGTTGTTGTTCGCACCGAGGTAAACGTCGAGGTCGAAGCCGATCTGCTCGAAGAAGTCCTGGCTCACGAGCAGGAAGCGCGTCTCGACGTTGATCTGCATCGCACGCGTCTCACGCAGCTTGCCCAGCAAGCCGTTGATGGCGCGGTGGTTGGCGGGAGTGTTGTTGATGATGAGCAGACCGCCCAGGGTCTGAATCGTGCCGACGCCCGCGTCCCAGCCCTCAGGATCAACCTGAGCGCGGATGATGTCCAGCAGGTCCTCGGTGCGCTCCTCGAGCGTGCGACGCTCGGGGCCTTCATCGTTGCCCTGCTGGCGGAAGGGGCTCTGCCCGCCGCCGCCGCCGCCACGACCGCCGCCACCCTGCTGGAAGGCCTGCTGCAAGTCGAAGATCGGAGCGTCTTCATAGTCCGGCACTTCCACGATCAGGTCGCGGATGTCGTAGATCACGAGCACCTTCTGCTTGTTGATCACGTCCTTGCTCGCGATCGTCAGCACGCCGTCGGTGATCGTCCAGGCTGCGCCACCAAAGCTGTCGCCGCTGGCCTTCTCGACGACGCGGTTGAGCACCGTCTCGACGGGCACGTTCGTCAGCTTCAGCGTGATGGTCTTGTCGCGCGTGATGCCCGCCTGCTCCAGGCTGGGCCAGTCGATGTCGATGTTCAGCTGCGTCACGGCAGCGAGGAATGGCTCGATGTCGCCGAAGGGCACCTCGTTGAAGTTCACGGGGATGCGCTTGCTCTGCAGCACCGCGAGGGCCCGGCGGTTTTCCTCGGCCTCGGCAAACGCGATGGGCGTGCCGCGACGCTCGGAGATGCTGGGCCAATCCTTCGGATAGTCCAGGATGCGCTCGGGGGCGATGCCTGCCTCGAAGTTCTGCATCTGCTGCTGCATGTAGCTGTCGTTGCGGTCGTCGGTAATTGCGCCCCAACGCTTGAACACGATGGTGTCACGCAGCACGTCCCGCAGCAGCAGGCCCGTGGGGTTGATCGGGTCGAGGAACAGAATCTGCCCCTCCACCACCTGCAACGCCTCGTCGTACTTCTGCTCCATCTGCAACGCACGCACGCGGTCGATCGCCTCGCCCAGCTTGCGGTTCTTGTCCATGCTCTGCTGCATGGCAGCCTCTTCCGCCGCGGCCTTGTTCGCAGCCTCTTGCTCAGCGATGCGCACGTCACGCAGGCGGGCCTCCTCGGCGTCCACCGCGCTCAGCACGGCATCTGCACGGCTGCGATAGCTCGCGATCTCGTCCTCGCTGAACAGCGCACGACCGCCGCTCACGCGGACCTTGGCCTGAGCCGCAAGCTCGCGGGCACGCTGCGTGTCGCCACGCACGCGTGCAGCCTCAGCTTGCTGAAGATCGTTCTCAAACTCCGCGATGACCGACTGGCGAGCAGCCGCGTTGTTGCTGCTGATGCTGTCGAGCACGCCCGCCGCCTGCCCGGGGTTGCCACCCAAGCGGACGCGGGCCTCGGTCAGACGCGTCTGCGCACGCGTGCGAGCCTCAGGGCTCAGCAAGTCGCCGTATTGATCAAGTAGACGGGTGTACCGGCTCGCGGCGTCGCCCAGCCGGTTCTCGGCAAAGGCGGAGTCCGCCTCAGCCAGCAGGGCCTGGCTCTCCCAAATGCGTGCCGCAGCGATGGGGTCGCTGGGTGGCTGTGCCTGGGCCACGACGACGGGCGCGGGCTCAACAGCCGGGGCGGGTGCGGGGGCAGGAGCCGGTGCGGGCTCAGTCGCGGGGGCTGGCTGCGCATCCACCGGGGGCAGAGGCATGGGCTCAATCGGAGCCGGGGGCTGCTCGGCCGGCGCCGGTGCTGGCTCGGGCTGGGCGGGGGCAGGCGTGGGTGCAGGCTCGGTGGGCCGACGCACGACGCCCGGCTGCAGCATGCCCATCGCGACATTGCCCGCAGGGGCGTTCAGCACGCTCGCCTGAACATTCTCGGCAACTTGCTGCTGGGCGGGGCTGAGGGCCAGCCCGCTGCCCACCACGCGCGACACCTGCGTGCGAGCGGCACCCACATCACCCGCGCGGGCCTTGGCGAGCGCGGCTTGCAGCAGCTCATCCACCTGCGGGGCAAGCGAGGCCTGCTCCTCGGTCACGCGGGCAAGCACGGCCTTGGCGCGTGCCGTCTGTTCATTTGTAGCGCGGGGGCTGTCCACCACGCTCTTGGCTTGCGCCTGGGCCAGGCCCAGCTCGCCCGTCTGCACGCGAAGCTCAGCGGTCTGCACGCTCACTTCTTCGGCAGGCAGCTTCTTCAGGCGAGCAACCGTCTGCGTCGCGAGCGATGCGGCGCGGGTGCGCTCTGCACTGCTCAGGCTCATCGCCATCTCAGGAGCCGTCAGCTGCGAGAGCACCTCGCGAGCCTCGACAACCTTGCCGCTGCCCAGCAGCTCGACTGCGCGATCGAGGCCACCCTCGCCTGGCTGCGATGCGTTGACCGCGAGCGCGCTCGCGGCGAGCCCGGCAAACGCCGCGAGCACTCGCACGCTGCTTTGACGCGCGGAGGAACGACGAGCGGTGTGAAGAGGCGAGGAATTGATGCGGGGTTGGTTCTGCATAGCAAACAGCTCCAGAGTCCAATGCGAGGCGTTTCGTGCACCTCGCTCAGGCGTCGCTCGATCATGCGCAGCGACTCACACCGACAGCCACAGACAGCTTGCTCGCGACATCCATGTCGCGGGGGGTTCGGCCCCCAGGGGTACGTACCGACTTAGGCAAGCCGCCAAAGGTAGGTCATAGGCCGGGGGTTTCCAGCGCAGTCAAGCACAACTTTTTTGTTTCGGTGCGTTTTGTCGATTGAGCGGGAGGACATACGCGGCGGGACGCACATTGCACCACGCTCGCAACACCCTGTGCCCTTCTGGCCACACGGGCGGACACTGCTCTGGACTCGCTCCGCCCAAGGAGCCCTCGCACGCGAAAGCCCCGGGCTGCGTTGCCCCATCCGTGTGCCTGTCCGCACGATGGGTGCCAGCGGTTGCGAGAGAGTGAAGAGCGATGCACGATCGCGCGCTCGCTGGGCGAGCGACCGTGGAAGCGCACGAGAAGCCACGCACCGCGCAGACTTTGCCTCTCGGTACTCGCAAGGCAAAGGCTTGCCCGGCATTGGGTTACGGCATGCGGTGGACGCACGCTCTCGCCCAGCAATCCTCGCACAAACGCGTCAATGCACCAGCTTGATGCTCTTCCACTTGCCCCCCACAAATCGCGCGAGGATGGCAAGGCTCAAGATCGCGATGTAGGTCGCGGCTGCGATCCACGGGCCCAGGCTCTCAAGCTGCGGGGCAAAGGTCATGAGCGACCAGCCCCCGCCCACGATGATCGTCCAGCTCAGGACCAGCGTCACGATCGCGGGCCACATCGTGTCCCCCGCCCCGCGCAAGGCCCCGCTGAGGGTCATCGCGACAGCGTCAAACAACTGAAAGCAGGCGGTGGCGATCATGAAGCCACCCCCCAGCGCGAGGAGCGTGGCCTTGGTCTGCGGGTCCGTCGAGTCGTCGATAAACAGGTCGACCATGGGCTTGCGGAAAACCACAAACAGCACGCCCATGATGCCCATGTAGACCAGCGCGACACCCACGCCCGCCCAGGCTCGCTTCACGGCAAGGTCGGGCCTGCCAGCGCCCATGCAGCGCCCCACCATCGCCGTGATCGCGACCGAGATGCCCACCGCGGGCATGAATGAGAGACTCATCCACTGGTGCGCAATCCACCCTGCCGTGCTGTGCTGCGCGCCAAAGTGACCGACGAACACGACCATGAACATCGCCCAGCAAATCATCTCGTTCCCAAACATCGCGCCGCCAGGCCACCCCAGTTTCAGCAGTTCTTTCAGGCGTTCGCGGCTTGGTCGCCACGACGAGCGCGTGCCATACTGCGCGTGATACTTCGCGCTCAGAAACACGCACGCTGGGATGAGCAGCTCCACCGCGGTGCCCAGCAGCGTGCCAAAGGCCGCGCCGCTCACGCCCATGCGCGGAATGCCCAGCGCCTGCGCGATGCTCGCCGTCGCAGCATAAAACGGGTCGAGCGCGCCGCCAGTCACCAGCGCGGTCGGGCCATAGATGAGCACGCTGTTGCCCACAAAGTTCACGAGGTTGCCCGAGAGACTCGCGACCAGCACCACCCGCGGCTTGTGCAATCCGTAAAAGAACTGCGCCAGGCAGCGGGCCGCCATCGTGAGGATCGCGCCAAAGACCAAGGGCTGCCCATACGCGCAGCTCATCTCGACACGGCGCGCGAGGTCGGCATCTTGCAGGTTGTCGCCCGTTCGCCACAGGGCCTCAAACGCGCTGGGCATGAGCAGCCCATAGGGCACCAGCAGCAAGGCCCAGGCGAGGGCGATCCACAGGCCATTCCACATGTACGACGGTGCCTTGCGCGTGCTGCCCGCCCCCAGATGCTGGCTCACGTAGGTGTTCACCACCGTGAGGCACCCCATCGCGATGCTGATGGGCACAAAGGCCGCCAGCCCGCCATTGCCCTGGGCCCCGACATAAACAGGGTCGGGCCCGAGGCGGCTGACCATGAGCTTGTCGACCGACTGCATGACGGTGTAGGACGTCATGGTGACAACGGTGGGCAGGGCGAGAATCAGCAGCTCGCGCAGTGGGGACGAGCCTTCGGTGGGGTTGGCAGCGGAAGGCATAGGGGAGGACGATACGCCGCGAGGATTCGACGCGCGGCTTCTGCGCCCTGTAACGCCGGGCGGAGAATCGCTATAGTGCTTGCTATGAACAACCCAAATCCGTATGCACCTGCCGGGCTGGATGGAGCGATGGTGGTGGAAGAACGCACGAGCGTGCTCGCGATCGTGGCCCTCGTCCTGAGCCTGATCTGCATCATCCCCGGCCTGGGCGTGCTGGGGGCAATCCTCGCAATCGTCGCGCTGGTTCTCATCAGCGGCAGCAACGGTCGCGTGGGTGGCAAAGGGTTGGCAATCGCGGCCCTGGTCATCGGGCTGCTCGTCTCGGCGGTGTGGGTGGGCGGCATCATGATGGTGTCGACGGGGCTCAAGGCGATGACGGGCATGTTTGGCGGCAGCACCGCCTCGCTGCTCAAGGCTGCGGAGGCGGGCGACTACGCGACAGCGCGGCAGCAGCTCGATGCATCGGTGGCCAACAGCGTGACGGACGCAGACTTCCAGCGCTTTGTCACGACCTACCAGAGCAAGCTGGGCAACTTCCAAAGCGTGCCCACGGGCGTGGGCGAACTCATGAGGGCCTATGGCAGCGTGGGCCAGCAAATGCAAGGCATGCAAGGACAGGGCAACCAAGGCCTGCTGCCTTTGCCCGTGCAGTTCTCCAAGGGCTGGGCGGTCGCAGCGTTGCAGCTCAACCCCAACGGCGGCGGCGCGAACTTGGCACCGCTCAACATCGAGCTGATCGCGAGCGACGGCACGAAGATTCTGCTGTATGACCCGGCTGCGAACGCGACCCCGGCAGTGCCTGGCGCAACGCCCGCGACGCCGCCGGCAACGCCTGCGCCGGCACCCGCACCGGCACCGGGCCGACCATAAGTCCGGCTCGCAGCGGCAGGAGAACGGCAACTCAATACAGCGACTCGCACGAGGCTCCAGAGAGGGGCCTCGTGCTGTTTCATACCCACGCGATGCGGCACCCGAACCATTATGAGCATGAAGCATGAGCATGAGGGGCTGAGTGGCACCAGAGCGAATACTGTCCGCGATGGAATCGGTCATTCGCATGCAGCAGGTGGTCAAGCGCTTTGATGGGCGCGCGGTGCTCGATGGCGTCACGCTCGATGTGCGGCGCGGCGAAACGATGATCATCATGGGCGGCAGCGGCAGCGGCAAGAGCACGATGCTGCGCACGATGATCGGTGCGATTCGGCCCGACGAGGGCACCGTCGAGGTGCTGGGGCGAAACCTCTGCACCATCCGCCCAAACGAGCTCGACGAGGTGCGCAAGCGCTTTGGGATTCTGTTCCAGAGCGGGGCCCTCTTCAACAGCATGACCATTGCCGAGAACGTGGCCCTGCCCCTGCGCGAGCACACCGACCTCGACGAGGAGATCATCGATATCCAGGTCAAGATCAAGCTCGAGAGCGTGGGCCTGCTCGACGCGGCGGACCGCTACCCCGCAGAGATCAGCGGCGGCATGAAGAAGCGTGCGGGGCTGGCTCGGGCCCTGAGCCTGGACCCCGAGATTCTGTTCTACGACGAACCCAGCGCCGGGCTCGACCCCGTGACGAGCGCGGAGATCGATCAGCTCATTCTCAGCCTGACGAAGAAGCTGGGCGTGACGAGCGTCGTCGTGACGCACGAGATGGACAGCGCCTTCACGATCGGCGATCGCATGGCGATGTTTGACAAGGGGCGAATGCTCATCGTCGAGTCGCGCGAGTGGTTCGACGCACTCCGCAAGACGGGCGAGGAGCAGGCAAGCACCCTCAGCGAGGACCATCGCCTCATTCGCCAGTTTCTGCGGGGCGACGCCCAAGGCCCGCTCACGGCTCGCAAGCAGGCGAGTAACGCCTACGAGCGTGCACTGCTGGGCGAGGTGACGATGAGCCCTGTGCCGAGCATTGAGCCCACGCGGAGGCGGTAGAGCGGGGCCGGGCACTTGCGCACGCTGGCGTGCATCGCCTGCGTTCAACGCGACCTTGGACTGCCATCGCTTGCCTTGGCATCGCTTGCCTCGCCCGTGCTTTGCCCTGCTTCGTGCGGCGCGAGCAAACCCAGCGCGTGTGCCGCTGGCACTGCCAGCGCCGCACCAAGCACCGGCGCCGCGAGATACACCCACAGCGACTGCAGCTTGCCCGAAACCACAGCCGGCGCGAGCGATCGTGCAGGGTTCATCGATGCGCCGCAGATGGGCCCAGCAAACATTGCCTCGAGCGCGACCACGCCCCCCACCGCGACCGCCGCGACGGGCAACGCCGCTGGCTGCGACCGCTGCGCCTGCGTCGAGACACCAAACACCACGAGCATGAGCACGAATGTCAGCACAATCTCGAGCACGAAGGACTGCCACGCAGGCCCAGCGGGCAGCGTCTCTCCGAGCGTCGGGCTTGTTGCGAAGAGCACTCGCAGCAATGCCGAGGCCGCGAACGCGCCGGCAAGCTGCGCGATCGCAAACCCCGGCACATCTCGCGCCGGAAATCGCCGCGCGAGCGCGAGCGCTATCGACACCGCAGGATTCATGTGCGCCCCGGAGATGGGCCCGAGCGCAAGGATCATCGCCATGACCACCAGCCCAAACGTGACCGCAATGCCCGCGTGACCAATCACGCCGCCCGACTGGTGGTTCACGACGATGGCACCCGTGCCCGCGAAGACGAGGCAGAAGGTGCCCAGGGCCTCGGCGAGAAGTCGCTTCATGGCTTGGTCGCGGTGATGTCGAGGCTCGTGATGAAGTCGCTGGGCGACGTGCCCTTGGGCAGATGCTGGGCGATGCGCACGTAGAGCGGATCGTCCCAGTTGGTCAGGGCGTTGATGTAGTCGGGCTTGGTGCGCACCACAATGTCTGCCAGGCCCGCAGTTGCCGCTTGCTCGCGCGTCTCCTCCACCAGCACCGCCCCAGCAACGCACCCCACAAGTGCCTCAACATCGCTGCGAACCGCCTCGGGCAACGAGCGAAGCAGGGCCAGGTCGCTCACCGCGACGCGACCACCAGGCCTAAGCACGCGTGCGATCTCTCGCCACACGCGGGGCTTGTCGGGCGAGAGGTTGAGCACGCAGTTGGAGATCACGACGTCGACGCTCGCATCGGCAACCGGCAACGCCTCGATCTCACCGAGGCGAAACTCCACGTTGGCAAGGCCCGTCTGCCCGGTGTAGCTCGCGAGGTTTCCGCGAGCCTTTCGCAGCATGTCGGGCGTCATGTCGACACCGATCACGCGACCGCTGCTGCCCACCTTCGGGCCCGCGACGAAACAGTCAAACCCGCCCCCACTGCCAAGGTCGAGCACGATCTCGCCAGGTCGCAGCGACGCGAGCACCGTGGGATTGCCGCAGGAGAGGCCCATGTTGGCACCATCGGGCATCGCCGCGAGCTCGCCCTGGCTGTAGCCGATCGCCTGCGCGAGCTGCTCGGGCGTGAACGCGCTGGGACCGCAGCAGCCGCCGCCGCTGGGGCCACAGCAGCCCGTGCGGGCGATCGCCGCATAGCCCTCGCGCACGTGGTCGCGCGTGCGCTGATGAGCGAGGTCCAGGCTTGGTTCGAACGAACCAGCGCTCGCAGCAACCAGCGCAGGCTCGCAGCACGCCGGGCCGCAGCAGCTCTTGGCGGGCGACGTGAGCGCCGCGGGCAGCGTCTCGACAAACGTGCGAATCTCATCGCGCACCCGCCGATAGTGCGGCATCGCCTCGTCGTCGCTTGTCGCGTTCCGCGCGAGCTTCGGCGGATCCTCAAAGCTGTTGTGCAACACCTTGGCATTGCCAGGGAATATGGGGCAGCTCTCGCTCGCCGAGTCGCACACCGTGACGACGTAATCAAACGGCACGTGCATGAGCGTCGCAACATGCTTCGAGCTGTGCGACGAGATGTCGACGCCCGCCTCGCTCATCGCGCGCATCGCGAGGCGATTCATGCCGTGCGGGCTCGTGCCCGCCGAATAGGCCTCGATCTGCCTGCCCCGCAGCGCGCGGGCCCAACCCTCGGCCATTTGGCTTCGGCAGGCGTTGCCCGTGCAGAGAAACAGCACGCGGAGTGGACGGTTAGCAGCAGCCATCGTTGCACGCTCCTTTGGAAAGATTCTCAGCTGGCTTCAAGGACTCAATCGCGGCAGCAAGGGCGTGCAGCGACTCGCAGAGCTCGTCGTATTGCAGCGCATACGCCACCACGCGGCCCCGCCTGCGGACGCTGAGCACCCCAGCGCGAGCAAGCAGCGCAAGATGCCGCGACACGACCGACACATCCACCGAGCAGCAGAGCGCGACCTCTCCCACGCTGCACGCCCGCCCGCACTTGGCGATGCACGCCACGAGCGACAGCCGCGTCTCATCGGACAGAGCTCGAAACAGCTCCGCGTCGAGTGCGCCATCGATCGGCGCCTTGCGCGTCAGCGCAAGCCTGGGCGTCGCGGGCGGGCGACGCTTCACCGGCCTTGCTCGTTTGCGTGTTTGCGTCATGATGCAAATATAGTGGCTTAGCCCCGGGGAAGCGACGGCGCACGAGCAATTAGCGCAGCGCACAACACCCGCAGACGCGGGCTGCCTATAGTGTTCTCGCAAGAAGATGGACGGACGCGCTGCCCGGGCGTTTGCTTGAGTCAGCTGCCGAGAAACCACCTCATCGCACGATGCGTGCCACGCTCCCTCCGCAAGAGTGCGCGTGCAACACCCGAACGCATCGCTCGGTATCGAGGCCATGTCGCCTCAGCCGCAAAACGGGTTGCGTTTTTCTATTACTGCGTTCGCGTTCTTGCGTTGACTTTCTCGCGAAGCGACTTCGTGTGATGTCACCTGCCCTTGCTTGCGAGCAAGGCGGCGATGTCGTGCGCTCGCGAGCGGGACGGCGCGGGCCCGCGGCGCAAGGAGCTCCCTATGCCTGATATTGTCGAAACCGCTGCCGCTGCCGGATCGTTCAAGACGCTTGCCACCGCACTCGGTGCCGCTGGCCTCGTCGAAACCCTGAAGGGCACCGGGCCCTTCACGGTCTTCGCGCCCACCGACGCCGCGTTCGCGAAGCTGCCCGCGGGCACCGTCGAAGACCTCGTGAAGCCTGAGAACAAGGCGAAACTCGCCGGCATTCTCACGTACCACGTCGTCGCTGGCAAAGTCGGTGCGGCGGACGTCATGAAGATGACCTCTGCCAAAACCGTCCAGGGCCAAAACGTCAAGGTCGAGGTGAAAGAGGGCAAGGTTCACGTCGACGGCGCGACCGTCACGACCGCGGACGTTGCCTGCAGTAATGGTGTCATCCACATCATTGACACCGTCATCCTCCCCAAGTGATGCACCGGGCACCTTCGCCCGCGACATCACCAGCAGCTCACACCCTTCGCCCGTCGCCGCATGCTTGCCGCGGCGGGCGTTTTGTGGTTTTTCCCCCCAAGCCCATCGCGCCACACATTGCCACGCGCAGCGATGCTCGCATGCCCTCAGCAGCGAGACGCAACCCCCAGAGCAACCCACACAGGAACTCATTACATGTCACTCACACTCCGCAATCGCCTCAGCCTCACCTGCGTCGTCGCAGGCATGCTCTCCATCATCGCCTCCATCGGCATCTGGTTCTTCTTCAAAGCCGACGAAGCCGCGCACGCCGAACGCTTCGGCATCTTTGTTGGCTTGTGGGCACCGACGTTCATCGGCCTCGCCTGCTGGCTGAGCATGCAGCACACGCGGTCGAAGGCGTGATCGCGTCGCGCCCGCTGCCGACACGACGCAGCGCAACAGCGTGGCGAACGACCCAAAGAAAAGGCCCCACGACAATCATGTCGCGGGGCTTGTCTGTTGCAAAGTCAGGGAGACAGTCCGCCAGTTGAACTCTTTGTGGTTGCTGTCCGTAGCTGGCCCCGTAAATCCAAGAGACTGCTCAGCAGTCCGCTGCTATCGCGTTGGCCTCGCGCACGATGAACTCCGCACAAGCTTGCACGCGATCGCTGAAGGGAAGTCGCGGCCCCCCCGGATGAAACCCAACCTCGAATGAGACGTCGGACTTCTCCACAAAGTACCAGCCTGAACTCGTTCGCTTGTCCTCCGAGTGCATCGCCCACGCTTCCACCAAATGTGCGTGATTGCTGAGGTAATCGCCCACCGCTCGTCGCGTTAACACCTCTGGAGACTTGATCAAGCCAGACTCCAGCACCAACTGAATCATCGACACATTGCCGCGATCCTTGAACAGGATCGGCATCTCGCAGACTCTGGCCACGATGAGGTTGCTCTGTTCTGATTGGCCGTTCACAAGAGACTGTACTCCTGCGCACTCCGTTTGGACCCCAGCCGAACAGATTGTAAATCAGGGTGACAGGATTTGAACCTGCGGCCTTCTGGACCCAAACCAGACGCTCTACCAAGCTGAGCTACACCCTGGAACGCCCAAGTATAGCGAAGCCCGAGCCGCGCCGCGCGAGGCGGGCCCACGCCCGCCTGCATGCCGCCTCACGAACGCCTCGCCGCCTCACTGCCGCGCCGGGAACTCATAAGGCACCTCTTGCAGCAGCAGCACGTTGGGCTTCTGGCCCAGGCGCGTCACCTCGCTGCGATCGATGACCATGAGGAACCTCCGCTTCACGCTAGGCACCATCGCCTGCGTCGGGGCGAGGTTCGTCACGTCCTCCTCGCGATAGCCGTGCACCACAAACCACGCCGCAAACGTGTCGCTGCGTGTCGTGATGGTGTTGGCAAACTGCGCCACGATCGACAGCTTCTCGTCATACCCATTAGGCACGCCGTCGTCTGTCGAACGCGTCGCGCGGAAGGGCGAGAGCTTCGCGAGGCTGCTCTCTTGCGGGTCGAGCCCGGCGCCGATCGTCACGTTGGTGTTGAACGCGAGGTAGTCGGGATTGACGGGCAGCCCGCGGAGCTCGGGCGCGCTGGGCTGACGCAACCGCGCATTCAGCACATCACCAACGCCCTGGAACAGCCCGCGCTCCGCCATGCTGGGCGTCTGCGAACCTTCAAACAGCTGGATGCCGTTCTGCCGCTGCGCCCCCACAAGGCTGGCATTCAGGACGGCGTCGGGCGTATCGCGCAGGTCTTGAGGGAGCGCGATCATGCGAACGCTCTGGTCGCTCGCGCCGCTGGGGTTGATCGATGGATCGGTGTAGGGCCCAGCATAAAAACCCTGCCACGCGCTCGTCTGCCACGTGCGCTCACGAATGACGCCCGAACCAAGCTCGCGATACGCAACCAGCGACGGCGCGATGTCCGTCTCGGAACCAAACTGGCGAGACGTGGCAGCCCCGGGCGCAGCAGGATTGGTAAACGCAAAGTCTCGCTCGAACTTCGTCCACTCATACTCGTTGACGATCGAGCCCGTGATGGTGTTGTCAAACGTCGGCGCCACGCCAGGCAGCGTCCGCAGCACCTCAACGCTCGCGGTGTTGATGTTGATGAGCCCAGGCTGGCTGCGCACGAGAGACGTGACCGACGGACGCGCTGGCAGGTCCGGGCTTGCGGGCAAGCCGCCCACCGCAGGATCAACAGGCAGCGCGGGCAAAGGTGGCGGCGTGATGACAAACTGATCGAGCACGCCCAACGCGAGGGGCGAGTCGTTCAACGCACCGGGCTCCTCGCTGCCACCCACGTCACGTTCGCGATCATTGTCGAGATCGACGAACGGCAAGAACCGATCGAGCGCCAGGTGCACGCCGTCAAACAGTGTCTCATCGTTGCGGGTCAGGCCGTCAGTGTCGGGCAGGCTGAAGTCCGCACCGCCCGACGCGGGGTTGAGCCACGTCGAGATGTCGGTCGTGCCAGCGGCATAGCCATCGGGCAGGGCCGCCTCACTCACCGTTGCCTTGCTATAGCCCAGCACCTCCGCCACCGCCTCGCCCAGCGTGGTGTGCCGCGCGAGGAACTGCTCAAGCTGGGGCTCGCCCACCGAGTAGTTGTGGCTGCGCACCGTGCCCGTGTCGCGGTCAAAGGGCGCGCTCATCGGGCCAATGCCCGCGGGCAGCAGCAGATCGGTCAGACGCATCACGCTCAGCGTCTCGCGCAGCGTGTTGCGCTGCGAGAAAAAGAGCTGCAAGCGTGCGTCGCCCACCGCCGAGCCAAGCTCCAGCAAATCCAGCCGCTCAGGCCCAGAGATCGCGTTTGGCGGCAGCGCAACCTGATTCAAGCGGCTCTCACGCACGCCAACGAACCCAGCGCCAGGGGGCCTGTCATCAATCTCATCGCTCAGCAGCGCGGGCGCGAGCACGCTCACGGCACCAGCAAAGCTGGGCACGTCCACCGTGTCGGTATTGCCCGCCCAGTTCTCGCCAAACAGCGCGTTCGCGAGCGGCACTCGCGCCGCAGGCGTGCCCGTGACATCAAACAGCGGCGATTCTGCGCCGCCCGTCACGGGCGTGCCGTCCATCTGCCGCCGCCAATCCTCGATCGCACGCGTCGCACCCGTGAAGGTCGCCGACGCGGAAGTCTCAAACTGCGTGACGAGCAAGTCGCCCGCTGCAGGCGTGACGCTTGCCGCGATGGTGCTGCTGAGGGAAGTTTGGAACGCCGCGTTCCAAGGCAGATCGCGCGGGAAGTACTTGGGCTCGATCGCCCATGCGGGCAGCATGCCGGTGGGCAGCTCACCGTCCCCCAGTCCATTGGGCAGCCCAGCGGTTGCAACTGTCCCTTGGATGGCTGTGACAAAGTCGGGGTTCTGCGTGGGGCGACGCACCCATGCCGCGAGCGTCAGCGTCAAGCTGTCGTCGGCCACGAGCTCAGCGCCAGGCGGGGGCGAGCTGGGCAACGTCGTAAAGGCGTTGGTCACCGTCACGCCACCAACGCGATCGGGCAAGCGCAGGTTGAGGTCGATCGTCGTGCCGCCACTCGACACGATCTTCATGCGATCGACCATCTGGTCGTTCTCGAAGTTGTTTGGGCGAATGAGCTGCAACGCACCAGGATCGTCGTTGACGGAGACGATCGTGTCGCGACTCGTGCCGCCATCGGTCGACAGAAACTCCGTCGCAGCCGGGAACGCACCGGTAAACACCGCCGCATCGGGGTCGCCATCGCCCTGCCGCTCGAGCGCTCCGCGCACCGTGCGCCACAGCGTCGCATACTGCACGTTCGTAGGCGTGGGCAAAGGCGTCGCAGGAGGCGTCACCACCGGATCGACAAACTCCGCCACAGCCGGATCGGTAAAGCCCAGGAAGTCGCTCGTCACCGGATCGATCTGCGGAATCCAGTGCGTCGTGCTGGGGTCAAACAAGCCCGAGGTCGGGTCGGTGCGGGGCGAGAAGTGCCGCGCGAGCAGGCGCAGCACGCGCTCCCGCGCATCGCCATCGGGCGCGCCCGCAGAGCCAGTGGGTGCGCCAAAGCTCGGGTCGCGACTTGGATCGCTGATCAGTTGATAGATCTCGCTGGGCGGCCTGCTCAGCGCAACGCACGTCACCGTCCCGCCCGCGGGCACCACGATCTCATCCATCGTCACGATCGCAGGCTCGGTGCCCGCCGGGCCAATGCGGGCAAACTGCCCAACCAGCGACGCATCCACGGGCTGCACCGCGTTCGTCGGCGCGCTTGCCGTGTAGGTCTGCTCGCGCAGGCTGACGAGCGCGAACCGCTTGCCACGCCCATCGGGCGTGGGCGTGCTGGTGTCGCCCACATCCACGTAATAGAAGCTGCCCAGGCGCGACGCGTCGTAGCCGCGTGCCACCAGATCGTGCACAGGCACATACGCGCCAGGGTTCGCGATATTCGTCGTCCCGTCAAAGTGCCGCAGCGGGTCGTTGATCCACGCGGGCCCGCCATAGCCACCAGCCGAGGGCACGGCCCGCATCGCCTCGCTATATGGCGCGCTCGACAGCCGCACCGGGCGATCAAACGGATTGCTGATCTGGAAGATCGTGGCGCGGAAGAGCAGTTCCTCGTTGTCGGCCGCGATGGCACCGTCGATGTGCACCTCGTCACCCACGTCGTTGGGCGTCGCACCTGTGTCGCTGTCCCAATACGTCGTCACGCTCGCAACCTGCGTCAGGAAAACCTGCGGCTCGATGCCATAGACGTTGATCACGGGGTTCACGGTGTCGCTCACGTTCACGGCAAGCCGCTCGTCGTCCGTGCGCGACAATCGCTGCCTCGCGATGCGCACGCCGGGCGTGCCCGCCAATGTCGCGTCGGGCCGCACCTCGCTTGGGTCCAGCCCGGTACCGCCAGCGCGCTGGTCGAGCGCGTGCAAACCGGGCAGCAGGTCCGACACTTCGAGATTCTCCGGCGCGGGGTAGGTCGTGATCGTCGCGGGCGGGTCGGTCGCGATCGTGCCGTCATCCGGTGTACCCGTGGGCAGAATGCTGTTGCTCGCCACGTAGTTCTGCGCCAGCTCCAGCGTCGCCACCGTGGGCTGGCTGTCGCTGTCCACCATGTCCACAAGGTTCACCGACATGTGCGCCGCGATCTGCAACGCAAGCTCGGGACCGCGATAGCCATAGAACAGCGTGTTCAGCACGTCGGCACTGCCGTCGGCAAGGTTTGCAGACGTTGGAAACGCCCCGGGCCCGCCCGCCGTGTAGCCCCAGGCATTCGGGAAGCCGGCACTGCCGTTGAACCGAGAGAACGGCGCGAGCGCCTCGGCATAGCCATCAAAGATGCGATACACCGCCGGATCGAGCGGACGCGCGATGTAGAAATCTGGCGAGGTCGCTGGGCCGGCCGGGCTGGGCACATCGGGTCCAGCGAGATCGGCGAGCAGAATGTCATCCTCATACAGCCGATTGGAGAGCTGCGCTACGAGATCGATCTTGGCTTCCGCAGACTGCATCGCGCTCGCAAGCGGATTGTCGGGCGTCGAAATCTGGGGCCGCCAAGGCCGAATCTGCCGCGCCCCGCTCAGCGTGGTGATCGAGCTGCGCACGTCCAGTGCCCGCAGCAGCCACGCATCAGGGAAGCCCTCGTCGATCGGCGCAGTCGCGGAGAAATCCGCCACGCGCAGCTCGTCGCTGGTTGGGCGCGTGCTGCGCAGCGGGTCGATCGCTTCAAAGTCCGTCGTGCGTCCGCTCAGCACGCTCTCCAGCGCGCTGGTGCGCTCGCTGTTCACGCCCTCGCGCTCCAGCAGCTCCGCAAGGTCGGGCACGCCAAACGGCAGGTTCGACCCCGCCGTCTCGCGCACCGCGCCACCAAAGGGCAGATCCGGTGCGGTCGCAAGCAGTGTGCCCTGCGAGTAGCCCAGAGCCTTCGCATACGCATTGAGCCGCCCGCGTCCCGCCGCATCAATGCCCGCAAGCAGCGTGTTGCGCAGTGCTGGCGTGGTGATCGCAGGGTTGCCACCAGCAACGCCCGGGGCATACGCAAAGAACGTGCGCCACTCCTGCCCCGTCGCCGCCGGTAGCGGCAGCGTGTAGGGCGAGTCGAGCGCAGGAACGAACCCGAATCGCTCCTCCACGCTCTCAGGCTGCACCAACCGACCGTCTTCATTGAACAGCCAGATTGGGTCGCCCGGGCTGAACACCGTGTCCGCTGGCGCATCGGTCAGCCGCACACCCGCAAACTCGCGCGGCAAGGGCGACCCCGTCATGACCGATGCCCGCAGCGCGATGTACGCGCGGCTGCCCACAAACCCCTGCACATCAGGACCCACCAGCGTGCTGACCTGCGGGCCAGCGGGCCAAGGCGCAGCGAGATTCGAGAACGTCAGCCTCGTGCCCGCGCCATCGTCCTGCACGTCCACGCCCGTCAGCAAACGCCGAAGGTCCACGTCCGCAGGCGTGAGGCCCAGCGGAAAGTTCTCGCTTGGGCCCGCCATCAGGTCCGTCGCGGTGTGCACATTCACACGACCCGAAAGGTCGATGATGCGGGCCGCGAAGACGTACCGCGTGCGACGATCATTCAGCGCGAGAACATCCAGGAAGTCGCCCGCGTCGCCATTGTCGGCAACCTGCTTCCGCATCTCAAACCAGCGCGAGTCGAGCCAGCCGTCACCATCGGCATCGGCCCACGAGTTGAGCTTCATCTGCGGGTCGCTCCAGTCCGTGCCTGGACCAACCGCCGCGGGGCGGAAGGCCCCAAGCTGCCGCATGCTAAAGGCCGCGGGGCGATTGACAAGGTCGGTTCTGGAAAGATCCAAGTAGTCGTTGGTGCTCGTGATGGCGTTCGCGGGCACCGTGCCCTCGCGCATCTCGCGCGAGGTCACGCCAAACAGCCCGTTCGCCGGGTTTCGCAGGTTCACGAGGTTCACGGGAATGCCATCGGGCGCGATGTTGGTGATCGCGGCCCAGTCGGGCGTCTTCAGCCGCTCCTCAAGCGGAGTCACCACAGGCTCATACGCCGTGGGCTTGCTCGCCGCAAGCCACGGGTCGCTCGCCGGCACGCCCGCAGTAAAGTCCAACGGCTCAACACCCGAAGGAGCCGTGCCCTCCGGATTGAAGACATGCGCTGGGCCATACCCAGTGCCCGAAGGAATCGCCACCACGTCGTAGCGCGTGCCCGGCGCATCCGTCGTCTCGCGGATGAGCTGCTTGGGTGCAGGCACGACGCCGTCGTTGCCCACGTTCGTGATGATGTCCGTGCGCGTCGCCACCGCATCGCGCGCAACGATGCCCGAGATGTAGTCCGCCATCTGCGGCGGCACCGCATCAAACTTCTCGCGGCTCTCCACCGCGCTGCGCGTCCGCGAGTCCTGGCTCCCGAGCGCGACGAACACGATCGTAATGATCGCGATGAGAGCCAGCGTGCCCACCACCAGCACCAAGAAGCTGCCGCGACGACGCGACGACCGGGGCCCCACCCCTGCGCGCGAGCCGAACACCGACAGTCGCGCACTCCCCGCCGCCGCATGCAGCGACGCCGGCTCGCGCAGCACGTGCTGCGTCTCCACGCGGCAATGCGGCATGGCAAGGGGGCTTCGCTCAGTCTGCATGGTGTGCATGGTGTTCATTACAGGTCCTTCTTCACAAGTCCGTCGTGCTCGAGTCGCGCACGCCGCTGCGTGCCACCACTCTTGCTCCACTCCCGCCCAAATCTGGCGCCCAACTTTCACGGCCAACTTTCGCGGCTAGCTTTCGCGGCTAGCTTTCGCGCCCGCCGCGCTGCCCTGCCTGCGAGCCCAGCCTGCGAGCCCAGCCTGCGAGCCATGCCTTAGCTCGCGCTGCGCTCCGTCGGCACCGCAAACACATACTCAAACGTCTGCTCGTTCTCGCTCGTGGGGTCCAGCGGGTCTGTCACGCTCACGCGCACGCGAATCTGCGTGGGCCAGGGCCAGGGCATGAGGTCGGGCAGGTCCTGCGGGTCGCTCCATGTTGCCGTCGTGGGATCGAGGTTGGGATCAAACGTCGGATCGCGGAACCCAAACGTGCTCGTCAGCGTGCTGCGCTGCCATGCCGCAAGCCCAACGTCGGGCACCACTTCACCATACACCACCAGCGGCTGGAGAGGACTGCTCACCACCAGGCGCCCGTTCACAGTCGCTTGCGACGCAAGCTGCTCATACGCGCCGCCCACGCCCGCCGGATACGGCGCAACCGTCGCGCCGCGCCGGGGCGGCCCATGCCACACCAGCTCGCCATTCGTGTCGGTCTTGCCGAAGGTCCACTCCACCACAAACTCCGTGCAGTTCGTCAGCAAAGCCCCCGACGCCACCGCCTGACGATCCGACCGCGACACCGACGCGATGCGCTGATTCACCGTCGAAGTCACATCCCGCCGCAAGTTCGCCAGCAAAGCGGGCGGCTGCGTCGCGACGCGAATGCGAGCCTGATACGTCTCTTCCTCGCCGGGCAGAGCCGCGATCAGGACGGAATCGGGGCTTGCCGTCGGAAAGGCGTTGTCCATCCATGCCCGCATCTGCCCCAGCGGGTCGGGCATGATCGGGTTATTGCCCGTGGGGTCAATCACTTGGTTCGCCTGCGCAGGCTCAACGACGCCCCCCGAGATCAGCACCGATGCAGCCGGGGGGCTCGAGAAGTTCTCGATGATGCCGCGCACCTCGCGCAGACTCGTGGTCGCGATATCCACCGCGCCGCTCGCAAGCACCACGCCCGCGCGTGCACCACCACCCAAGGTGCGCACAAAGTTGGTGTCCCCGGGCAGGAACCAGGCATAGTCCTCGCGCTGCGGGCCGCCCGGCAACGCTTGCCCCAGCGGGCCATACGCGCGATTCATCGCACGAAAGATCGACGCCGCCGCAGGCATACCCAGCACCTGGCAGTCGCCATCCGGAAGTTCCGGGTCGCCCACACCAATGTCGAAGTAGCTGCCAAGCTCAGCGTTGTCGGTGCTGCCATCGCCCGCGAGCAGCACCTGCCGCCGCACGAGCACCCAGCTTGCCGCATCGGGGTTTGCCCCATCCACGCCGCCCAGACGATTGACGTTGTCGCCATCGTCCTCGCTCTCCACGTTCAGGCGCACCTCATCAAGCTGACCACTCCATTTGTTGCCATGCCCGTAATACAGCATCGCCTCGCCCGCCGATGCAAGGCGGGAAAGCTCCGTATCGCCCCCTGGCACGAGGGGCGTGCGCTGCGTTGAAAAGCTGCCGGCCTGAAAGAACAGAATCTCATCCACGCGGCGCGGGCGAGCATTCGCCTCGCTCTCCGCAGGACTCATCGAGACACGATCGAGCAGTGCACTAAAGTCGCCGCTCGCATCGACATCCGCATAGCTCTGGCGAATGACCAAAAACCCCTCGCGCGACATGCTCGCAAAGTCGGTCGCGAGTTGCTGCTGCAGCAGCGTCGCCACCTGATTCACCCGGCTGTTGCGACGCCCGGCGCTCAGCGTCTTTCCCACGGAATCAAACACCACCGCGAGCCCAGCCGCCACCACCGCTACCGCCCCCACCGCCACCAACACCTCCAGCAGCGTAAAGCCGCCTCGGGCACGGGCGCGACAACCAGCCCCGCGAGGACCAGTCCCGTGAGAGCTAGCCCCGCGCGAACCAGCCCCCTGCCGCCCGCTGGCCGCGAGTTGCGTCGCACGTTGGTGTTGTTGCATGCTTGTCATCCGTCACCTTTCTTGTGCCATCGGGCGTTACTGGCTCGTCTCGTCTGCTGCTGGGCTCTTGTCTTGTCAGGCTTGTCTGATCGGGATTGTCGGGTCAGGCCTGTCTGGTCAGGCTTGTCTGGTCCACCTCGTGCGCACCGCGCCCATCCACTGCGGCCCACAAGTCCTCACTGCCCACGCCTCGGGTCGATCGTCACCAGCCGCACCGCAACAGGAATCTGCGGCGTGTACAAAAAGGTCACGTCCACATCACCCGAGCGCGACAGCGGCAGAGCCTTATCCATCTCCAAAATGATCCGATCACCGGGCGTCGTCACGCGGCGCACATTCCGCACCTCATACACACCAGGCTCCGCATCACGCCCACCCACCACAAACTTCTGCCCCACCTGCGCGATCGCGCTCCGCAGCGCAGCCGGCGCGATGTTCGTGACGTCCATCTCACGCGCGTTCGTCGTGCGATCCGCCACCGCCTCGCGAATCACGCTGTAGCGCCCCGTGCCGTTGTTCTGCGCGAGGCCATCCGCCGTCTCGCCCACCGGCACCAGGTCCGCCGCCGCATCGCTCAGCCGGCGCGACAAAGGCTGGGCATCACCCGCCCCGCGAATCCCCGTATCGATGCGGCGCACAAAGATCGCCGCCTGCACGCCGTCCACGCGCCGCTCCTGCAACTCGCGAGCCCGCGTTGGCACCGGAAACAGCTGCACCGACGCCGACCGCCGCGTCACAAAGTCCCACACAAATCGCGGCTCATCGCCCCGATTCGCGATCTCGCGCCACGCCGCGTCGTTGGTCCCATTCTCAGGCCGCTTGACGGCTGGCACCAGCCGCTGCGTCACAGGCAGCTCCTGATCCAGCGTCGGGCCTCCGAGGTCTTCGTCGCGATGCAGTTCCAAGGTCAGCGCGCCACTGTCCGGATCGAGTGCCAGCGCCCTTGTGTCGCCCGTCTCCCACTGCCCCTCCACTGAGAAGTTCTCGTCGAGCACCATGGTCTCAAACGCGCCCCGATACGTACCCGGATTTGGTCCAGGCGGCCGCACCACCACGCGCGCCCCAAACACCTCGCTGCCGCGCAGCACTGCCTCCGCAGTTGTCGCCGCGACATCGCCCTCCACCGCGTCCGCCGCAGCCTTCTGCTGCAACACCACCGCAGGAAACACTGCCGCGAGCCCAAGCAAGCCCAACCCCAGCACCAGCACGCCCATCAACACCTCGATGAGCGTGAAGCCGCCGCGCGAGCGAGCCGCCCCCGACAACGCAACCACCGGAGCAACGCACCCGACGCGTGAAGCACTCATGGCGAAACCTCCTGCAACTGCGACAGATACCTCGCAACCGAAAACACCCGCGCATCAAACTGGCTGTTGTTCGTCGGCGCATCCGCCGTCCCGCTCGCGCGAACGTTGATCCAGTCGTTGATGCGCTGCTGCATCGCGCCCGCTGGCGGGGGCGTCGGGAACAAGCTCGTGTCCAGCTGCGGCTCCAAAGGCTGCGACGCCCCGCCCGCAACCCCATACACCGTGCCCGTCGCGCGATTCACGCTCCGCGCCCCGATGCTGCTCGCAAGGCTCACCTCGCGATAGAGCGCAAGCTCCGTCACCGGAAGGCTCAGCACCGTGTCAGGCGACGCATCGCCCAGCAGGCGCTGCGCAGGCGTCAGCGTCGTTGCGGGCGGACCAGGCGGGTTCAGCGTCGCATCGCCCAGCACCAGCGCCACAAAGCCCGCAAGCTCGTCCGCCTCGTCGATCCGCCGATCGCTGTATGGCGTGGTGCCGCGAAACTCCGTGGTGTTCACCACATCCAGCAGCAGCACCGCACGCGGATTGTTCAGCACCAGGTTGCCCGTGCGAGCCTCAAACCGCACAAAGAACGTGTGCCGCAGCGAGCCCGTGCCTGCGTCGGTCGGGTCAAAGAACGACGTCTCCGGAAACACCCAGTTGCCTTCCTCAGCCTGGTCCTGAGGCATCGCGTCGGGCGCGTCATACAGCCCGTTGTTGTTCGTCACGTCGTTGTTCAGCAGCCCCGGCGCCGCGTATCCACGCACCGAATACCCCGCAGGCAGCACAAACGACGTCGTCGTGTAGCTCGGCGCAAAGATGTCTCGCACAGGCCGGCGCTGCCCAGCCAACAGCGTGCGAGGCGAGCCCGTGGGCAGCACGGGCAGGTCTTCAATCTGCCCCACCTGCAACGCCGGCACCACCGAGATGCGCCCATTGCTAAACAAGAAGAACGCCCCCGCGTCGCTGTTGCTGCGCAGCGCAAGGTCCCGCGCCGCCCCGATCGCGATGCGCAGCTGCTGGTCGGCAAGGCTGCGCTCGCTGGATGCCAGCAGGCTGCGAATGCTCCCCGCCGCCACGCCCAGCAGCAGCACAAGGATCGAGATGACCACCAGCAGCTCGGCGATGGTGAAGCCGCGGCGCGTGCCGGGCATGCCCAGCATCTTCGCACTCCAACGTTGTGTGTCTGCGTTGCGCATCAGCTTACTCCACGCGTCCGATCTTCACCGCGTTGTCCGCCGCCGCCTCATTCCGCAGCGTCGCCCGCTCCTGGTCGTTGGTCGCCAAGGGCTTGCTCAGCTGCCTCGCGATCACGTCGATGTCCTCATCTCAAAACACGCGGTTGGGCCCTGCCCCCACCACCGCCCAGTTCAGCACGTCGGGTCCAGTCCGCAGCGCGGCGTTCTGCGCGATGTTCTGATCGGGCGGAGGCGTCACCGTCGCACCACTCACCGTGATCGCTGCCCGCCCGATGACGGGCGGCACCCGCAAATCCGCGAGCTCTTCCACCACATAGCGACCATTCTCCAATCGCCCATTCAGCCACTGGTAATAGCGCAGCGCAACGCCAGCACGATCCACCACAAGCTGCGCCCGCCCCTGCGGATCAAGATCGCCATTGGTCGCAGGGTTCACGCCCCGCACGAGCTTCAGGCTGCTGCCCTCAACATCGATGTACGGCCCATACACCACGCCCGCGCGCACCCGCTGATTGCGTGCCACCACGCGCATCGTGCCGGGCACCTCAAACTTCCCCGCGCGGGTGGGCTTGAAGATGCCAGGCCCGTCGATGCCGTCGATGGACAAGTCGCCAGTCGTCGCCGCAAAGGGCCACTGCAGCGCACCAACGAGGTAGTAGCTCAGCGACACCTCGCTAAAGCGGTTGTCCCACGTCAGGGCCGCCGTCGCGGTGGGCGGGTTCGTCCACTCGCGCAGCTTCTCCTCGCCATCCGCCGTGCTCCGCAGCAGCACGCGAATCTCGCCATTCCCCGTGCGTGTGCGTGCGGCATCTTCCCAGTCCACCAGCGTGCGGTTGTACGCATTCACGCCCGCGCCAGCGCCGGGGCGAATCCACTCTTCCACCAGCGGCGGCACAAACCCATGCTCGCTGCGAAACGCCTCGACGCCCTTCGCCACGCCCTCCACCGCCGACTCGTCGACGACCGAGCCCGTAAACCCACGCGCCGCGCGAATGCCCACGAGCAAGATGCCGATGAGCACGCCGATCACGAGGATCGCGATCAGCAGTTCCACGATCGTGAAGGCCCGACTCGTGACGGCCCGACTCGTGAAGCCCCGCCCACCCCGACCGGCAAGCCCACCGCGCACCGCAGCGATGGAACCCGCCCGAACGGCAACCTGCGGAGAAGCGAGCACGGGAGATGGTGTTTGCATGTGCATAAGGCAGAACCCTGTCGCCCAGCGACTCGACACAGTCGCTCGCCGAAAAAACTCCATCCGCGTTCGTTCCGTCTTCACGCGCTTGACACGCACGCCGCGTGACGTGCACGCAACTCAGCCGCCCTGCAAGCTCTGGATCATCTTCACCAGGGGCAAGAACATCGCCACCACGATGAGACCCACGAAGCCGCCCAGGAACACGACCATCAAGGGCTCGAGCAGACTCACGAGGCTGGCAACCGCCACGTCCACCTCTTCGTCGTAGTTGTCCGCGATCTTCATCAGCATCGCGTCCAGCTCGCCCGTCTCCTCGCCCACGTCGATCATGTTCACCACCAGCCCGTCGCACGTCTTGCTCTCGCGCAGCGGAGCCGCAAAGCCCTCACCCTCGCGGATGCTGTTGTGCACGTTCTCCAAGGCTCGCTCAAACACCGCGTTGCCGCACGTGTCCTTCGTGATCTTGATCGCCTCGAGAATCGGCACGCCCGCCGCCACCAGCGTGCCCAGCGTGCGCGTGAAGCGTGCGATCACCGTCTTGCGCACCAGGGGCCCGAAGATGGGCAGCTTCAGCAAGCACCAGTCGATGGCGCTCTTGCCGGGCTTGGTTCGCCGAATGAACGAGTAGAGAATCGGGATGATGAAGAGCAGGGCGAAGAACGTGACGGCACCCTGGAACGGGAACATGCCGGGCCTGCTGCCCGCGAACCATCGGCTCGTGCCGATGAGCCACATCGTGAGCCCAGGCAAAGACACGCCGAAGTCCTTGAAGATCTCCTCGAACTTCGGGATGATGAACACCATGATGCCCGTCAGGATGATGCTCGCGATGCCCACGACCACGATGGGGTACACCATCGCGCCCTTGATGCGGCGCTTCAGGCGTTCGCTCTTCTCCATGAACTCGGCAAGGCGCTGCAAGATGATGTCGAGCACGCCGCCCACCTCGCCCGCCGCCACCATCTTCACATACAGGTGGTTGAAGGCCTTGGGATAGCCGCCCATCGCCTCGCTCAGCGAGCTGCCGCCCTCCACGCTCTCGGTCACGCCCATGAGCGTGCTCTTCAGCTTGCCGGGCTTCTGCTGGCTCTCGAGAATCTGCAAGCTGCGCAGCAAGGGCAGGCCTGCATCCTGCAGCGTGCTGAGCTGACGCGTGAACGTGGTGAGCACCTTCGTGCTCACCTTGCCCGTGCGGCCCTTGCGCGGGCGAGACTTCGCCGCATCGCCCGCCGACACCGCGCCATCGTCGGCCTTCTTGGCAGCGCCCTTGGCCTCCTTGATGTTCGACGGATACAGCCCCTGGGCCTTGATCTTCTGGATCGCCTCTTCCTGGCTGCCCGCCTCGACGGAGCCCTTCTGCGTCTTGCCCGAGCTGTTCAGTGCTTCGTACGTGAAGTTTGCCATAGTTGAAGTCTCTTCCGAATCCGTGCCATCCCGCGTGCCACTTCCCGAATGCCTAATGCCGAATCCCGAATGCCGAATCCCTAATGCCTAGTGCCCAGTCCCTAGTGCCTTCTCTTAATCTTCCTCACTCAACGTCTCCCGCACCACCTCATCGATGGTCGTCAGCCCCTCGTGAATCGCCAGCATGCCGCACTCGCGCAGGCTGCGCATCCCGCGCTGCCTCGAGTACCGCCGCAGCGACGCCGTGTTCGCGTTCTTCATCACCATCTCGCGCATCGTGTCGTCCATCGTCATGATCTCAAAAAGCGCAAGTCGCCCGCGGAAGCCGCTGCCGTTGCAGTTGTCGCACCCCTTGCCGCGATAGAAGGGCTTGCCCTTCAGCTGCTCGGGCCGCATGCCCAGCTCCATCACTTCCTCTTCCTTGGGCTCGTAGGGCTCCTTGCACTTCTTGCAGATCGTGCGCACGAGGCGCTGGGCAATCACGCCCTCGATCGTTGCGGTGAGCAAGAAGGGCTCCACGCCCAAGTCAACAAGACGGATGATGCTGCTCGGCGCGTCGTTCGTGTGCAGCGTGCTGAGCACCAAGTGGCCCGTCAGGCTCGCCTGAACGCTGATCTGCGCCGTCTCCAGGTCGCGAATCTCACCCACCAGAATCACGTCCGGGTCTTGACGCAGGAAGCTACGCAGCAGCTTGCCAAACGTCGTGCCCGCCTCGGTGTTCACCTGGCACTGGCACAGCCCGTCGATGTCATACTCCACCGGGTCTTCCGCCGTCAGAATCTTCGTCTCGATGTCGTTCAGCTTCGCGAGCGCGGCATACAGCGTCGTCGTCTTGCCGCTGCCCGTGGGCCCCGTCACCACCACGATGCCGTTGGGCTTGGTGATGAGCCGCAGCACCGTCTCGAGGTCGTCAGGCCTCAGCCCCACACGCTCGATGCTCAACTCCACGTTGCTGCGATCGAGCACGCGCATCACGCAGCTCTCGCCATAGATCGTGGGCAAAATCGCCACGCGAAGGTCCACGGGCTTCCCGCCCACGTTCAGCTCCACGCGACCATCCTGCGGCAGGCGACGCTCGGCAATGTCCAGGCTCGCCATGACCTTCACGCGGCTGATGATCGCCGGGCCAAGCTGCTTGGGCGGAGGCACCATCTCATACAGCACGCCGTCGATGCGATACCGCATCTTGAACTCGTTCTCGAAGGGCTCGAAGTGGATGTCGCTCGCGCGATCCTTGATGGCCTGCAGCAGCACGAGGTTCAGCAGCTTCACCACCTGCTGGTCGTCGCCCATCTCCTTGATGGCGTCGATGTCGATGGATTGGTCGCTGCGACCCTTCAGCGCGTCGAACTTGCTGTCCTTCGCAAGGTTGCCCACCACGTCCGCGATCGACTCGCTCTTGGCAAAGTGCTTCGCGATGATGCCGTCGATGGCCTTGGGGTCCCCCACCACCGCCTCGACTTGGCCCCCCAGCAGCAGACGCAGATCGTCCACCGCCCGGAAGTTGTTCGG
Organism: Planctomycetaceae bacterium; assembly: GCA_027487735.1. Classification (GTDB taxonomy): domain Bacteria; phylum Planctomycetota; class Phycisphaerae; order Phycisphaerales; family UBA1924; genus BJHL01. Next base: position 23,581 of record JAIYDA010000069.1, on the reverse strand, counting down.
GCTCTTCATCGCAATCTTCAGCCGCTTGCTCGTGGGGTTGTAGTCAATCGGAATGACTTCATACATCCGCACGTTCTCGGTGGGGATGACGCTCTTGAGCCGATCCTCCAGCTCGTACGAGCTGAGGTCGACATAGCCCATCCCCGCCTGCGCAGCCAGCGCGGCATCCACATCCGCCTGCTTGCAGAAGCTCAGCTCCACCAGCAGTTCACCCAGGCGCTTCTTTCGCGTCTGCTGCACCGCCAGCGCTTCGTGCACCTGCTCGCGGCTCACCTTGCCCATCTTCGTGAGCACGCGCCCGAGTTTCCGGCCCTTGGTTTCGACAAGATCGATCGCCATCGCGAAATCAGCCGGTGTTCGCCAGCCGCTCCAGATTGAAGATCGCGCCAGACATCCGAGCAAGGCATGACTGGTGCAACTTGGGGTCGTTCGCCTCTTCCGGCGCTCGCACCGCAACCATCGCACCGCCACACCCGCATCGCGCCCGACGTTGCCTGGCTCTTGCCCCGCCAAAGCGAAGCCCAAAGCCAAGACCAAGGTCGCTCAACACGCGTTGAGCACGCACCATCCCCAACGCATGGGGAGGTGCAGGACGATACGGGCATCGCAGACGGAAAGTTGCACGCGAGCCAGGAAGAACGCGGGGGATTTTGATAGCGTCATTCGTTTTTTGACGCTCACGAATCGGTTCCAACTCACTCGGCCTTCTGCATCTCCTCGTCGTCCCATTCCATGCGGCCCACAGTGCGACCGATCTTATGGACCCGTGCAGTAAGATCAGCCGGGTTTTTACTCACGTCAATCATTTCCTCAGCCGAAATCTTCCCCGCCGTGTACAGCGCCCACAGGTGGTCGTCGAGCAGCTGCATGCCGTACTTCTTGCCAGTTTGGATCGCACTGTCAATTCGGAAGCTCTTTCCTTCGCGGATCAGGTTGCTGATCGCGGGCGTCACCACCATGAACTCGTAGGCAGCCACCATGCCGGGCTGGTCCACCCGGCTGAGCAGGGCCTGGCTGAGCACGCACAGCAGCGCGGTGCTCAGCTGCACCTTGATCTGGTTCTGTTGGGTCACGGGGAAGGCGTCGACGACGCGGTCGATCGTCTTGGCAGCGCCGGTCGTGTGCAGGGTGCCGAACACCAAGTGGCCCGTCTCGGCGGCGCGCACAGCGGACTCAATGGTCTCCAGGTCGCGCATTTCGCCCACCAGGATCACGTCCGGGTCCTGACGCAGCACGCGGCGGAGGGCCTCGGCAAAGCTCGGGCAGTCGTTGCCGATCTCGCGCTGGTTCACCACGCTCTTCTTGTGGTAGTGATAATACTCGATGGGGTCTTCCATCGTGACGATGTGGCGGTCCATCGTCTCGTTGATGAAGTTGATCATCGCCGCGAGCGTGGTCGTCTTGCCGCTGCCCGTCGGGCCCGTCACCAGGTACAACCCACGGGGGCGACGAATCAGCTCGCGCGTCACCTCGGGCAAACCGATTTGGTCGAGCGTGAGCAGGCGATTGGGAATCTGGCGAAGCACCAGGGCCAAGTCGCCGCGCTGGCGGAAGACGCTCACGCGGAAGCGTGCGACCTCGCCGTAGGCAAACCCAAAGTCGGTGGTGCCCTGCTCTTGCAGTTCCTGCTGGTTGCGCTCGGGGGTGATGGCCTTCATGAGGCTCACCATGTCGTCGCTGTCGAGGACCTTGGTCTGCAGGCTCCGCAGCCCGCCGTGGAGGCGGACAGTGGGCGGGCGCCCAACGGTGAGGTGAAGATCGCTAGCACCGAATCGGACGACCGAATCAAGCAGGCGGTCGATCTGCATCGTGGACATGAAAAGAACCCCTTGGCAAGCGTGCCCTTGAACGGGGCACGACGAACTTCAGAATCAAGAACACCGAACCAAAAGGACACAAAACCAACGCCGACGCGTTCACTCCAGACACTTACTTCTTGGTCGCATTCTCCGACGTCGGCATCTCCGACTCATTGTCGAGGTCGACCTGCGCGACGACCGCGATCTCGCTGGGCGTGGTCACGCCGTTGAGCACCTTGAGCCGCCCGTCGGACACGAGCGGACGCATGCCCGAGTTCAGGGCCGCCGTTCGCAGGTGCGCCACCGGCGCGAGGTTGAAGGCAAGCTCGCGGATCTCGGAGTTCATCTGCATCATCTCGAAGATTGCCTTGCGTCCGCGATAGCCGCTGTTGCCGCAGTTGTCGCACCCCGCGCCCTTCATCACGCGACCGACAGCGTCTGCCGCATCGAGCCCGATGAGGCGCATGTGCTTGGGATCAAACTCGTCCGGGCTTGCCGGGCGCTTGCACTTGCTGCAGTTCACGCGGATGAGGCGCTGGGCCATGATCGCCTGGATGCTGCTGGCAACCAGGAAGGGCTTGACGCCCATGTCGATCAGACGCGTGATTGCGCTCGGCGCGTCGTTCGTGTGCAGCGTGCTGAACACCAGGTGCCCCGTGAGGGCGGCCTGGATGGCGATCTCGGCCACTTCTTTATCGCGGATTTCGCCCACCAGGATGATGTTGGGGGCCTGACGCAGCATCGAGCGGAGAATCTCTTTAAAGCCCAGCCCGATCTGCTCGCGAATCTGGCACTGGTTGATGCCCTGGAAGTTGTATTCCACCGGGTCTTCCGCGGTGATGATCTTGCGGTCGGGACGGTTCAGCACGTCCAGCGCCGAGTAGAGCGTGGTTGTCTTGCCGCTACCGGTGGGGCCCGTCACGAGGAAGATGCCGTTGGGCTTGCGGATGATGCGGTTGAAGATCTGGAGGTTGTCGGGCTCGAAGCCCAGGTTGACAAGGCCGATGCGCACGCTGTCGGGCCTCAGCACGCGGAGCACGATGCTCTCGCCGTGATACGCCGGGCAGCTGCTCACGCGGAAGTCGACGAACACGCCATCAACCTCGAGCTTGATGCGACCGTCCTGCGGCAGGCGCTTCTCGGCGATGTTGATGCCCGCCATGAGCTTCACGCGGCTGAGCAGCGCGTTCTGCATGCGCTTGGGCAGGTTGTCACGCTCCATGCAAACGCCGTCGATGCGATAGCGCAGGCGGACGCGATCGGCCATGGGCTCGATGTGAATATCGCTCGCGCGCATGCGCACCGCCTCGGCGATGAGGCGGTTGGCGAGCTTGACGATGGGCGCGTCGTCCTCCGACACGTCCACCGATTTATCCATGCTCTTGTCGACGCTCTTGTCAACGCTCTTGTCGATCGAGCCCGTGACCAGGCTCTCAGTGGCCGCGAACTTCTTCGCGGTGCCCTGCGCGCTCTGCTCCAAGTACTTCTTGATCGCACTCTTGGCAGCAAGGCGGGGCTCCACCTCGACATTGAGGCGGAACCGCAGCATGTCCATCAGTTGCAGGTCGAGCGGATCGTGGATGATCAGCTGCAGGCGGTTGCCCTGCTTGGCAAGCGGCAGGATGAGGTGCTTCTTGATCAGATCGTCGGGAATGACCTTGAGGTCGATCTTGTCGGTCGCGCCGGGCTGATTCAGGTCGACATATTCCCAGCCAAACTGGCTGGCGAGGGCCTTGGCGACCTGGTCGTCCTTCACCACGCCCGTCTCACTCAGCACCTCGCCCAGGCGCTTGCCCGTGCCCTTGGCGCTCGCGACGGCCTTGTCGACCTGCTCGGTCGTCACAGCACGCCACTCGACGAGAATCTCACCCAGTTTCTTCCGCGAACGCGCCATGCGAACAACCTTCCTGGCAAGCGAGGGAGGGAACCAGCCTCGACAGAGTTTGCATCAACGACAAGGCCCGCCCCCCGCACGCGTGCGGGGCGAAGAGCCCATGCAAGGACGCGAGCGTAGACCGCTCGCACGAAGGGCACGAGCATTTGCGACGCGACCCGAGTGAGCCGCGAGCACGCGCCGCGAGCCCTCCGCAAATCTGTACGCACGCCGGAGGCGATCGGACCATGCCTGAACTCGCGCCTTGCAAAGGTCGTGCGAAGACCCATCGAACCAACGCGCGCTATGGTGGGTTATGGATGCGTCGCTTCCCCGCCTGCCCCGCGTGCTGATCACCAGCGGACCCACGCACGAGCCCATCGACCGCGTGCGGTTTCTGGGCAATCGCTCGTCCGGGCGATTTGGGAGCGCACTCGCCGACGTCGCTGCGGCACAAGGGCACCGAACCGTGGTTTTGCAGGGGCCGGTGAAGTTTTCGCCGCTGCGCACGGACGTGGAAGTGCGTAACTTTAGCACCTGCAGCGACTTACAGACGTTGCTCCGGCAATCGACGGGCGGGTTTGACATCCTCATCATGGCGGCGGCGGTTGCAGATTATCGGCCAAAGCCGAATCCTGCCCTGTCTGGGGGGAAGTTCCGCCGCACCAACGCGCCGCTCACGCTCGAGCTGGAGCCCACGCCCGACCTGCTAGCGGAGGTGAGCGCGACCCGGCAGCCCGGGCAGTTGCTGGTGGGGTTCGCGCTCGAGCCGCGGGCGGATCTGCTGGAGAGCGCGCGGGCGAAGCTGGAGCGCAAGCGGATTGATATGGTGGTCGCCAACCCGCTGGAGGCGATGGACAGCCCCGAGGCGGAAGTGACTGTGGTGTATGCAGATGGGCGCGTGACCGAGCTTGGAATGCTGAGCAAAGCCGAGCACGCGCCGAAGGTGCTTGCGCTCGCGGTCGCGGAGTGGAGGCGGCGTGTGGGGGCGAAGGGGTAGCGTCTTTGCTGGCGTTGCGCGTTGTTTTACTGGACCTTTTTTATGCCGCGAAAGCCCCCCACCACCACCCCGACCGAATCGTCCTGGCGTCCCATCGGCGAGGGCGTTCGGGTGGTGTATGAAGATGAGCACCTCGCGGTGATCGACAAGCCCTCGGGCCTGAACAGCGTGCCGCCGGAGGGGCAGGACGTGCCCAGCGTGTTTGGCGTGGTGAAGGAGTGGGCGAAGCGGAAGGCGGGGGCGCGGCGCGAGCGCGGGGAGCGGGCGGCGTGGATTGTGCATCGGCTGGACAAGGAAGTGTCGGGGCTGATGGTGTTTGCGAAGACGCAGCGGGCGTTTGAGCACCTGAAGGAGGAGCTGCGGGTGAAGCGGGTGCAGCGCGAGTATGTGCTCGTGGTGACCGGCAGCCTGCGCGAGGGGGACGCGCACAGCGTGAGCGGATTCGTGCGCGAGGGGTCGGATGGCATCATGCGGCATGTGGCGGCGGCGGAGGCGGGGGACGCGAGCAGTGAGGACAGCGCGGGGGACAAGCACGCCACGACCCACTTGCGCGTGCTGCGCACGGGGCGCACGCGCACCATCGTGCTCGCGACGCTGGACACGGGGCGGAAGAACCAGATTCGCGTGCACATGCAGGCGATCGGGCGGCCCATCTGCGGCGATCGGCGGTTTGGCAGCACCGACGATCCAGTTGGGCGCGTCTGCCTGCATGCGATGCGACTGAGCTTTGCGCACCCGGTGGATGGTCGCACGATGCAGTTTGAGAGCCCCATGCCCGGCGCCTTTGGCGTGACGCTTGGTGGGCTGCGCGAGGGGGAGCGCATCGAGGGCATGCAGCGGCTGGTGCAGACGCCGCCAGCGAAGGCGGATGGAAAGGGGTCGGAGCAGGCGCTTGACAAGAGCATTGATCGGACGAGCAAAGCGGGGAGCGAGCGTGCGAAGGAGCGCGGGCAAGCGGGTGCGGCGCAGCAGGGCGCGCCCACGTCGCTCGCGTCGAGCTGGGATCATGTCGCGGGGTGGTATGACGAGTACATCGAGCGCGGGCCAAGCGATCACCATCAGCAGGTGATCGTGCCCGGGACGATGCGGATGCTTGAAGTGCGCAAGGGCATGCGCGTGCTGGATGTCGCGTGCGGGCAGGGGGTGCTGTGTCGGGCGCTGCGGGAGCGGGGCGTGGTGACGGCTGGGGTGGATGCCGCGCCAGGGCTGATTGAGCGCGCGCGGACGATGGACCCGCAGGGCGTGTATGTGGTGGGTGATGCGCGGGAGCTGACGCTGCTGGGGCGCGGAACCGGGGAGGCGGAGCAGACAACGAGCGAACCGGCAACGAGCCCAGCAATAGCAAAGGGTGCCCGGCGCGGCGCGGGGCGGGCGAGCGTGCAGCACTTGGACGGCAGCTACGACGCGGCGACGTGCATCATGGCGCTCATGAACATCGAGCCCTTGGGGCCCGTGCTGAGCGGGGTGGCGCGGTGGCTGAAGCCTGGGGGCGTGTTTGTGGCGGTGATGCTGCACCCGGCGTTTCGATCTCCCGGGCAGACGAGCTGGGGGTGGGACTCGCCCGAGGCTCGCACGCAGCGACCAGCGACCAACAGCAAGGCGGGCAAGAAGGCGAAGTACAACGACTCGCGGGGCGGAAGCGGGCGCGGGAGCGAGGAGCGCGTGTTTGCGGCGCGGGACAAGGCGATGCGCGAGGCGCGGAGCGCGGCGTGGGAGAGCGCGGTGCAGTTTCGGCGCGTGGACGGATATCTCTCGCCCGCGGCGAAGGGCATCGTGATGAATCCGGGCGCGGTGGCAAAGGGCGAGGAGGCGGTGACGACGATGACGTATCACAGGCCCTTGCAGACGTATGTGCGGGCGTTTGGCGAGGCGGGGCTGCTGCTGGATGCGATGGAAGAGTGGCCCAGCGTGCGGATGAGCGAGCCCGGGCCAAGGGCAGCGGCGGAGAACCGGGCGCGGCGGGAGATACCGATGTTTGTGGCGCTGCGGGGGGTGAAGGTTGGGAGGGAGTAGGCATTAGGCATTCGGGATTCGGCATTCGGGGAGAGGGGGCAATGGGCGGGGGCGGGGGCGGGGGCGGGGGGCGAGCCCGTACACTGGGTGCATGGCAGTTGAACTCACGCTCGCGCACTCGGGCGATCCGGATGATGCATTCATGTGGTGGCCCTTGACGGGCAAGGTGATGCCCGATGGCACGCCTCGCCCGGGGAGCGATGCGCAGCCGCGGATTGACGGGGGGGAGTTTGTGTTTCGGGCGGTGCCGGGGGACATCGCGGTGTTCAACCGTTTGGCGGCGAGGCCTGAGGCGGCGGGTGGCGCGCCATATGACATCACCGCGCTCTCGGCCCGGGCTTGGACGGACGTGGCGGATCGGTATGCGATCACCGACTGCGGCGGGAGCTTTGGGGATGGGTATGGGCCCAAGGTGGTGGCGAAGGCGAGCGACGCGAGCATCGCGTGCATCAACTGCTTGCGCGAGCCTTACAAGCTCATCGCGGTGCCTGGGCTGCGGACGACGGCGGCGATGACGCTGCTGCTCGCGCTGGGGGGCGATGCGCGCGAGCAGACGAAGCGGTTTGTCGAGGTGCCGTTTGATCAGATTCTGCCCGCGGTGATGAAGGGCGAGGTGGAGGCTGGGCTGGTGATTCATGAGGGGCAACTGTCGTTCCGCGAGCTGCCCCTGAAGCAGGTTGTGGACCTTGGGGCGTGGTGGAAGGGCGAGACGGGACTGCCCCTGCCTTTGGGCGTGAACGCGATGAAGCGCGACCTGGAGACGCGGTTTGGCGATGGGACGCTGCGGCGCGTCGCGCGGCTGCTGGAGATGAGCTTGGACTATGCGCTGAGCCACCGCGAGGAGAGCGTGGACTACACGATGGCGTATGCGGATCTGAACGCGAAGAACAGCGGCACGCCCTCGCCCTCGCGGGCGAGCGTGGAGAAGTACCTCGATATGTATGTGACGGACCTCACGGTGCAGATGGGGCAGCGCGGGCGGACGGCCCTGGAATGGCTGCTGCGCGAGGGGGCGGAGCACGGGCTGTGCAGCGGGGTGGCGCAGATTGAGCCCATTGCTGGGTAGGGGTGCGGGGCGGGCCGAGGTGGGTGGGTTTGTAGGGCCTGGGCGGCCTGCGCAGAGGCTGCGCGGAAAGAAGGGGCGGCTTTGCTGGCGGGTGCAAACTCGGGGCAATGGCGGGCACAGGGCGGGTCGATGCTAAACGGCAGTAGCTCGCGCCGGATGGACGGCGCAGGACACCGCTCGACACGGAGACACCCCATGCCCGCCCTCGGCCCGAAGATCAAGAGCCAACTGAGCAACGACCCGGATATGCGCGAACTCGTGGAGATGTTCGTGGATGAGATGCCCGCGCGGGCGGCGAAGCTGCGCGAGGTGCTGACGAGCCAGCAGTGGAAAGAGCTCGCGAACGAGGCGCACAAGCTGCGTGGCTCGGCGGGCGGGCACGGCTTTACGAGCATCGGCAACGTTGCGGCGGGCGTCGAGGACCTGGTGCGGAGCAGCACGGGCAAGGAAGAGGCGATGCTGGCGCAGATCAAGGCGCGCGTGGATGAGCTGGTCTCGATGTGCGAGCGGGCGAGCGTGTGAGGATGCGAGCACCTCGGCGTGCAAGGCGTGAGCGAGTAAGCGACCTCTGGCATTGAACGAACTTTGCGGTGAGCCCCGATCCGATCCAATCCCTCGCTGGCCCCACGAGCGACGCACGCTCGCGGGTGCTCATCGTCGACGACTCGGCCGACGTGCATCGCCTGCTGCGAGCGCGGCTGAAGCACGACGAGCTGGAGCTGGACTCGGCATTTTCCGAGGACGAGGGCTTTGAGCGCGCCATCGCGATGCTGCCCGACCTCATTCTGCTCGACATCGGGCTGCCCACCGACGAGGGGCTGCGACTGCTGCGCCGCCTGAAGGACGAGCCCCGCACGCGGGACGTGCCGGTCGTCATCCTCAGCGGCTTTCAGAGCCCGCAGGTGAAGGTGTCGGCGTTTGACCTTGGCGCTGTGGACTATGTGACCAAGCCCTTTGACCTGACGGAGCTGCGCGTGCGGATGCGGGCTGCGCTCCGCACGTATGAACTGCTGCAGATGCTGAGCAAGCGGGCGCAGATTGATGGTCTCACGGGCTTGTGGAACCGTGCGTTCTTTGACAAGCGCATGGCCGAGGAGCTGACGCGTGCGCAGCGCTATGGGCACCCGCTAAGCCTCGCGATGGTGGACCTGGACTACTTCAAGCAGGTGAACGACACGTATGGGCACCCGGTGGGCGATGCCGTGCTGCAGGGTGTGGCGCGCGTGCTGCGGCGCGAGACGCGCGAGAGCGACCTGGTCTGCCGATTTGGTGGCGAGGAGTTCGCGGTGGTGATGCCCGAGACCAACCCGCAGGATGCGCTCAAGCTGAGCGAGCGCATCCGCATCGCGATTGGTGAGACGCGCTGGCCCCGCGTGCCGCAACTGCACGTGACGGTGTCGATGGGCGTGATCGGTGCGACGGCACCGGGCGTGCTGCCCAACCCCGAAGACTGGATCGAGCTCTGCGACCGCCAGCTGTATGCGGCGAAGCACAATGGACGCAATCGCATTGCGCATGCGTTCGTGCCGGACTCGAGGCCGGGGGAGCTGAAGGCGGCGGGGTAGAAGGGGAGCGGGGACAGGAAAGGCAAGGGGCCTCTGGTCGCTGCTCCGGGCTTGGAAACATGCGAGGCGTCGTGAACTACGCCTCAGCTTTCGCGGGCAACGCCCTCTCTATCATCGCCCCCATGACGAGCACAGGCACAGAGGCGGGCAACTCATCTCACGCGGGCGGTTCGGTTGCGCCGGGGGCGGGCGATGTGTCGTCGCGTTTGCGGGCGGGGCTCATCGCGGCGATGCGAGCTGCCTTTCCGCAGCTTGAGGGCGAGCCTGATCCGCTCGTGAGCCCGAACAAGAACCCCGCGCTCGGGGACTTTCAGTGCAATGCTGCGATGGGGCTCTCGAAAAAGCTGGGCAAGAGCCCGCGCGAGGTGGCGGCGGCGATCGTCGCGAGCAGCCGCAACGCGTGGCTGGATGGGCTGATTGAGCCATTGACGGACGGGGCGATTGCCGGGCCAGGGTTCATCAACATTCGCCTTGCGACGGCGGGGCTTGCAGGGCAGCTCGAGGCGTTCGACACGCCTGCGCTGGGCGTGCCTGCGCCCGTGAGGGCGCAGCGCGTCGTGATTGACCTCATGGGCGTAAACCTGGCAAAGAACATGCACGTGGGGCACCTGCGCAGCCCGGTGATTGGCGATGCGCTGGCGCGGATGCTCACGCGGCTGGGGCACAGCGTGGTGCGGCAGAATCACGTGGGCGACTGGGGGCTGAACATCGCGATGACCACGGCGCGCGTGCAGCAGCTGGTGGCGAAGGGGGAGCTATCGCTCGCGACGCTGACGCTGGATGACTTGGACAAGGCGTACGCATTCAGCCAGCGGGAGTGCCAGCGCGACCTCGCGGGGCTGGAGGCGGCGAAGCGCTGGAACATGGGGCCCAAGGCGATCGCAGAGCTTGAAGAGCAGGTGCACGGCGCGACCGAGGCGTTTGCGCACGCGCGCAGCACGCTGCTCAAGCTGCAAGCCAAGGACCCCGCGACTCATGCGGTGTGGCAGCGCATCTATAGCGTGACGATGCGGGCATGCCTGGACGTGTGCACGCTCATCAACGTGCAACTGAGCGATGCCGACACGGCGGGCGAGAGCAGCTACGCCGACGAGCTCGCGCCGATGGTGGAAGAGCTTCAGGCGCGGGGGCTGGCGGTGCAGGATGCGGGGGCGCTCATTGTGCGGCTGGACAACCCGCCCAAGGATGCTTGGGGCGAGCTGCTGTTTGAGCCCATCTCGGAGCCTTGCCTCATTCGCAAGACCGATGGTGGGTATCTCTATGCGACGACGGACGTCGCGGCGTGCAGGCGGCGCGTGCAGAAGCTGGGGGCAGAGCGGGCGATCTATGCGGTGGATGCGCGGCAGGCGTTGCACCTGCGGCAGGTGTTTGCGATAGCGCACCTCGCAGGCTACTCGCAGCTCGCGGCCGCTGAGAATGGGCGGGCGAGCTTTGAGCATGCCGCGTTCGGCGCGATTCTGGGGAGCGACGGGCGGCCTTTCAAGACGCGCACGGGCGACAGCGTGAAGCTGTCGGACTTGTTGCAAGAGACCTTCGACCGCGCGGGGCAGGTGGTGCAGGCGCGGGCGGCGGAGCGCGGCACGCCCTACTCCGCGAGCGAGCTGGCGACGATCGGGCGGGCGGTGGGCATCGCAGCGATCAAGTACAGCGACCTGAGCACCGATCGCGTGAAGGACGTGCTGTTCAACGTCGATGCGATGCTGGCGTTTGAGGGCGACACGGGGCCTTACTTGCTCTATGCGCTGGTGCGGCTCAAGCGCATCCGCGAGAAGGCGGGTGCGGGCGAGGGCGGGACCGTGCAGAACGAGCGGGCGGCGTTCGTGCTCGAGCACGCGAGCGAGAAGGCCCTCGCGCTCACGCTGCTGAGGTATCCGCAATCGCTCAAGAGCGCGGCGGATGCGCTTGAGCCCCACCGCCTCTGCCAGATGCTGTATGAACTCGCGAAGGCGTGCGCGGTCTTTTATGACCAGTGCCCGGTGATCGATGCGCCGCCTACGCAGCGGGCGAGCAGGCTGCGGCTGTGCGGGCTGGCGGAGCGCGTGCTGGAGGATGGGCTGGCGTGCCTTGGCATCCCGACGTTGCAGCGGATGTGAACGAGTACTAGCGTGTGGTTATGGCGTGCGCACGAGCTCGCCTCGCAGGGCGAGGTTCGTGGCACTCACGATCTTGGCTCGCTGCATGGTGCCCACCATCGCCTCGGCGCGGTCGGCGGGCACGTCGAGAAACACGATCAGGTCGGTGTCGGTGCGGGCCGCGAGCTGCACGGTGCCTGAGGTGGGCAGTTCATCGTCCACATCGGGCGCGAGGGCCTCGCTGCGTGTGCTGCTGCACGAGGCTGCGCCACTCTCCTCGGCGAGGGCAGACACGCCCCGGGAGAGCGTGCGCCCGCCCACGGTGATGGCAACTTGCCCTGCGGAGCGCAGCTGCGCGCCGGTTTTGCCCGCCTTCTTCAAAGTTGCACGGCTCAGGCCCTCGACCATGCAGTCGAAGGTGCCCCCCACCGCTTCCTGGCTCACCTCGTGCGCGATGGTGTTCTGCAGCGTGAGCAGGGCGTTGTTGCGGGTGCGCTTCACGTTGTCGGCCACGTCGTCGGCGAACTTGTCGATCGCGACGGTGCCGGGCCTGGGCGAGTACTTGAAGATGAAGCTGTTCTTGAAGCGTTCCTCACGCACCAGCTGCATCGTGGCCTCAAAGTCGGCGTCGGTCTCGGTGGGAAAGCCCACGATGAAATCGCTGCTGATGGTGACGGGCCTTCCCTTGTGGGGCTCGTGCAGATAGCTCCGCAGGCGGGCGAGAAACTCCTTGTACTCGCCCACGGTGTAGCCCCGGTTCATGAGCTGCAAGATCCGGTCGCTCCCGCTCTGCACCGGCACGTGCATGTAGCGGCAGATGCGCGGATGGTCGCGGATGACTTCGAGCACGTCGTCGCCAAAGTCGCGCGGATAGCTGGTGACAAACCGCAGACGCGCGATCGCCGGAACCTCGTCGTGGATGCGGCGCAGCAGATCGGCAAAGGTCGTCACGCGATCGCCCGCGAAGGGGTCGCGCCGGTGCCCACCCTGATAGCTGCGGCCCTTCTGGGGCTGCAGCACGCCCCCGACCGTCACGGCGGCGCCGTGCTCGAAGCGGTAGTGGTTCACCGTCTGCCCCAGCAGCGTCACCTCGATCACGCCCGCGTCGGCGAGCCTCTTGCACTCGTCGATGATGTGCTCGGGCGGCCTGTGCACCTCGGCCCCGCGCGTGAAGGGCACGACGCAGTAGGTGCAGAACTTGTTGCAGCCTCGCGTGATGCGCACGTAGGCACTGCGCCGCGCTGCGCCGGACGCGTCGTCGCCATTGGCAAGCTCGGCGTTGGTGGGCGCAGCATCCGCCCCATACACGCGCGTGCCCGCACGGGGCGTGATCGCCCGGCTGAGGTCGAGCAGTTCGAGCGTGTCTTGGGCAGCACTGAGGGTCGCGCTGCGGCGGCTGGTGCTGCCCTGCAGCGCGACCTGCCTTGCGGAGATGATCGCGTCGGCATCTTCTTGCCCGCGCTCGCGGGCCTGGGCCAGCTCGTGGGCGAGGCTGCGGCGCGTGCGCACGGCGTTGTCGAGCAGGCTGGGCAGCTTATCGAGCTCGCCAGGCCCGCAGAGGATGTCGACCACGGGCATGCGGTCCATCAGCTTCTCGCCGTCGCGCTCTGCCATGCACCCCAGCACGCCCACCACCAGCGTGGGGTCGGTCTCTTTGCGGACGCGCATCTCGCCCAGGCGGCTCCACACTTTTTGCTCGGCGTGCTCGCGCACGGAGCAGGTGTTGTAGAGCACGACGTCGGCCTCGGTGCTGCTTGCGACGAAGCGATAGCCCAGCGTGCGGAGCTGGCCCGCGACGAGCTCGCTGTCGAGCTCGTTCATCTGGCAGCCGAAGGTTTCGAGGTAGACGCGTCCGGGCATGGCCCGGATTTTAGGTCACTACGCTGCGTGCACGCATGCAGCCTCCAAACGCCGCACCTTCGCCCCTGCTTGTGGTCCGCTCGCTGCGCGTGCAGTTTGGGCGCGGGGCCTCGCTCGTTCGGGCTGTGGACGACGTGAGCTTCTCGCTTGCTGCGGGGCAGACGATGGGGCTCGTGGGCGAGAGCGGCAGCGGCAAAAGCACCGTGGGCAGGGCGATTCTCGGGCTTGTGCCCGCGGCCTCGGGCAGTTGCACGTTTGAAGGCAAGGAGGTGCTCGCGACGAGCGCGAGCGACCTGCCCGCAGTCGCACGCCGGGCCCTGCGCAGGCGGATGCAGATCATCTTTCAAGACCCCGCGGGCAGCCTGAACCCGCGCATGCGGATTGGGGAGGCAATCGCCGAGCCCATGCTCGCCCATGCGCTGTGCGCGAAGGCGCAAGCACCGGAGCGCGCGCGTGAGCTGCTGGAGCGGTGCGGCTTGCAGGCGGCCTCGGCTGAAAAGTTTCCGCACGAGCTCTCGGGCGGGCAGAAGCAGCGTGCGGTGATCGCGCGGGCGCTCGCGGTGCAGCCCACGTTTCTGGTGTGCGACGAGCCCACGAGCGCCCTCGATGTAAGCATCCAGGCGCAGATTCTGAACCTGCTGAAGGAGCTGCAGCGCGACCTGGGGCTGAGCTATCTCTTCATCAGCCATGACCTCGCTGTGGTGCGGCACATGAGCGGCACCATCGCGGTGATGCAGCGCGGGCAGATCGTGGAGCAGGGCGAGGCAACGCGCGTGCTCGAGGCACCAGCGCACGACTACACGCGGACGCTGCTGGGGGCGGCGCACTGAGCAGGCTCTTTCGTCTCAAGAGTGCGCTTACGTCGCCTGCCGCGTCGAGCCTGGCTTCCAGAGCACGTCGTGCTTGCCGTGGTCATTCGCAACGCGCCCGAGCACAAACAGCAGGTCGCTCAGGCGATTGAGATAGACCATCGCCAAGGGAGAGACCTCCGTCGGGCGGCTATCGAGCAGGGCGCAGGCGATGCGTTCGGCGCGGCGCACCACGGTGCGGGCAACGTGCAGATGGGCCGAGAGAGGCGTGCCGCCAGGCAGCACAAAGCTCGTGAGCGGGGCGAGGCTCTCGTTGAAGTGATCGATCGTTCGTTCCAGGCGATCGACTTGGCTTTGGATGATGCGGAGCTTGGTGCCCGGGGCCTCGTTGGCGGCAAAGGGCGTGGCGAGATCGGCACCGACGTCGAACAGGTCGTGCTGGATGGGCACGAGCACCGCGCGGAGCTCTTCGTGCAGCTGCGTGCGCTCGCCGCAGGCAAGCACAGCGACGCCGATCGCGGCATTCGCCTCGTCGACGGTGCCGTAAGCCTCGACGCGGAGGTCGTGCTTGGGCACGCGCTCGCCAGTTGCCAGGCCTGTTGTGCCGTTGTCGCCTGTCTTCGTATAGATCTTGGTGAGTCGGACCATGGCGTATCGTTCGCACGTGCGATCGGGCCGGATGGGCGATCGTGCGGATTCGTCAAGATCGCTGTTGGCAGCACGGAGGCAGCAACTTTGGGCGTGCAGGACGCAGAAGGCCCCATCGCGGCGTGCGCAAGCACCGACGACGCACCGCACGCGGGCTCGCTCGCAGAGGCTGCGCAGCGTGAAGGCTCGCGCGAAGAAGCCGTGCGCGGGCTGGACGCCTGGTGGCTGCCACGCAGCAACGCAAGCTCTGGCGGCATGGCCCTACCCCTGCTGCAGCGCGTGCTGCGGGCGCGCGGCATGGCGGGCTCGCTAGGCATGCCCGAGGCGCAGGTGCAGGCGTTTCTCGCGCCCTCGCTGCTGCACCTGCACAACCCCAGCCTGCTCTCGAACCTGGACGACGCGGCACAGCGCCTGCTGCATGCGGCGCGGCAGGGCGAGCGGATCTTCATCTATGGCGACTACGACGTCGATGGCGTGAGCGCATCGGCGATCCTGTATCACACGCTGCGGGCGGTGTCGCACGCGACCGACGTGCGGACCTACGTGCCCCATCGCCTGGAGGAGGGCTACGGCCTCTCCAGCGGCGCGATGGGCGAGCTGTGCGACGCGGGGGCGAAGGTGATCGTGTCGGTGGATTGCGGCATCACGGCTCTGGAGCCTGCGCTGGTGGCGAAGCAGCGCGGGGTCGAGCTCATCATCACCGATCATCACAACTTTGCGCATGCCAGCGCGGGCGACGCGCTGCTGCCCGAGGCGTTTGCGCTCGTGCATCCACGTTTGCCCGGGTGCGACTATCCATTTCAAGACCTCTGCGGGGCGGGCGTGGCCTTCAAGCTCGCGTGGCGCATCCTCGCGCTCGCGAATGGCGGGCCCAGGCTGCCCGAGGGGCAGCGCGAGCTGCTGCTCGACTTGCTGGGCCTGTGCAGCCTGGGCGTGATTGCCGACGTGGTGCCGCTGGTGGGCGAGAATCGCGTCATCGCGCGGTTTGGCTTGCGGCGGCTGCGGTCCAGTCGCATCGAGGGGCTGCGGGCGCTCATTGCTGCGAGCGGGCTGGACGACCAGAGCGTGGACGAAGAGCAGGTGGGCTTTCAGCTCGCGCCGAGGCTGAATGCCTGCGGACGCATGGGGCACGCGCGCGAGGCTGTGGAGCTGCTCACGACCGCAGCGGGCGACCGCGCCGCGGAGCTTGCGCTGCAGCTGAGCCAGCAGAACCAGCACCGCAAACGCACCGAGCTTGCAATCTTTGAGCAAGCGTGCGAGCTCGCGGAGCGCGAGGGCATGACGACCGACGCTCGCCGGGCGATCGTGCTGCGGCACGAGGGGTGGCACGCGGGGGTCGTGGGCATCGTCTGCTCGAGGCTTGTGGAGAAGTATCACCGCCCGGCGGTGCTGCTCGCTGAGCATGACGGGCTGTGCCACGGCTCGGGCCGCAGCGTGGATGGCGTGAGCCTGCACGCCGCGCTCGCGCGGTGCGCGAGCCATCTTGGCAAGTTTGGCGGTCACGACATGGCAGCGGGGATGCAGTGCACGAGCGAGCAGTTTGCGGGCTTTGCGGGGCAGTTTGTCGAGGTGGTGAACCAGATGCTGCCCGCGGGCTCGCTTGTGGCGCGAAAGCAGTATGACTGCGAGGCGGTGCTGCACGACCTGAGCGTGCAGGAGGTCCGCGCCCTCGACCAGCTTCGCCCCTTCGGGCGCGACAACCCGGGCATCGTGCTGCTGCTGCGGGGGCTACGCATCGCGAGCCGCCCCGAGCACCTGGGCAAGACGAACAAGCACATGGCGATGCTGCTGGACGAGGGCGATGGGGCGCACGCACCAGGACGCGGGGCCACGCTGCGGAGCATCGCGTGGGGCAAGGGCGAGCTCGTGCCCAAGCTGCGAATGGGGCAGCGCGTGGACGTGCTCGCCCGCCCGAAGCTCAACACCTTTCAGGGCAGCACGCGGGCAGAGCTTGAGGTGCTTGACCTCGCCGTGAGTTGACGGGCTGTGCTGGGCTCGCTGCTCGCGGGCACGCTTCAGATGAGCATTACTCTTCGCCCCGGTGCCCCACCAGCATGCGCTCGATGAGCTCTTGCACGCGGTCGCCATGCCCGGGCTTGTTGGGGAACTTCAGTGCGTCCATCACGCCATAGCCCAGGCCCAGGTGCACGAGAATCCACGCGATGGTCTCGGCGCTAAACAACCTCAGCACGCGCCGCTCCTCCTGCGCCGCCTCGACCTCGGCTTGCAAGAACGCGTGCAGCTCCTCCAGGTGTGCGTGCACGGCTTTGCGAATCTTCGCGTCCTGCGTCTCCGTAATCGCCTGCAAGAACACGCGATAGTTCGTGCGCAGGGCATCGCTCACCATCGGGTTCTCGCCCACCAGGCGGCGCAGACGCGTCGCGGGGTCTTTGCTGTCGCGGATGCGCCGCTGCCAGTGCTCGCGCGTCTGCTCTGCCGTGCGCTCCACAAGGGCCACGAACAGGTCGCGCTTGCTCTCAAAGTGGCGATAGATGATGGGCTCGGTCACGCCCGCGGCCTTCGCGAGCTCAGCCGTCGTCGCACGCGCGTAGCCCTGCTTCGCGAAGAGTTCCGAAGCAACATCAAGCAGTTGCTCGCGGCGTTGCGGTGCACGAAGACGGGCCATGAGCGAAGTATAGCAACGCCTTACTTGTTGTTGCCCGGGCCTTTGTCGATGTTGCTGCGCGTGCTGCCTGCGTGCCCAGGGTAATCCTCAGACACGATCCGTCTCCGTCACCTCGCGCAGCACGCGCAGCGCGCGGTTGCCGCGATATTGACCGATCTGCGCGAAGTACTTCTTCTCGCCCTCGACGCTGACCAGCACGGGCGTGCTCGCCCGCTTCTCGGTCACCACGATGTCTCCGGGCGTGAGCGTGAGCAGCTCGCCCACGGTCATGGTCGTCTCCGCAAGCAAGCCCGTGACCTGCATCGGTGCCCGCTGCAGGTTCTTCTTGATGAGGGCCTCGGTCTCTTTGCTGCGCGTGTTCTTGGCAGACGTAAACCAGTTCTGGCTGCTGAGCTGGTCCATGAAGGGCTCGATGACGTTGAAGGGGATGCACAGGTTCATCGTGCCCGCGCGGTTGCCCAGCTTCAGCTCGAACGCGATCACCACGACCACCTCGTTGGGAGGCACGATCTGCACCAGCTGCGGGTTGCTCTCGGTGCTGTTGATGCGGAAGGTCAGCTGCTTCATCGTGACCCACGCCTCAGTCAGCGCAACTAGCCCCCGGCTTGTCACGCTGTTGATGAGCCTGGTCTCGATCTGCGTCATCGGGCGCTGCGGGATGAACAGCTCCTGGCTGCTGCCCCCGAGCAAGCGATCGATGATCGGATAGATGATGAGCGGGCTGACCTCCAGGCACATCTGCCCCTCGAGCCCCTCCGCACCCACGAGGTTGAAGCTCGTGGGGTTGGGCAAGCCGCTGGTAAACTCGCTGTAGGTCATCTGCTCGCACGTGGCGACCTTGACCTCGACGATGGTGCGCAGAAAGCCGCTCAGGCTCGCACCAAAGTTGCGCGCAAAGCCCTCGTGCAGCGTCTGCAGGGCCCGCATCTGGTCTTTGCTCACGCGCTCGGGGCGCTTGAAGTCATACACCCGGATTTCGGTCGTCTCCGGGTCGCGCTGCTTGCGACTAAAGATGAGCTCGGGCCCGCGCGGACCCTCACCCGCAGGCGAAGCCGCCGCTTGCGCCAGCAATGCGTCGATTGCTCCTTGGTCGAGTAGGTCGCTCATGCCTTTGGCTTCTTCTATCGGACACGCTGCCTCTTTGCCTGCACCCATCGCGGTTTCTCAACTGGCAAGGCTGCCAACCCCGAACGCACCCCTGCCCTCGGGCGTAGACCAGCCAAGCACCTGTGCCTGCAAGCCCCCATATTCACCCAAGCACCCGGCGTTCGTAGACTCCTGCGTATCCGTTTTGCTCGCCCGGGATCGAAAGTCCAGCTCCATGCCCACCTTGCACGCCCGACCAACCCTGCTCCGCAGCTCGCACCCCAACCAGGAGCCCGCCCACGCGATGCCACGCACGTTCCGCTGGCTTGCGGCCCTGCTCCTTGCGTGCCTGGTCGCCCTACCCGGGTGGCAAGCCCCCGCACTCGCGCAGTCCGCAGGCAAGGGCCTAAGCGATGAGTTTGCGCTCAAGGCCCCGGGCGCAGCCGACGCGCCGAAGGTCACCGTGCGCGTCGTGTCCGACGCAACCACCCTCGCCCCGGGCGACAACGCGGTGCTCGCCGTCGAGTTTGACATCGCGCACGGCTGGAAGATCAACACGAACGACCCCGTGATTCCTCCGAGCTGGGGCGAGTTTCCGGCATATCCCACCAGCATCACCGTCGAGGGCAAGGGCGTGCGCGTCGGCAAGGTGCAGTGGCCCGCGTCGGAGACGGTCAACATCGACCTTGTGCTCTCTGGCAAGCCCGAGCCCTTTGGCGTCTTCAAAGATGGCGCCGTCGCGTTCGTGCCGCTGCTGGTGGAAGACAACGTTGCCAGCCCGGGCGAGATTACCCTCACCGTGAGCGTGGGCTACCAAGCCTGCGACGATCGCTCCTGCGAGCGCCCCGAGACCGAGACCTTCACCATCCCACTGAAGATTGGGGGTGCC
Organism: Planctomycetaceae bacterium; assembly: GCA_027487735.1. Lineage (GTDB taxonomy): Bacteria > Planctomycetota > Phycisphaerae > Phycisphaerales > UBA1924 > BJHL01. The sequence goes on along the minus strand of JAIYDA010000069.1, from coordinate 4,275 downwards.
GCCCAGCGCACCCCCAGCGACATCTTCGCCACGTTCGATGCCTCGGCCTTCGCGCGCCTCAACGCGGGAGAAACGGGCGACAACACCCCGGGCCGCAAGGCCTCGGGCTCGGTGCTCGTGATCAACGACTTTGGCCTCAACCTGCGGATCAACACCGCGGGGTTTGGCTTTGCGATCGTGCTGCTCATCGCAGCGGTGGGCGGGTTTTTGCTGAACCTCATGCCCTGCGTGCTGCCTGTCATTCCCATCAAGATCATCGGCCTGCAGAAGAGCGCGGGCACGGCTCAGCGGCGCATCCTGCTCGGGCTCATCATGTCGCTGGGCGTGGTGTCGTTCTGGCTTTTGGTGGGAGGTGTGCTCGGGTACTCCAATCGCTTTGTCGCGGGCAGCCAGCTCTTTTCGCTCTGGTGGTTTGCGCTGGGCGTGGGCGTGTTCATCTTCTGCATGGGCCTGGGCATGCTGGGCGTGTTTGACGTTGGGCTGCCCAACTGGGTCTACACCCTCAACCCCAAGCACGACAGCGTGGGCGGCTCCTTCGGCTTTGGCGTGCTGACGGCTGTGCTCGCACTCCCCTGCGTTGCACCCTTCATGGGCACCGCGATGAGCTGGGCCCTGGGCCGCTCGTTTGGCGTGACGATCGCCACCTTCGGCGCCATCGGCGTGGGCATGGCCCTGCCCTACGCCATCCTGAGCATCGCCCCCAAGCTCGTGGCGTGGCTGCCCCGCACAGGCCCCGCGAGCGAGCTGCTGAAGCAGGTGATGGGCCTGCTGATGGTCGCCGTCAGCATCTTCTTCCTCGCCACGGGCCTCAGCAGCCTCACCAAGAGCATGCCCTATCTGTCGGAGGTGCTGCACTGGTGGATGATCGCGCTCATCGTGCTGTGCGCGAGCGGCTGGCTGGCATTCCGCACGTTTGGCATTACGAAGAGCGCGCCGCGGCGGGCGATCTTCTCGCTCGTCGCCTTGTTGCTCGTGGGCTCCAGCGTGATGTGGGCCCGTGCCCAGACCGACGCAGCCTTCCGCGCCCAAATCTGGAAAGACTTTGAGCCCACGCTGCTGGCGCAGGCACGCAAAGAGGGCAAGACCATCGTGCTCGACTTTACCGCCGACTGGTGCCTCAACTGCAAGACTCTCAAGGCCACCGCACTCAACACCGACGATGTCATCGAAGCCCTCACGGCTCCGAACGTGGTGCCCATCGAGGTTGATCTCACATCCACCGATGCGCCTGGCTGGGAACTGCTCCGCAGCTATGGGCAAACCGGCATTCCGCTGCTCGTGATCGAGCGTCCGGGCATGAAGGCGCCGTGGCTAAGCAACGCGTACACGTCTGCCAACGTGCTGGAGGCGATGCAGAGCCAGGCAAAGCTGAGCCAAGCGGCGCCGCAAAGGCCGTGATCGCACTTGCTGAGTGCACGAGATACGCGGAAGGAAAGAGGCGACGCATGCAACGTCGCCCCTCTATCTTTCCCCCATGCCCATCCGCAATCCGCGCCTCGCCTTCTCGCTCGCTGCCCTTGCGGGCCTCGCATCACCCAACCTCGCGCTCACGAGCCTTGCCTCGCCCTGGTGCGCATCGCATGCCTCGCTCGCTCTCGCCCAGGCCTCCACCCTCGCCCTCGCGCAGCAGCCCGCCGCCACGCTGCCCCACGAGAAGTACGAGCTGCCCAACGGGCTCACCGTCATCCTGCATCAGGATCGCAGCATTCCCAAGGCCTGCATCAACCTGTGGTACCACGTCGGCGCTCGCAACGAGCCGCCGGGCCGCAGCGGGTTTGCGCACCTCTTTGAGCACCTCATGTTCATGGGCACCACGCGCGTGCCGGGCAATCAGTTCGATGTGCTGATGGAGACCGGGGGCGGGCAGAACAACGCGAGCACCAGCCTCGACCGCACGAACTACTTCTCCAGCGGCCCGAGCAACCTGCTCCCCACGCTCCTCTGGCTCGACGCCGACCGCCTGGAGGACATGGCAATCACCATGACCCAGGAAAAGCTCGACACGCAGCGCGAGGTCGTGCGCAACGAACGCCGCCAGGTCGTTGAGAACGCCCCGTACATGAAGGCCTACGAGGCAAGCCTCCAGCTGCTCTATCCCAAAAGCCACCCCTACCACAACGGCGTCATCGGCACGCACAGCGACCTTGAGGCCGCGACCGTGCAGGACGTGAAAGACTTCTTCGGCAGCTTCTATGCCCCCGCCAACTGCACGCTCGTCGTGAGCGGCGACTTTGACGTCGAGCCCACCAAGCAGCTCATCGAGAAGCTCTTTGGCGACCTGCCACGCGGCAACATCGCCCCGCAGGCCCAGGCCCCCACTCCCACGCTCGACCGCACGCTCCGCAGCACGAGCTTCGATCGCGTGCAGTTGCCCGCGCTCATGTTCAGCTATCACAGCCCGGGTGAGCTGCAATCGGGCGACGCCGAGATGCACCTCCTCGCCGCGGCCCTCACCGATGGTCAGGCAAGCCGCCTCTACCAGCGACTGGTGGTGCAAGAAGGCCTCGCCGCCGAGGTGCAGGCAAGCCAGGACAACAGCGCGATGTCCAGCGTCTTCCGCATCATGGTGCTCGCCCTGCCCACCGCCGACCTCGCGAAGATCGAGCAAGTGGTAGACGAAGAGATCGCCCGCATCCGCACCACGGGCCTCACGAGCGACGAGCTCGATCGCCTGCGCACGCAGAAGCAACTCGCGATCGTCTCGGGCTTGCAGTCCATCGAGGCACGGGCCGACAAGCTCAACAGCTACAACTACTTCTGGAACCAGCCCGATGGATTGCAGCGCGAGCTGAACCTCTACAGGGGTGCCACCGCCGCGGGCGTCAAGGCCTGGGCCAACGCCGTGCTGCGCCCCGACGCTCGACTCATCCAAACGGTGCTTCCCGAAGAGCCCGAGCGCGCCGAGAGCGGCCGCGACACGCGCCCAGAGTCGGGCCCGCAGCAGCCCTTCGGCCCCCCCGCCCCCATCAGCTTCACGCTCAGCAACGGCATGCAGGCCCTGGTGCTGCCCAAGCAGGGCATCCCGCTCGTGCAAGCAACGCTCGTGCTCAGCCACGGTCCGGGCGTGCCGCTCGATGCCCTGAACCAGAGCGGACGCTCCGCCCTCATGGCAAGCATGCTCAGCGAGGGAATCAGCGACGCCCAAGGCACGCTGGACGGCAAAGCCTTCGCCCAAGCCCTCGACACGCTCGGCGCGTCGATGAACGCCAGCGCGGGCACCGAGACCATCACGATTGATTTCAGCTCGCTCGCGAGCAACGCCGACCGGGTCTTCTCGCTCGTCTCCCGCGCCCTCGCCTCGCCCGCGCTCGCGGACGCCGACTTCAGCCGCGTGCAAAAACTCCGGGTTGAGGCCCTGCGGCAAGCCCTCGACGAGCCCCGCACCGTCGCGACCAACGTCGCCCTCCGCGCCCTCTTTGGCGAGGGGCACGCGATGAGCCTGCCCGCAACCGGCACCGAATCCACCGTCGCAGCGCTCTCACTCACCGACATGCGGGCCGCGCACGCCGAGGCCCTGCAAGCCCTCCGCAGCGCGACCATCGTGCTCGCGGGCGACGTGACCGAGCAGCAGGCCCGGGCCTTGCTGAACGCCCACTTTGGCTCGCTGGGCAAAGCCGCTGCATCGACACAGCCCAAGCCCCCGCTCCCGGCCTTCAGCGCGCCGCCCAGCTTCGCCAAGCCTGCTGACGCGCTCACTGCCACGTCCGGCGCAACGCCCAAGGTCTTCGTCGTCGATCGCGAAGACGCGCCGCAGACGATGGTGCTGCTCATGGCCCCGGGCGAGAGCTTCGCAAGCCAAGACCGCGTGAAGCAGCAGCTGCTCAACGTCATCCTTGGCGGCAGCTTCACCAGCCGCCTCAACCAGAACCTGCGCGAGAAGCACAGCTACACCTACGGAGCCCGCAGCGCCTTCACGCACCGGCGCGTGCTGGGCACGTTCTCCGCATCCGCGGCGGTGCAAACCGAGAAGACCGGCCCCGCGCTGAAAGAACTCTTCTTCGAGCTTGCCCGTATCCAAAGTGGCGACCTCTCGCAAGATGAGCTGAGCAAAGCCCAGAAGATCCTCGCCACCGACACCGTCGACGACTTTGCCACCCTCCAAGGCACGACGAGCCGGGCGGCAAGCCTCGCGACCTTCGGCGCGCCGTGGGACACCATCGCGAAGGACATGCAAGCCAGCCTGCAAGCCGATGCCGCTGCCCTCACGCAGACCGCAAAGAGCGCCCTCGCCCTCGACCGCGCCGTGCTCGTGCTCGTGGGCCAGAAAGCCGAAAT